>JBGOUY010000261.1:0-6228 GCA_041477795.1 bacterium
GATCAGCTTTTCCACTGGCGTCTCCGGCCACAGCTCGTGGATCAGGCTCAAGCGCAACTCCTCATATTCCGCGCCGTCCTCGTCCGGCAGCACCGGCTGCCGCGCCAGCAGGCCGTGCTTGGTGGCGTTCTGCGCGGCCTTCGCCTTGCCGGCCGCCGTGCGCGGGCCCGTGGACTTCTTGGCGTTGCGGCGGTTGGCGGCAATCTGTTTCTTCGTGGCCATCTATTCTCCTCCTCAGCATGAACGGCAACGGCAAAGGCGGGCGGGGGAGCTTGTCCTGAACGAAGTCGAAGGGCACGCTCCCCCGCGCCCCCTCTATGGGAACGGCAAGCGGGTTCGTTTCGTAATCGGTTTCGTTGTGGCCATGGGCTGCGCGACGGCGTAAAGTCCCCCGGCCGCGCTTTGGGAAGGGGCAACGGCCGGGGGGTTAAGGGGAAAAGGAAGAAGTAGAACATATGTATACCATGATCGGCGAGGAAAGTCCAGGCGGGCGTGCGGGGCCTGGGTAGCACCCCTTTCCCCAAACTCCTTTCCCCGCCAGAAGCAGTCTCAATTACACGCGGCGCGCACCCTCACCCCGACCCAGCTCGCGCCGGGTCTGCCTCTCTCCGTTTGCGGAGAGGGATGTCCCGCCAACGGCGGGACGAGGCGAGGTCCCGCGTCCGAACCTTTTCGAGACCGTTTCTACTCCAGCACCGTTTCTACTCCAGCACCGTGCCGTCCGGCGCCAGCACCGTGGTATTGGGCAGGGCGGCCTTGAGGGCCGTCACGTCGGCGGCCGAAAGGCCGGTGGCGCCGCGCAGATCGAGCTGCGTCAGGCGGTCGGCCAGTCCTTGCAGCGCGGTCAGGGCCGCGGCGTCCAGCGGCGCGCGGGCCAGGGAGAGCCGGTACAGGCTGGCCACGCCGCCCAGCGGGGACAGGTCCAACCCCGCGCTGCCGGCCAGCGAGAGCTCCGCGAGGCGCGGCAAGCCCGCCAGCGGCGCCAGATCCGCAATAGGATTGTCGTCCAGGCGCAGGGCCTGCAGCGCGCCGAACGCCGCGATCCCTTCCAGCGAGACGAGGGTGCGGCCGCCGCAATCGGCGACCCGCAGCGTGGCGGGGTCGGCGCCGGGCGCCGCGTCGATCAGGCACGCTTCGAGCGCGGCATCGGGCAGCCCCAGGCCCGCCAGGCTGGCCACGCTCAGCGTGACGTCCACCGGCAGTGGCCCGGCGAGCAGCGCGAGCCGGTACGTGTCCGCAGCGAGCTGCGAGACGATGCGGAAGCCCGTCCCGCCGGCCCCGCTGCTCTGGGCGCTGAACAGCTGCGTGCCGGTGCTGTCCAGCAGGAGGCCCGTGGCGAGGCCCTGGGTCGCCGCGTCGATCTGCAGCACGGTCGACTGCGTCAGGGCGAAGGGCAGCCACGACTGCGTCGCCGGGGCCAGGGTCAGCGGCGTGTCGATGGGCAGGCTGGCGAGCTGCTCCTCCGGCGCGGCATAGGCCACGAAGGGACCCACGCCGCTGCCGCCGCCGGCCGGAAACGCGCTGAGGTAGCGCCCGCCGCCGCTGGATTGCAGGGAGAGGCGCACCGCCTGTGGATCGGCGGCGAACAATCCCAGCGGGTCCGCCGCGTCGGGCACGGGTTGCACCAGCAGCCCGCTCAGGCGCTCCGCCGGCCACAGGTCGCTCCCCAGCAGCGCCAGCGCGCGCAGGGTCTGGCCGCCGGCGGGCGTGCCCAGCAGGTAGGCCGGGCCGCTGCTCAGCGTCAGCGTGAAGCGATCCGCCAGCGCCTGCGCCAGGTGCTCGGCCACGATGCGCGCCACCAGCGGACGCGCGCGGATGTTGACGCTGCAAACGCCCGCGGCAGGCGCCATCACCTCGACGGGCAGCAGGTAGACCTGCTCCGGCTCCGTGCTTTGGGCCGGAGAGACCAGCAGCGGGTCGCCGGCGCCGGGATTCAGGGTCAGCACCAGCGGTGTGGCGCCCGCTGCGAGGGGATTGGGGTCGACGGGCGCGCCATTGAAGTGGGCGCTGTCCCACACGACCAGCGTGCAGGCCGGCACGCCAGTGGGCGCTGCGGCGGCGCTGCCGAAGCGCACGTCGACGGCGCTGTGGACGCTTAGCAGCAGGCTCTGCAGGGTCTGTGAGGGTGCCGTCGCGCTGAAGGTCTGCGCCAAGGCCTGTTGCGGCAGATTGACCACCAGCGCGCCCGCCAGATCGAGCGGGAACTGGCTGGGCAGCAGCGAAGGCGTGCGCTGAAACAGCGTCTGGCCCGCAGGCAGGGCGTCCTCGAGCGTGAAGCCATGCAGCACGTCGCCATCGCGCAGCAGGGCGAAGCGATCCGCCTGCGCCGCGCTGTCCGTGCCGATCCAGGCGGCGCCCCCGCCGGGCAGCAGCACGGGCCGGTAGGCGAGCGCGCCCGGATCGATTCCGGCAGCGACCAGCACGTCCGCAAACGGCAGCGCGCTGCGGCGGGCCCCGAGCCACGTGCCGCAGTAGGCCAGCGCCGGGTCGCCCGCGGCACGGTCCGCGCTCAGCGCCGCGCTCAGCGAACCCGCGTCATCGGTGACGTCCCCACCGCTGACGGTGCCGCCCCGCACCTGCTCGGTGGGGTCGCCGGACAGGTCCAGCGCCACGCCGTGCAGGAAGCGCCCGCCGGGCAGGAACGCCAGGGTCTCCCGGCAGGTCGGATCGGCCTGCAGCGTCCAGCCGCCCAGGATCGAGCCGGAGTGGCCGCCTGCGTTGGTCGCCGAATCCACGCAGCCGCCCAGGGCGAGCAGCGCGAGCGCCCCCGCCAACCCCGCCGTCCACGGCGCGGCCCAGACCCCGCGCGGCCGGAGCACGCCCGCCACGCTACGACTGCGGAGCGAGCGGCGGACGGGGTGGGCCATGGGCGTCTCCAACAGCGGCACTGCGGACGGCGTCGCTTCAAAAGGCGAGCGAGGTGCCCATTTGCACGGCCAGCTCGCGCAGGTTCACGTCCAGCGGGACGGGCTGCCCGCCGTCGGGTGGCGTAACGGGCACGCCGGCCTGCCTGGCCTCGCGGTAGACCACGCCGATCGAGACGGACAGGTCGCCCCGCACGTGGTAAGCCCCGGCGCTGAGGGTGGTCACGTCCACGCTGCGGAAGAGCCCATCGTCGGGCGGCACGGACGCGGGATCGGACGCGAAGGACAGCAGCACGGACGTGCGCTCGGTCTGGGCGTAGGCCATCCCCACGGACCCGCCCAGCACCGCCGTGCCCGCCGTACGCACGGCGGGCAGCACGAAGGGCACCGTCGAGGGCGGCTGGCTCTCGCTGGCGGGCAGCGCCTCGTAGGGCGCCTGGGCGCCGGTGCGGTACAGGTCCACCTCGATCAGAAAGCGGTCGCTGCGGTAGGCCAGGCCCAACTGCACGCGGCGCGGGCTCTCCAGGCGGAAGGGCAGACCGTCATGGGCCACGAGCACCGTATCGCTGCCGCTGACCGGCGTGCCCCCGCTGTCCTGGGTCAGGGCATCGCTGCGCTGATAGCGGATGCGACCGGCGCCCCGCAGGTGCTCCGAAGGCAGCCGCAGCGCCAGGCCCAGCAGCCAGCTCGGCGAGAGATCGAGCTGCACGCCCCAGGAGCTGACCGCTCGCAGCGCCTCACCGGCCAGCCGCCAGCCCAGTTGCGACTGGCCGCTCAGCGTGCCGCCGCCGCTGGTCGCGGCGCTGTAGCCCGTGGCGAGGTCCGCGCGCTCGGAGAGCGTGACGCGCTCCAGCTCCAGGCCGATGCCCACGCGCACCCAGTCCGCCGGGGCGATGCCCAGCGCCACGCCCGGCGCCAGGATGCGCAGCACGCCGCTGGCGTCCCCGCTGTCCGTAACCGTCAAACCCTGGGGGAAGTTCGCATCGATCGACCCGCCGGGAGGGCTCCAGCCCGGCGGCAGGGAGGCGGCGCTGCCAGGGCGCGTGCCCTCGATGCGGGTCGGCAGGCGCTGATCCGTCGTCTGCGCCAGCCCCAGCCCCAGCACGAAGCGCGGGTAGCCGCGCCGCTCGCCCAGCACCTGGGCATAGGCCAGGCTGCCCGGCGCCAGCTCGGCCGTCTCGCTGGCGGGGCCACCGGCGACCGCGCTCTGCAGCCGGAGCGCATCGCCACCGACGGTCAGGCGCGCTCCGGTTTCCAGCGCGAGGCCGGCAGGGTTGAACCAGAGCGCCTCCCCACCGCTGGCCAGGGCCGTCAGCGCGCCGCCCATCAGGAAGCCCAGCTCCCCCGGCACCGCGCGGGCGTTGGGCACCAGCAATGCCTGGGCCATGGCCCCGGCAGGAACGACCGCCTCGACGAGCAGGCAGCCCAGCGCAGACACGACCGCCAGAGAGAGCCGGGACCCATTCATGGCGGCCTTGCCGCGACCCTATCTCCGCGGCGAACCAACGTACTTAAAGAAGTTATGATTACAATACCTTGCGGACCCTGGCCGCTCTTCCCCTTAACGCAATCGGCCCGGGAAGAAAAGCGCCTCTGAGGGACTACGACGCGGGGTTCCGCGCCGGGGCGGCCGGCAGGGGGGTGCGGGAAGCGAGCATCCAGGCCAGCGCCAGCACGGCCACGCCCGCCAGCAGGTGCTTGAGCGTGTGCCCGCTGATGAAGCCGGTGGCCTGGAAGATGACCCGGTCCGCCGCCTCCGTAATGGCGGCGAGCCCATACAGCGCGATGCCCAGGACGTAGACCCAGCCCCGGCTGTGCCGCGGGGCCAGGGCGGCCAGCAGGCCCAGCGTGCCCAGGAAGGACACGGCCTTGACCAGCGTGTAGGCACGCAGGTCGCCGCCGCCCACCGCATCGCCCAGCCACCACGCGACGACCGTGAGCGGCCCCAGCGCCAGCCAGGCGACCAGCGCCCACAGGTTGGCGCCCCGCAGCGGCGCGCGCTCCGCCAGCACCAGCGCCGGGAAGCACGCCGCCACCCCGCTCAGCGGCAGGCGGTCCCAGACCAGCCGTGCGCTGTCCGGCGCCCAGTGGTAGTAGGCCGAGCCCAGCGCGGTCAGCGTCACGGCGAGGTAGAACGTGCCGTGCACGGCCACCTCGGCGCGGGGCCGCGCGGCGCCTGGCCCCCGCTGCCCCCACAGCACGCACAACCCAGCCAGGCCACCGGCCAGGATGGCCAGGTTCGACACGACGTCAGCGAAGCGCGGGATGCCCAGCATGCTCCGCGCGTCCGCGAAGGCATGGTAGGCCGCGTCCTGGGTGAGCGGGCCGGAGCGCGCCAGCCACGCCGCCAGGGCGGCGGCGTAGACGGCCCAGAGCAGCCAGGGCCAGTGCGGCCAGGCGGCGAGGCGGGATCGAAGCATGGCGCAACCTCCCGGTGCGTGAAGGGGTGGCGCAGTCTAGCATCCGGTTTGGCCCGGCGAAAGCCTTGCGGGGGGCTTGCGACTTCCGCCCGTTCCTGGGCTATGCTGAAGGCATCGCGCAGCATCCGCGCCGCGGGCGCGGCCCCGTGCAGCCCCCCCACGCGGCCTGCCGAGGCCGCGGCGGCACCCACCTTCCCGATACGGACGCCATGATCGACCTGTATTCCTGGCCCACGCCCAATGGGCACAAGGTGCACATCATGCTGGAGGAGATCGGCCTGCCCTACACGGTGCACGGCGTGGACATCCAGGCCGGCGACCAGTTCAAGCCGGACTTCCTGGCCATCAGCCCCAACAACCGCATCCCGGCCATCGTCGATTCGGAAGGCCCGGACGGCAAGCCCATCTCGCTGTTCGAGTCCGGCGCGATCCTGATCTACCTGGCGGACAAGACGGGCCGCTTCCTGCCCAAGGATCCGCGCGGCCGCTACAAGGTGCTCGAGTGGGTGATGTGGCAGATGGGCAACGTGGGCCCCATGTTCGGGCAGGCCAACCACTTCCGCGCCTATGCCCCCGAGCCGATCCCCTACGCCATCAGCCGCTACACCAAGGAGGTGCGGCGCCTCTACGGCGTGCTGGACAAGCAGCTTGCCGACCGCTCGTACCTGGCCGGGGACTATTCCATCGCCGACATCATCACCTACCCCTGGACGCTGCTCAGCGCGCGCTACGAGGTGGACATGAACGAGTTCCCCGACGCCAAGCGCTGGCAGGAGGCCATCGGCGCCCGCCCGGCGGTGCAGCGCGGCATGGAGGTGCTCAAGGACAAGCGCCGCAGCGGCCCCATGAGCGACGACGCCAAGAAGAACCTGTTCGGCGACGCCCAATTCCAGCGCCGTTGACCCGCGGCGGGCCGCAGGGGCGGGGCGAGTCAGCGCTCCGCC
>JBGOUY010000075.1:0-15657 GCA_041477795.1 bacterium
GAGGCGCGGTTGGAGTCGAACAGGTCGCCCGGCAGCAGCATCAGCTGCGGCCGCTCCGCTTCGATCCGCTGCAGCAGCTTGGCGAAGACCCCGCGGTGGTAGTCCCGCAGCGCCAGGTTTTCCGTCCCGCCGTAGTAGTCCGTATCCAGGTGGATGTCGGACGCATGGACGAGGCGCAGGGGACGTTTCATGGACGCTGGGGCTTCACAGGTCTTCACGGGGCTTCAGAGGGCGCGGGTGGCTGCCGGGCGGGCGGAGACAGGCGGGCTCCGCTCTGCCGGGAGGCGGCGGGGCGGCTCAGGCGCCCGTCTCCCGCAGGAACGCCGCCACGCTCTCGGCGAACGCCTGCGGCTGGTCGGTGAAGAGCGCGTGGCCGGCGTGCGAGACCAACTGCGTGCGCAGGTCGGGCATCTCCAGTTGCATGCGCGCCAAGATCTCCGGCGTGACGACCTTGCTGTATTCACCATGGAGCAGGAGCGTGGGGCAGTCAATGCCGCGCGCCGCCTCCCACAGGTCCCATTCCCGCGCGCCGGCGCGGGGCTGGGGCGGGCCGCTTAGCACAGGGTCGTACTTCCAGGTGAAGCGGCCGCCGGGCAGCTCGCGCATGCCGTGCACGACGCTCTCCGCGATCAGCTCGCGCGGGCCGATGCGCAGGATGTTGCCCAGGTAGGCGGTGGCCTCGGCGTGGGAGGCGAAGTCCTGCGGCGGCGGCGTCTCGGTGATGCGGGAGAAGTCCTGCCGGCCGATGCCGCCCGGCAGCCCCGCCCCCATGTCCACCAGCACCAGCCGCTCGATCTGCTCGGGGTGCAGGTGCGTATAGAGCAGGGCCACGCGGGCGCCCAGGGAGTGCCCGATCAGCGTGATGCGCTCCAGTCCGCGCGCCGCGAGCACCGCGCGCAGATCCTCGTAGTAGTCGTGCAGGTGATAGTGCGTGGGGGCCGCCCAGCCGCTGTCGCCGTGCCCGCGCTGGTCCAGCGTCAGCAGGTGGTAGGCGGAGCGGAAGCGCCGGCAGAAGTCCCCCCACACGTGGGCGTGCAGGCGGATGCCATGCAGGATCACGATCGGGTGCTGCCCGGCGCTGCCCCAGTCCAGGTGGTGCAGGCGCAGGCCGTTGGCCTCCACGAAGTGGCTGCGGGGGGCGGCTGCGGCGTCGGCTGGGCGGGAGGCGGTCATGGGCAAGCCACGACCCGCGCGGGCGACGACGACCTGAGGTTCAGGTGCGGGCTCATCGGGCGGAGGCGATGGGCTGGGCCGCCACGCGGCCCCGGCTCCGTGCGGCCTCCTGCAGGTAGGCGCGCAGCCAGCCTTGCAGAAAGGCGCGATCGGGCGGCTGCTGCAAGGAGGCGCGTCCCTCGGCGGCCCGCTCGGCATCGAAGAGGCCGAGCGCGAGGCGTTTCTCCAATAGCTCGCTGACCATGGCGTTGTCCATCTCCGGATGCCCTTGCAGGCACAGCACCCGCTCGCCCAGCGTGAAAATCTCCACGGGCGTGCGCGGGCTGGAGGCCAGCACGACCGCTCCGGGGGGCGTGCGCACGGCGATGTCCGAGTGCGTCTCCAGGATGCGCAGCGGCTGCGGGGCCTGGGCCAGCGCCGGATGACGGCGCCCCGCCTCGCTCAGCGCCAGCGCCGCCATGCCGATGTCCCAGCCGGCCGGATTGCGCACGACCTCGCCCCCCAGCGCCTGCGCGCAGGCCTGCAGGCCGAAGCAGATGCCGAGCAGCGGCACGTCCGCGGCGTGCGCCGCGCGGATCGTGTCCAGCAGCCGCGGGATCCAGGGCGGGTCGTCGAACACGGCGGCCGGGCTGCCCGTCACCACCAAGCCATCGAATCGGTCCAGGCGGGCGGGGAACTCCCCGTGCTCCGCGTCGAAGGTTTCCCACTGCTCGCCGGGCTGGGCCAGCAGGGTGCGGAACATGGCGTCCACGTCGCCCAGGCGGGCCTGGGTGCGGCGGCTCGCGGTGCCAGCCTTGAGAATGCCGAAGCGCATGCGAGTGGGTAGCTGGTGTCGGTCGGAAGTGCGGAAAACCGGGGCCGGTGACGTGCCTGCGTCGGATGCGTGCGCGCCGGAGCGCGCCCAGCGGGCAACCCGGCGCGGAAACGATTGCCTTGAAGACGAAAATCTTTTATATATCATTTGGTTTCGATTCGCCAAGTACGGGTACGGACATCCGCCGGGAGGCACGATCCTAGATGCCGCTCTCCCTCCGCCGCCAGGGACGGCCGGTCGTTGGCTGCTCCCCGCTCTCTGTCGCACTGGGCCGCTAGGCCGGGCAAGGGAATCGCATGCGGGTGCAGGACACCGTTACCTTCATCATTTCAAAGAATTACGGGCGGCCGCTGTCCTGGAGCCTGCCGGTCTGGCGCGTGTACGTGGGCGGGGTCGCGTTGGCGTTCCTGCTGCTCCTGTTGGCACTGCTGAGTGTGCTGTACGTGTTCAGCTACCAGCGCGTGCGGCAGATGGAGGACGAGACCCAGCGCCTGCGTCAGGAGCGCAACGCCCTGCGCGAGAAGATCCTCTCGGCCAATCAGGAGGCGTTCGAGGCCAAGGAGCGCGCCTTCCTGGCCCGGGCGCAGGATAGCGGCGCCACGCCCGTGGCCGCGCAAGAAGACTTCACGACGCATTTCGGCGACGAGCAGTACCAGCCGCCGGTCCGCATCAGCGCCTTCACCACGCGGGTGGACGGGCGCTCGGTGGAGGTGAGCTTCCGGCTGGAAAACCAGGGCGATGGCTCCAATAATCGCGGGGGCTTCCTGTTCGCCATCTTCGAGAACGACGACAAGAACCCGGTGCAGTACGTGGCCACGCCCAGCGTGAACACCAATCCGGACGGCTTTCCGGAGACCTACAAGCTGGGCATCCGCTTCACGCGCATCCGGGATGCGGTGACCTTCCGGCGCAAGGTGCGGCGGCAATCGGACGAGGAGTACTTCACCCACGTCTCGCTGTACCTGTTCAGCGTGCGGGGCGGGCTGCTGCTGCGTGAACGGTTCGAGCTGGAGCGCGATCTGTTTTTCAAGGACCAACCGGTCAGTCGCACCCAACAAATCTCCTAACCCAAAGGGCCGCGCTTGTTTGGACGAAGCCATCACGAGCAGGAACCGAGCGCCCGGGACATCGGGCTGCTGGGCATCGACACGAAGTTCGAGGGGTCGATCCGCTTCACCGGCACGCTGCGCATCGACGGCACGGTGGTGGGCAACATCCAGTCCGAGCCGGGCAGCGGATCGGTGCTGATCATCAACCAGCAGGCCACGGTGACCGGTGACATCGTGTCGGACTCCGTGCTGATCAGCGGCCGCGTGGAGGGCAACGTGCGCGCCCGCGAGCGCGTGGAGATCTTCCGCTCCGGGCAGCTGAAGGGAGACGTGTTCACGGCGGACATCATGATCGAGGGCGGGGCGGAGTTCCAGGGCTATTGCCACATGGCCAATGGCGCGGGCGGTTCCGAGCGCACGCCGCCCGCGGGGCGTGCGGGCAAGCCCTCCAACGGACAGGAGGCCGGCGCGCCGGCCGCGCGCGCCAAGCCGGCGGACACGGCGCGCGCCTGAGCAGGACCCGTCAGTCCCCGCGCGCGAGGCGGCCGCGGGGGCACAGCGGCATGAACCGCCCGCACGGCTGCCGCGGGCGACCCGGCCTCAGGAAGAGGCCGGCTGCGTACCCGCAAGGGCCCATGGACGATACGCGACGCAGAGGCAGGCCCCCGCGGAGCGGGGGGTGGCGCAGGCTGGCGGCCCTCACGGCCGGCCTGCTCCTGTTGGCCACGGGCGCGCTGGGACAGGGTGGCGCGCCAGTGGAAATCCGCAGCATCCAGCTCCGCAAGGATGGCGAGCGCCTCGACATCCGCTTCCAGCTCTCCGGCCCCACGACCTTCCAGGTGGTGGGCAACGTGGCCCACCGCGTGGTGGTGGTGAAGTTTGCCAACGCCCAGCCGACCCTGGCGCAGGGCCAGCGCGACGTGGCCTTCAACGATCCCTACCTGGTCGGCATCTCCTTCGAGCAGGTGGGCGGGCGGGACACCTGGGCCAAGCTGCGCCTGCGCACGCCCGCGCTGCAATACCGCGTCGCGGCGACCTCCCCCAGCGCCAGCGTAGTGCTGGCGCTGGAACCCGGCGAGGCGGTGCCGCAGGGCGCGCTGCTAACCGGCGTGCGCCTGGCGCCGCACCGGGGCGGCTCGCGCCTGGTGCTGGACGTGAGCGACCCCGTGAAGATCGAGGAGACGCAGCAGGACGACGTGCACGTGCTCCGACTCAAGGGCGTGGCACCGCAGCTGGCGCTGCCCGTGCGGGCCGAGGACGAGCGCATCGCCGTGCAGGGCGTGGAGCGGGACGGCGCGGATACCCTGCTGCGGGTCAAGCTCAAGCAGCCCGGCCTGGTCACGCAGTCGCTGGTGCTGCCCGCCCCGCCGCGCGTGGTGCTGGACGTGCGCCTCCCGGCCGTGCCGGAGGGGGGCGCGCCGGCCACCGCCACCAGCGCGGGCCGGCCCCGGCCGCCGCCAGCCAAGGAGATTCCGCTCGAAACCCTGCTCGGGCAGGAGAAGAGCCCGCTCATCGTGGCCAACTACCAGCTGGCTGAGCGGGAATACCGGGAGGGCAACTTCGATCGGGCCAATGCGCTCTTCCTGCGCGTGTTCGATACCGGCCCCAACACGCTGCTGGGCGTGCGTGCGTTCTTCCGCGCTGCGGACGCGCAGTACGAGCGCGACGTGGCGGAGCAGAGCACCAACTTCCACGACGTGATCATCAACTACCAGGCGGCCATCCGCTCGGCGGAAAAGGTGGGCTACGAGACCGAGCTGATCGCGCGGGCGTTCTTCCAGATCGGACGCGCCTACCAGCGCATGGGCTTCCACAACGAGTCCAACGTCCACTACGAGATCCTGCAGGAGCGCTTCCCGGACAACTACCCCTACACGCCGGACTCGTACTACTACGAGGGCCGCAACAACGTGGATCTGCAGAAGTACCCGGAGGCGGTGAAGAACTTCAACGACTTCCTCGTCCGCGATGGCGACCCGGAGCTGACGGGCCCCGCGCATTACGAGCTGGGCGATGCGTTCTTCAACCTGAAGAGTTACGTGGAGGCCAGGACCGAGTTCGACAAGGGGCGGCGCCTGTCGGTGGATTACGCGGATTCGCGTCCGCTGCTGCTGTTCCACATGGGCGAGGCGTACTACGAGAACGCGGACTTCGACGTGGCGCGCGTGATCTACCGCACGCTGCTGGAGCGCTACCCGGAGAAGAGCTACACCAAGCTGGTCGGGCTGCGCCTGGGCGACTTCCTGCGCGAGGAGGGCAAGGAGGAAGAGGCGCTCAAGGTGTACCGGCAGGTGATCGACAATGCGCCGCTGGAGATCCGCCTGCGCGGCAAGCTGCGCATCGCCAACGTGCTGGGCAACCGGCCCACTGGCGAGGACACCAAGGAGGCCGTCAAGCTCTTCGACGGGGTGCTGGCCGAGGGCGGCGGGAGCCTGGTGGCCCAGGAAGCGCTGCTGCGCAAGGGGCTCACGCTGACCCTGCACGGTGAGCACCAGGCGGCCGTGGACGCGTTCGAAAAGCTCGCCACCGACTTCCCCAAGAGCCCGTTCAACCGGGACAACCTGATCCTCGCCAACATCGAGGACAACCTGAAGTCCCTGGTGGACCACGAGTCGCTCAACGAGAAGTTCTGGGACGTGGCCAAGCTCTACACGCGCTATCGGGACCGCTACTTTCCGCACTTCCCCTACCCCTACACGGTGTTCGAGGTGGGCAAGGCCTACCAGCGCCTGGGACTCTATGACGAGGCGGTGGGGCTCTACGACGAGGTGCTGCGCGACAAGCCCGGCGCGCTGGCCTCGCTGGTGGAGTACCAGAAGGCGCTGGCCTACTTCGAGCGGGACAACCTGGGCAAGACCGAGGAGCTGCTGCTCAAGTTCATCGAGACGCACAAGTCGGACCCGTACACGATCGATGCGCGGATGCTGCTGGGCAAGATGTACGCGACCGGGCGGCGCTACCAGGACGCGGTGAATGCCTACCGCATCCTCGTGCAGGATTTCGAGCGCACCCAGGACCCGCTGCTGGGCGAGGCCATTGCGGAGGTCTACTTCGAGTTGGGCCAGGTGTACAAGGAGCTGGGGCGCAACAAGGAGGCGTTGGATGCCTTCCAGGCGGCGGCGGCGAACTTCCACCACCCGATCCAGGGCGCGAACGTCCCCAACTTCGTGATCCTCGCGCAGTTCCGCATCGGCGACATGCTCTTCGAGCTGGGGCAGGATCGCGACGCGCTGTCCGCCTACGAGGCGGCCATCGCGCAGTATCCCGATCATGAGCGGGCCCCCTGGGCGCGCTACCAGATGGGCCTCATCTACCGGCGCCTGGGCGATGACCGCAAGGCGCTGGACGAGTTCAACTCGCTCATGGACCTGGCCAAGACCAAGCCGGGCGAGCTGTGGGAATCGCTGGCGCGGCAGAACCAGCGCGACCTGGCCGCCAAGCTGGACTTCCAGAACTATCTCAAGCAATGACGCGCAAGGCCCAACGCGCCAAGACCGCTCCTCCGAGCGACGGAAGCCCGGCTCTGCAGGGCCGCATCACGGCCCTGGAGCTGGAGCTCGAGCAGAAGAACGTGCTGCTGGAGCAGGGCTTCTCCGCGTTCACGAAGGCGGCGGAAAAGCTGCAGGAGTCCCACCGCGGCCTGCAGCACCGCGTGGCCGAGCTGAACCTGCAACTGAGCGAGAAGAACCGGGAGCTGGAGCGCAACCTGGCCGAACGGGAGAAGGTGAAGTCCTACCTCTCCAACATCTTCGAGAGCCTGCCCGTGGGCGTGTTCGTGACCGACCTGGCAGGCGCCATCACCTCGGTCAACCGGGCCGGGCTGGAGATGATCGGCGCCGCGGCGGACGCCGTGGTGGGCTTGGCCATCGACGAGGTGCTGGGGGCGGAGATCTTCGCCGGCGCGGAGGAGGCCCCGGCCGGGCCGCGCGCCCCTGGCGCGCCCTCGCAGGAGCCGGACGATCCGCTCACCTTCGTGCGGCCGGACGGCCAGACGCTGCGGCTGCAGATTTCCCGCACGCGCATGACCGGCGAGGGCCGGCCGCTGGGCTACATCGTCAACGCCCAGAACGTGACGCTGCTCAAGCAGCTCGAGGAGCAGGCCGAGCGGCGCAACCGCTTCACGGCGATGGGCGAGATGGCGGCCACCATCGCCCATGAAATCCGCAATCCGCTGGGGAGCATCGAGCTGTTCGCGTCCCTGGTGAAGAAGGGCCTGGCGGACGAGGAGAAGCTGGCGCTGATGAACCACATCTCCTCAGGCATCGCCAACATGAACCACATCATCTCCAACGTGCTGCAGTACACCAAGCCGCGCCCGGCGAACCTGCGCACGCTGGACCTGCACGGCCTGCTGCACGAGATGGGCGAGTTTTCCCGCTACATGGCCGAGCAGAACGGGGTGGAACTGGTGTACGATCTGCTGGAGGGAGCGGCGCGCGTGCGCGGGGACGAGGATCTGCTCAAGCAGGTCTTCCACAACCTGCTGCTCAACGCGGTGCAGGCCATGCCCGAGGGCGGCCGGGTCACCTTCGGCTCGCGGCGGCGCACGCTCAGCAACGCCCGCGAGCTGGCGCGCTTCGGCGAGGTGCCCTTGCGCGGGGGCGCCACGCTGGAGGTGATCGAGGTGGGGGTGAAGGACACCGGGCCGGGCATCCCCAAGGAGGTGCAGAAGAAGATCTTCGATCCGTTCTTCACCACCAAGGCCCGCGGCACGGGCCTGGGGCTGGCCATCGTGCACAACATCATCGAGTCCCATCACGCCACGGTGGACGTGGTAAGCGGAGAGGGCAAAGGCACCGAGTTCATCTTCATGTTTCCGCTCATCACGGCCCAGTAGTCCCGGGCGGCCCAGGGAAGGGTCGGCAGGCGGCCGGAGCGGCCAGGGAGGCCAATCAGGAGGCGAGGCGAATGAATCCGATTCTGATCGTGGACGACGAGGTGGAGATGCGCATCGCCATGTCGGAGACCCTGAAGCAGGCGGGGTATCCGGTGGAGGTGTCGCACAACGCCATCGATGCGCTCAACAAATTCAAGAAGAACGCGTACGCGATGGTCGTCACGGACATGACCATGCCCAAGCGCAGCGGACTGGAGTTGCTGAAGGACATCAAGGCGCTCAGGCCAGACATGCCCGTGCTGATGGTGACCGCCTACGCCACGATCGATACGGCCATCGAGGCCATGAAGAACGGCGCCTTCGACTACATCCAGAAGCCCTTCAAGTCCGACGTGTTCACCTTCAAGGTGGATCGCGCGCTCAACATGGCCAAGGAGGAGCGCGCGCCGGCGGCGCCACGGGCCGCGGCGGTGGAGCAGCGCGCCGCCCCCGAGCGCGGGGAGGTGCGCGAGATCGTCACGGCGGACGAGGGCATCCTGCAACTGCTCGGCATGGCGGAAAACATCGCGCGCAGCAAGGCCACCGTCCTGATCCAGAGCGAGAGCGGCACGGGCAAGGAGCTGCTGGCGCGCTTCATCCACCTGTGCTCGGACCGCGCGGAGGGGCCATTCGTGGCGGTCAACTGCGCCGCGCTGCCCGACACGCTGCTGGAAAGCGAGCTCTTCGGCCACCGCAAGGGGGCCTTCACGGGCGCCATCCAGGACCACAAGGGCCGCTTCGAGCAGGCGCACACGGGCACGATCCTGCTGGACGAGATCAGCGAAATGGCGCTGCCGCTGCAGGCCAAGCTCCTGCGCGTGCTGCAGGAGTACGAGGTGGACCGCATCGGCGGCAAGGAGCCCATCCCGGTCGACGTGCGCGTCATCGCCACCACCAACCGCGACCTGTTTTCCTACGTGGACCAGGGCAAGTTCCGCGAAGACCTGTACTACCGGCTCAACGTCATCCCGCTCAAGCTGGCGCCCCTGCGCGAGCGCAAGGGGGATATCCCGCTGCTGGCCGCGCACTTCGTGAAGATGCACGCCGCCAAGAATGGCCGCAAGCCGGTCGGCATCTCGACGCGGGCCATGGAGGTGCTGTGCCACTACAACTGGCGCGGCAACGTGCGGGAGCTGGAGAACGTGATGGAGCGCGCCCTGCTGCTCTGCGACAGCAAGGAGATCGAGCCGCAGCACATGATGATGGGCCACTTGGCGCCCGCCAACAGCAAGGCGCCGGCGGGCAAGAGCGTCGTGGCCCGGCCGGACGCGAAGGCCGCGGAGAAATCCGCTGCCGGCTCCGCCGCCAGGGGCGGGGCGAGGTCCACCGGCAAGGCCGCCGGACGGCCTGGCAAGACCCCGCTCAAGCCCGCCGCCAAGCCCGCCGCCAAGGCGGGCAAGGCCAGGGCGGCGCCGGGAAAGTCCGTGGCCGGTCGGGCCGGGGGCGCTAATAGCGGCGCGCGCCTGGCCGCCGGCCGGTAGTCGGGCCGCACTGCCGCCGGCCGATCGCCCGGCCGCAGTGCGCAAGGTGCCGCGGCGCCGGCGCTCACTGGGCGGCGGGTGCGTCCTCGTAGCGGATCAGGCGCAGCTTGGTGGCCAGTTCCGCCACGGGGCTGTCGTCGAAGCGCAGCACCAGCTCCTCGCGTCCGTCGCCGGCCAGGTCGGCGATCAGCACGCGCTCGGGCCGCGAGGGCAGCGGCAGGCCGGTCTGCACGAGGTCCGGCCTGGCAAGGCCGGGCGGCCCGCCTGCGGAGAGGAAGACGGACAGCTCGCCGCGCCGCAAGTTCAGCACGTAGTCCCGCCAGCCGTCCCCGTTCAGGTCTGCAAGGAGGAACATCGCCCGGCGCCCGGTGGCCTTCAGCTCGCGGTAGGTGAACTGGTTGGCGGCGACTGCCTGGCTGCCCAGCGCCCCGGGCTGGAAGGGCAGGATGCGCGCCTGCAACGTGACGCTCTGGGTGGCCAGCGCCTGCATGATGCTGCCGAGGCTGACCTCCGTGGTGGCCATCAGCAGGGAGAGCGGGGGCTTGTCGTCCCGGCGCGGCCGCACTACCTCCGCGAAGGAGCCCGCATCGCTGTGCAGGGCATCGGTGGGCGGATCGAAAGCGAGGCGGCCGTTTTCCACGCGGCCGCGATACCAGCGCAGCTCGTTCTTCTGGTTCAGCGCGCTGCCGTAGTCCAGCAGCTTGGCGTGCAGCAGGTCCAGCACGCCGTCCCCATCCATGTCCAGATGGCCGAGCACGCGCCCGCGATCCTGCGGGCGGAAGGCGCCCAGGCCGCCGAGGGGCACCGCGTACGGGCGCAGCACGAGCTCCTGGCTGCGCGCCAGCGCCATCACGCGCAGCAGGTGCGGCGCCCAGGCCTCCGTCTCCGCGGCGGGCATGCCCTGCGCGAGCGCGCCGAGGAAGGCCGCGGCGGTGGCGAAGCGCCGCTCCCCGACGCGATGCAGCGCGACGATGAGGCTTTCGGGCAGCGGCGTCTCGGCGCTGCGGCGCTCGAGCAGGGCGCGGCGCGGGGCGTCCAGGCCGTAGTCCACCGGGCCGGGCGCGGGTAGCGGCGCCACCAGCAGGCGGTCGCGCTCGACCACCAGCAGGTCGAGCTGGCCCGTGCCGGTCGCATCGGCGAGGGTGAAGGTGGGGAGCTGGAAGCCGTACTCCGGCTTGTCCGCCCGCGGCAGCGGGGTATCGTCCGGGTGCCAGCGCACGCGCCAGAGGGGCTCGGGCGCCAGCAGCGGCAGCGTGATCCGATAGGCCTCCAGGTGCGACGAGTATGGCAGCACCACCTCGTCCACGCCGTCGCCGTCCAGGTCGTAGACGAAGTGGTTCTCGGTGGCGTCGGGCACGCCGCCGTGGGAATAGATCGTGTCGCAGGTGCAGAGCGGGTGGCGCACCAGGGTGTCGCCCTGGGCCACGGCGATCTGCCACTGCGTGCGCACGAGCAGCAGCCATCCGCTTTCCTGGCCGGGCAGGCGCAGGGGTTCCACGTAGCGCGTGTCGGCCGGCAGCGGCCAGCGCCCCACTTCGTGCCAGCCCGCCGCATCCAGCACGATGCGGTGCACGGCCAGTTCCGCGCGGCCATCGGGCAGGGCGCGCAGCGTGAAGGCGGAGACGGCGGAACGCCCCTGCCAGGGGTGCACGGAGAACTGCACCGTGGGCGCGTCCAGCTCCACGTCCAGCGCGCGCAGGCGCCCCGCGGCCTCGGCGCGCGGCACCGCGGAGAGGGCCACTGCCAGTGCAATGGCCAGCAGGACGCCTGGCACCCTGGCGGCAATCCCTGCGGCAGGCCACATGGCCGGGCGGCCTCCCCTAGAAGTAGAATTGCAGGCCAAGGCGCAGCTCCTTGCGCAGCGGCACCCCTGCGCCCAGCAGCGTCTGGTCGTAGGTGAGCCGAATCTGGTACGGGAGGGGAATGGGGTGCAGCTCCAGCTCCACCAGGTTGCCCCAGCCCAGCATCACCTCAAAGGCGGTCTCCGTGAGGTTGTCGCCCTGCTGCTCGTGGCGGATCTTGGAGCTGCCCTGGTTGAGGAGGTGCAACCCGAAACCGGTCGCCAGCCGGCCGAACTCCTGGCCCCAGTCCATAGAGACGCGCAGCTCGTTGCCGGGGTTCACCGATGCGCTGCCGCCGCCTTCCAGCGCCAGCCCGCGGGTGGCCGGCACGACGAAGGCCCCGCGCAAATCCAGGTGCGTGCGCTCCCAGACCGGGTAGAAGGTGTAATGGAGCAGGCCCAGGCCGGCCATGAAGGGGCTGTCCAGCAGCAGCGTGCCACGGCCGCCCCAGGGGCTGGCCGGCTCGCGCAGGGGCCAGCGCACGCCGTAGCCGAGCACCAGGCCGTGGCGGTCGCTGAAGACCGGCCGGTGCAGGCTGAGCAGCTCCGCCGCGCCCGGGCCGCCGAGGGAGCGGGACGTCAGGCTCTGCGCCATGGCCTGCGCCACGGGGTCGCTCGACGTCGTGCTCACGCTGGAGGACTGGTTGACGCTGACGTAGGGCGCCAGCAGGCTCAGGTTCCACGTGTCGCTGAGGCCATAGGTCGCTTTCAGCTCGACGCGGTGCCAGGTGCGCTCCACGGCGCCCTGGAGGGTGCCCTGCAGCGCTGGGCTGTCCGCGAGATAGTCCAGCAGGGGGACGTCGTGGCGGGCGTGGTCTATGCCGCGCGAATCGGTGCGGATGGCCAGCTCCGTCTGCAAGGTCCACACGCCCGCGGGCACCACTTCGTCCTGCGCGGCGGCTGCGGGCCGTGCCGCTGCCGCCAGCAGAACGGCGAGCAGGGCCGCCACGGCCCAGCCGCGCAAACCAGCCCAGCCGCGGTCAGGCGGGTGCCGCCGCGGCGCTGCGCTGCCCGGCGCCGCCTGCGCGGACCGCGCCCAGCGCGCGCTGCGCGGCACGGGCGGAGCCTGTTCCCCCTGGAACCCCGCGCGCCGCGTCATAGGGTCAGCCAGCCGCGGGCCAGCAGGTCCCACACGATCGCTTCGATGGGAAACCCGACCACGTTGGGATAGGAGCCTTCGATGCGATCCACCATCACGCCGCCGATGCCCTGGATGCCATAGGCCCCCGCCTTGTCCAGGGCCTCGTCCAACCGGCTGTACCATCGAATCCAAGCCGGCGGCAACCGACGGAAGGTCACGCGCGTTTCCACGCGGCCGGCGCTGCGGCCGCCCGTGTCCGCGTCCAGCAGGCAGTAGGCGGAAAGCACGCGGTGCGTGGTGCCGGACAGGCGGCTCAGCATGCGTTCGGCCTGCGCCGGATCGGCCGGCTTGCCCAGCAGCTCCGCGTCGAGGACGACCACCGTATCGCCGGCCAGGATGCCGTGGCCGGGGTGCTGCGCCCGTGCGGCCTCCGCCTTGAGGCCGGCGAGGCGCTCCACGTGGGCCTCGGGCGTCTCGCCGGGCAGCAGGCGCTCGTCCACGTGCGGGCCGAAGACGACGAAGTCCAGGCCCACCTGCCGCAGCAGCTCCTGGCGCCGGGGCGAGGTGGAGGCCAGGCAGAGCGGACGGAGCTGCTTCATCGCGGCGGGGCCCCGGGCCTGCGGCGCGCACCCCGCCCCCGCGGCGGGCGGCACAGCCGCCGGCCGCCCCGCTGCGCGCGCCGCCGGAGCGGATGCAGGCGCATCAGTTGGCACGGGCGCGGGCAGCGGCGGGCTTGGACGCGGGCGAGGCTTCCTCCGGGTCGCTGTCGAAGGCGTCTTGCAGGTTGCGGCGGAACGTCTCCGACCCGCTCACCGCCGTGCGGATGGGCGGCAGGCGGCTGTCGAGCGGCTCGATGTTCTTGGAGTAGAACTCCAGGATCTGCCGCGCCATGGGCGCGGCGACGCGGCCACCCGCCTCGCCATGCTCCACCAGCACCATCACGGAGACCTGCGGATTTTCCGCCGGGGCATACCCGACGAACAGGGAGTGCGGCAGCAGGCTCTCGTCCAGCTGGCTGGTGTCCACCTTCTTGCTGTTGCCCTTGCGGCCCACCACCTGCGACGTGCCGGTCTTGCCCGCGATGGTGAACAGGCGCGAGCTGGCGCGGCGGGCGGTGCCTCCGCCCCCGTTCACCGCCTCCACCATGCCGTGGCGGATCACGTCGAAGATCTCCACAGGCAGCGGCAACAGGCGCGAGTCGCGCGGCAGGTCGTTTTCGCTCACGATCACCCGCCCGTCCGCGTTGGTGATGCGCCGGAGCAGCGTGGGCCGCACCCACAGCCCGCCATTGGCGATCACGTTGACGTAGTTCGCGAGCTGGATCGGCGTCACGTTGACGAAGCCCTGGCCGATGGCCACGGGCAGCGTTTCGCCGTCGTACCACTGCTCGCCCAGCACCCGCTCCTTCCACGCCTTGCTGGGGAGCAGCCCGGCCTTCTCGCTTTCCAGCTCGATCCCGGTGGGCTCGCCGAAGCCGAACATGCGCGCGTAGTCGCGGATGGTATCCACGCCCAGCATCAGCCCAACCTGATAGAAGAACACGTTGCAGGACTGCTCGATGGCCTGCTCCAGCACCAGGTCGCCGTGTCCGGAGCGCTTCCAGCAGTAGCGGATCTCGCGGTTGACCCGGAAGAAGCCCGGGCAGTTGAGCTTGGTGTCGGCCTTGATCACGCCCTGATTGAGCGCGGCGGCGGCCAGCACCATCTTGAAGGTGGAGCCGGGCGGGTACATGCCCTGCACGGCCTTGTTGATGAGCGGCTTGCTCTCGTTGTGCATCAGGTCGCGCCACTTGGAATCGTCGATGCCGCCCACGAACTGATTGGGGTCGTAGTCCGGGTAGCTGCCCATCGCCAGCACCTCGCCCGTGCGGGGCTTGGAGACGATGACCACGCCCTGCTGCCCGTTCATGAGCGTGCGGATGTAGCGCTGCAGGCGCAGGTCGATGGTGAGCTGGATGTCCATTCCCGGCACGGGATTGACCGGCTTGCTGAGCGACTTGAGCTCGCGCCCCACGTGGTCCACCTCCACCTGCTTGCCGCCGTCGGTGCCGATCAGGTCGCTGTTCTCGATCAGCTCGACGCCGGACTGCCCCACGATGCGTCCCGACTGCAGCCGGCTCAGCGGCAGCCTGGCGAGCTGATCCTCGTTGATCACGCCGACGTAGCCGAGCACGTGGGCGTTCAGGGACGCGGTGGGGTAAAGCCGCTTGGGCTCCACGGCCACGGAGACGCCGGGCAGATCCTCCTGATAGGTCTCGATGAGATCGGCGACCTTGCGCCCCACGTCCTTCAGCAGCACCACGGGCTTGAAGCGCGGGCCGCGGCGGTTGGCCGTGAGGGCTTCCTGGAGCTGCTTCACGGGCGTCTCGGTGACCTGGGACAGGTGCTGCAGCGTCTGGCGCAGGTCGGGCGTGTCCTCCAGCACCAGCTCCACGTCGAAGGACGGCCGGTTGAAGGCGAGGATCTCGCCGTTGCGGTCGTAGATGATGCCGCGTGGCGCGCCCTGCGGGATCACGCGAATGCGATTGCCCTCGGACACCTCGTCGTAATAGGTGCCCTCGATGATCTGCAGGAACCACAGGCGGAGCAGCAGCGTCGCCAGCACGAGGCCCAGCGCGCCCAGCACCAGCGCCAGGCGCTGCTTGAAGAGCTGCAGCTCGTCCGATCCGAGGGGTGAGAATTTCATGGGTCGCGCGCTCCTCTCACGCTTGCGACAGGCGCGCCCAGCGTTCCAGGCGGCTCAGGCCGTAGAACACCAGGGGCGACCAGAGGGCGTTGACCATCGCCGTGGGCACCACGTCGGCCAGCATCCAGTGCCACCAGGGCACCGTCTCGTCCAGCCAGGCGAACAGCGTGACGGACACCAGGCCTTCCACCAGGGAGATGGCGAACACGGCGCCCATGCCCAGCAGCAGGCTGTTCTCGTACACCGAGACGCCAATCAGGCGGGACAGGAACGACACCGCGAAAAAGCTCAGCGCGTACACCCCCAGCAGGCCGTGGGAAAAGACATCCATCGACAAGCCGGCGAAGGCGGCATAGAGGAACAGCCACGGCTCCAGCCTGCGCAGGCCGATCACCACCACCGAGAGCAGCAGCAGGTTGGGCTTGTAGCCGAACAGGGCCATCAGGGGCGCCACGGTGAGTTGCAGCCACAGCATGACGATGCCCAGGCCGATGAAAGTGAGGAACTTCATGGTCCGGTGAACAGCGGATAGTCGGGGTCATTGCGATCCCGCAGGATCACGAACACGCCCTCGATCTTGTTGAAGTCCACCACGGGCTGGATTTCGGCGGACTGAAACAGCTCGTGCCGCTCGCGTCCCACGTTGGTCACGGTGCCC
>JBGOUY010000203.1:0-8297 GCA_041477795.1 bacterium
GACAAGATCTGGGACGCGCACGTTGTGGGCACGGATGGGGGGCAGACGATCCTCTACGTGGATCGCCACCTGTTCCACGACCTCAAGGGCGGCATGCTCAACCGCATGGCGCAGCGCGGGGAGCGCATCCGCCGGCCGCAGCAGACCTACGGCGTGATGGACCACGCCATCCCCACGCTGAACCAGCAGGGCCCCTACGCCGACCCGGAGGCCGCCGCGCTGGTGCGCATCCTGCGCGAGCAGCAGCCCGTGCAGGGCTACCACCTGTTCGACGTCGCCGACCCGCGCAACGGCATCACGCACGTGGTGGGCCCGGAGCAGGCCATCACGCTGCCGGGCATCACGCTGTGCTGCGGGGATTCGCACACGGCCACCCACGGCGCGCTGGGCTGCCTCGCCTTCGGCATCGGCGCCACGGAATCCGAGCACGTGATGGCCACGCAGACGATCCTGCAGGCCCGGCCCAAGACGATGCGCGTGCAGATGCAGGGCCGGCTCGCGCCGGGCGTGTACAGCAAGGACGTGATCCTGGGGCTGATCGGGCAGATGGGCATCGGCGGGGGCACGGGGCACGCCATCGAGTACGCCGGCGAGGCCATCCGCGCCATGAGCATGGAGGCGCGCATGACGCTCTGCAACATGACCATCGAGGGCGGCGCGCGCACGGGCATGGTGGCGCCGGACGAGACGACCTTCGCCTACGTGAAGGGCCGCCCCTTCGCCCCGCAGGGGGCGCAGTGGAAGCAGGCGCTGGCGTACTGGAAGACGCTGCCCAGCGCTGCGGACGCGCGCTTCGACCGCGAGGTGACGTTGGACGTGGCGCGGCTCGCCCCGCAGGTCACCTGGGGCACCAACCCGGGCATGGTCACCGGCGTGGACAGCCGCGTGCCCGACCCGCGCGAGGCGCCCAATGCGGATCAGCGCCGCGCCTGGGAGGCGGCCCTGGAGTACATGGGCCTGCGCGCCGGCACGCCCATCGCGGACATCCGCCTGGACACCGTGTTCATCGGCTCGTGCACCAACAGCCGCATCGAGGACCTGCGCGAGGTGGCGCGCATCGTCCAGGGCCGCAAAGTGGCGGACTCGGTGCGCGCGCTGATCGTGCCGGGCAGCGGCCTGATCCGCCGGCAGGCCGAGGCCGAGGGCCTGCACCGCGTCTTCCTGGCGGCCGGCTTCCAGTGGCGCGAGCCCGGCTGCTCCATGTGCATCGCCATGAACGGCGACCAGCTTGCGCCCGGCGAGCGCTGCGCGTCGACGACCAACCGCAACTTCGAGGGCCGCCAGGGCCGCGGCGGCCGCACGCACCTGGTCAGCCCGGCCATGGCCGCCGCCGCCGCCCTCGCCGGCCACTTCGTGGACGTGCGCGCGCTGAGCGCGTGAGCGAACCGATTTCCGCCACCCGACTGGACTGAATCGCAGGCCTTCACCGGAGCGTACCCATGCAAGCCTTCACCACCGTCACGGGCGTGGCCGTGCCCCTGAACCGCGTCAACGTGGACACGGACCAGATCATCCCCAAGCAGTTCCTCAAGAGCATCGAGAAGAGCGGCTTCGGCCAGCACCTGTTCAACGACTGGCGCTTCGTGGGCGGGGACAAGTCCAAGCCCAACGCGGACTTCATCCTCAACAAGCCCGCGTACAAGGGCGCCACGGTGCTGGTGGCGGGGGACAACTTCGGCTGCGGCTCCTCGCGCGAGCACGCGCCGTGGAGCCTGGCGGACTACGGCATCCGCTGCGTGATCTCCTCCAGCTTCGCGGACATCTTCTACAACAACTCCACCAAGAACGGGCTGCTGCCGGCCATCGTCAGCCCGGCAGACCTGGCCAAGCTGATGGCCGAGCTGGAGGCCAAGCCGGGCGAGCAGATCCGCGTGGACCTGCGCGAGCAGGTGATCGCCACGCCGGGCGGGCTGTCCGTGCGCTTCCAGATCGGCGAGGACGCCAAGCACTCGCTCCTCAACGGCCTGGACGACATCGGCCGCACGATGCAGCACCTCCAGGAAATCGAGTCCTTCGAGGCCAGGCACAAGCAGGCCATGCCCTGGCTGTGATGCCGCCCCTCCCTGCTTAGCGGGGAGGGGCAGCACCCAGCCGCAGGCTGGGTGCGGGGTGGGGTCTCGCGTAGAGCCGGCCCCGGCCCTGGCCGGAGGCCCGCCACGGCCGCAAATGGCCCACTTGGGGCCGAACTTGTCCGGTGCGCCCGGGGCGGGGTTGTGCTATGCTGGAGTGGCGCCAAGGCCCGCTGGGAGCGGCTTGGCGGGCGGGCGGGGAAATTTCCAAAGGAAGCCAATCGGCACGGCTTGCACAGCGGCCCGGCGTGCACAGGGACCCGGCAGCGGCGCTGCCACGCCTGGGGGCCGGGCGCGTCCCTCTCGTCAGCGCCCGGCCCCCGGATGCGTCAGCTCATCATCAGCACGGGGCAGCGCGCGCGGTTGAGCACGTTGCGCGTGACGCTGCCCACGAAGAACTCCTTGAGCGGGCTCAGGGAGAAGGCCCCCATCATGATCATGCCGACCTTCATGTGGTCGGCGGTCTCCAGGATCACGTGGGCGGCGTGCCGTTCGGAATCGTCGCCTTCCTCGATGCGGAACTCGGCCTTCACCTTATGGGCGTTGAGGTAGCTGCGCAGCGGAGCCTGGATCTCCTCGGCCCTGTCCTTGCGGGCCGAGACGGTGAGCACGGTCACCGGGGCGCCCAGCGCGGCGACGAGCTGCACGCCGGGGACGATCACGCGCTGCACGCCCTTGCTGCCGTCGAAGGGCACCAGCACCGGCCCGCCCGTGATGGCGTTGCGGGGCACAACCAGCACGGGACGCAGCGCCTCGTGGATCAGCGTCTCGGTGGTGGGGCCGGCCCGCCCCACGTTCTCGTCCAGGCCCCGGCCGCGCTTGCCCAGCACCACCAGGTCCGCGGCGTGGGCCTGGCGGATCAGCGTGTGCTCCACGGCGCCGCGCACGACGGTCAGCTCGGCGTGGGCGGCATAGCCCTTGGTGAGGCGATCGTATTCGCTGCGCAGCTCCTCCTCCTCCTCCGCCGCCAGCGCTTCGGCCTCCTTGAGGGCCTTGCCGCTGAGCGGGATCGGCTTGGGCACCGCGCCCTCCGAATCGCTGTAGGTAGGAAAGCGCATGAAGCGCCGATCGTCCTGCACGAAGATGGCCCGCAACTCCGCGTCCAGGCGCTCGGCCCAGACCACGCCCTGCTCCAAGCCGGCCAGCGACTCGGGCGAGCCATCCAGCGCGGCGACAATGCTCTTGATCATGGGGAGGCTCTCCATTGGCGTCGGCAGGGGCGCCCGGCGGCTCTGCCGGGGAGCGCGAGGTGCCCAGCCAACGCCTGCACGCTATCCCTGGCGAGCGCGGCCTACCTTGACTCAAGTCAATTTCCTTGCGGCGCGTGTGCCAATTCTACGTGGGAATCCGGCAGAGATCGCCCGGCGGGGTTTCAGGGGAACCAGGGGCCAAGCACTTCCGGCCGCGGCGCTTCCTCGCGCCACTCGGCGAACTCGGCGCGCAGGGGCGCCAGCACCTCCTGCGGCGCACCGGCGGCGCTGGTTTCCACCAGCCGCAGGGCGCGCCAGAGCCGGCCCATCCAGGGCATCGCCTCCTCGCGCAGGGGAGCGGGGAGCTGCTGCTGGAGCTGCGTCATGACGCGGCGGAAGTCGATTACGAGGTACGGCTCGATGGGCTCGCCGCGCGCCAGGGAATCCCAGGCGTGGGCGAGCCGGGCGGGCAGGTTGCCGGTGACGCCGCCGACGGCCAGCCCGCTGGCGCCGCCCGCGCCGCCGGTCGCCTCGGCGGGGCTGGTCAGGGCGGCCAGCTCGGTGATGGCCTCGTGCAGCGCGGGCGGCAGGGTCTCGTGCAGCGCCGCCTGCCAGGCCGGCGCCGGCCGGTAGCCGGCCGGGTCGTTGGCATAGGCCAGGCAGGTCGCCCCCGGCAGCACGCCCAGGTGCGGCTGCAGCAGCGGATTGAACAGGTAGCCCTGCACGTGCGCCGGCAGATCGGCCGCCCGCCCCGCCAGGGGCGCCAGCCGCAGCTTGCCGCGCAGCACGCCGTCGTTGACCGGATAGTTGTCCCACAGCCAGAGCGGCCGCGCGCCCGGCGCGATGCCCGCCGCGGCCAGGTAGGCCTGCGCGTCCGCGCCGGTCACCGTGGCGGGCACCACCTGCGGGCCCGTCCACAGCCAGGGCACGTCGGCGGGCAGGGCCGCGTGCAGGCGGGCCAGGTAGCCCGGCTCGAAGGCGCCCACCTGCCGCTCCAGCGCGGGGTCGAGCGTGTAGCGGCCGGGGCAGACGGCCCACTGCAGGCCCGGCACGCGCCCGCCCACGCTGCGCTGCAGCGCGCGGAAGGCGTGCGCCTGCGCCGCGGCCAGGGAGCCGCGCACGGGATCCCCCGTCCCGGGCGCCGCCGCGGCAGCGGCCACGGGCAGGTCGTCGAAGAGCACGGCGAAGCCGGTGACGCCCAGCCGGCCCAGTTGCAGCGCCTTGCGCGCCAGGGCGGCCCGGTGCGCCGCCAGCGCCGGGTCGAACGGCGGCTCCAGGTGCAGCCCGGCCCAGAGCCGGATGCCCTGCGCCTCGCAGGCGTGGTGCAGCCCGTGCAGGCGCTGCGAGGCGCCCTTGTCCAGCGGCTCCAGCAGCGCCGCTCCCAGGGCGGGCTCGTGCTTGGGGGCGTAGAGGTAGGTGTTCAGCCCGAAGGGCGCCAGGCCGGCCAGGAAGGCTTCGCGCTCGGCCTCGCTCCACACGCGGCCGTAGAAGCCCTCCACCACACCGATCACGCGAAACGCCGCCGGCTCGGCCACGGGCATGGGCCTGGATTGGATGGGACGGGCTGCGCCGGGGCCGCTCGCACCGGCGGGATCGCGCCCATCCTAGCGCGCAGTCCCGGCTTTGGCGAGCCGGAGCCACGTTGACTTCCGGGGCTGGATTCCTTACTCTCTGCGCCGGCTGTTTTCTTCCGGCGGTTCCTTCCATCCATCCCGCAGTCGGTCGCGAAGATGCCAGGCATTGTGGTCGTGGGCGCCCAGTGGGGCGACGAGGGCAAAGGCAAGGTGGTCGACCTGCTCACGGAGCACGCCGACATCGTGGCGCGCTACCAGGGCGGGAACAACGCCGGGCACACGGTGATGTTCGAGGACAAGACCTTCATCCTGCACCTGGTGCCCTCGGGCATCTTCCGCCCCGGCAAGCTGGCCGTGCTGGGCAACGGCGTGGTGGTGGACCCCGAGGCGCTGCTCGCCGAGATCGCCGAGCTGGGCAAGGCGGGCGTTGCGGTGGGGCCCAAGCTCAAGGTGAGCGACGCCTGCAACGTGGTGATGCCCTACCACAAGGCCTTCGACAAGCTGCGCGAGTCGCTGCGCGGACCGGGCAAGATCGGCACGACGGGGCGCGGCATCGGCCCCACCTACGAGGACAAGATGGGCCGGCGCGGGGTGCGCTTCAGCGACTTCAGCCCGCGCATGGAGCGGTCCTTCCGCGAGCGCCTGGCGCAAATCCTGGAGGAGAAGAACTTCCTGCTGAGCAACCACTTCCGCTCCGAGGAGCGGCCCTTCGACCTGAACGAGATCTACGACCGCTACTGCGCGCTGTATGCCAAGGTGGAACCCTACCTGTGCGACACCTCGGCGCTGCTCAACGAGGCGCTGGACGCGGGCAAGACGGTGCTCTTCGAGGGGGCGCAGGGCAGCGGGCTGGACGTGGACCACGGCACGTATCCCTACGTGACGTCCTCCAGCACGGTGGCGGGCGGCGCCTGCACGGGCTGCGGCGTGGGGCCCACCCGGATCAGCCGCGTGATCGGCATCACCAAGGCCTACACCACGCGCGTGGGCGAGGGGCCCTTCCCCACCGAGCTGGCGGGCGACCCTGTGGGCGCGCTGCTGCAGAAGCGTGGGCAGGAGGTGGGCGCCACCACGGGCCGCGTGCGGCGCTGCGGCTGGTTCGATGCGGTGGTGCTGCGCGAGGCCGTGCGCGTCAACGGCATGTCCGCGCTGGCCATCATGAAGCTGGACGTGCTGGACACCCTGGAGACCCTCAAGCTCGCCGTGGGCTACGAGGACGACGAGGGCCGCCGTTACGAGCGCATCCCGCACTGGATGGGCAATTGCGGCGGGCGCCTGCGGCCGCTCTACGAGGAGCTGCCGGGCTGGCAGACGTCCACGCGCGGCATCACCGACTACGCCGCCCTGCCCACGCGCACGCGCGCCTACCTGGAGCGCATCGCGTCGCTCGCCGGGGTGCCGATCAGCGTGGTCTCCACCGGCCCCCGCCGCGAAGAGACCATCGTCCTGCAAGGGCTGTCGTAGGCCGCACAGCCAGCGCGGCGGGCGCCGACGCGGCTGCCGGCCGCGCTTCGGCCACCCTGGGTGTCCCGGCCCCCGCCGGGGCGCCATTGGGACGGAATTGCGCCACAAGCCCGCTGAGCGCCGAATTTTCTGCAAAATTCCGCCGTACATACTGCAAACGTACGATGCGCCGTCCTTAAATTGGCGCTACCATTTGGGCGCTCCTTGACGGGGGAGGAAGCCCGTGGCGGCCCTCCGGCGTCCTCATCGGCCGCGGCCGCAGGGCCAGTTCCCGCCGCAACGGGAGCAGCAGAGCAGCGAGACAGAACAAAGGAGGCCGGAGCGCTGGCCGCTCCGCTCCCCGCGCAAAGGAGAGCCGCACCGGTAGCGGGCAGCTCGCGCCGCGGGGCTCCGACGAAGCAGGGTCCGATGCCGGCAGGGTGATTTCACGATCGCCCTGCCTCTTTTTTTTCGTCCCCCGCAGCCAGCATCAGAGAGCGCCGCAGCGGCGTCACAGCACGAACTGCAGGCTCACATAGAGCGCGTCGGGCAGGTGGCCGAACTCGGAGCGGAAGCTGCCGTCCGGCGCCAGGCCGCGGCCGCTGCCGCTGGTGATGGAGAACACCGCCTCGGCATTGTCGCTGATGGAGTAGGTGAACGTGAGCTGATGCAGCAGGCTCGCGCGGCGTGCGCCCGCCTCGTCGCGCAGGGCCGCGCCGAACAGGGTGTAGCTGCCCTTCCAGAGGCCCAGGAAGTCTTGGCTGGCGCCCAGCGCCAGCACGTCGCGCGAGAGCTGCAGGAGCCGCCCGTCGCGGTAGTCCTGCGTCCGCACGACGGCGGGCAGCCCGGCTTCCGAGGTGGCGCCCAGCGAGTGGTGGTACAGCTCCGCCAGCAGCAGCGTGCCAGCGCCCACCTGGCGGTCCACGCCGGCCACGGCGAACAGGGCGCGCTCCGAGCGGTCGCGCGGGCGGTAGCTGACGGCCTCCAGGCGCCAGCCCGCCTCCAGCCAGGTCGTCTCCACGCTGCCGCCGGTCACCGGCTCGCCGCGCACGCGGCCCAGCAGCGCGGTCAGCTCGGACTCCCGCCCCACCTGCGCGCGCCAGCGCAGCACCGCGCTGTCCTGCACGTCGGGGCGGTCGGCCGGGCTGAGGATGTAGGCCAGCGAGAGGCTGGAGAAGGCGAAGGGATAGGCGCTGAGCAGCAGCCCGTCCACGCCCGGCTTGTATTCCGTGTCCAGCGCGAGGGGGCTGAAGGTGGCGAAGACGTCCGTGGGTTGCCAGATGCGCCCGGCGCCCCAGCTGATGGGCTGGCGCCCCAGCACCGCCTCCAGCGGCCCGGCCGCCACGCGCACGAAGGCGTCGTCCACCTCCTGCGTCCAGAGCACGGTCTGCGTGCTGGGGGCCTGGCCCGGCGCGGTTTCCGGCCGCTCGATGTACGAGCGCCAGGGCTTGCGGCGGAACAGGTCGGCGCCTTGCGCCTGCGGCGGGGGGGCGCCGGCCAGGTTCTGCTTCACGTTGAGGTAGTCGAAGCGGTAGTCCAGCCAGGACACGGGCCGGCCGGTGAGCTGCAGGCGCAAGGACTGCTGGTCGCTCTCCCGCGTGTCGTCTCCCTCGCGCACGAAGCCGACGTCGCCCGGCTCGGCGTGGGCGGTCAGGCTGATGAGCTTGAACGCCGCGCGCCACTCCAGGGGTGCCGGCGCGGCGAAGTCGGCGCTGCCGCCGGCTGCGCCGGCTTCCGTGGCTGCGCCGCCGGAGCGGGCCGATGTCGCGGCCCGCGGCGCCCCCGGCGCGGCGGCCAGCAGCAGCGCCGGCAGCGTCAGGGCCAGCGCGGCGGCGAGGCTAGCCCGCGCCACGGACGGCCTCCCGCTGCCGCTCGCCCGCGATGCGCCCGTCGCGCAGGGTGATGACGCGGCGGGCGCGCTCCATCACGCGCGAATCGTGGGTGGAGAACAGGAAGGTGATGCCCTCCTCCTCGTTGAGCTCCTCCATCAGGTCCAGCAGGCCCAGGGCATTGTCCGAATC
>JBGOUY010000139.1:0-10910 GCA_041477795.1 bacterium
CACGTGGCGCCCGTGAAGGGCATCGGCGACGACCCCAAGCAGGCCGTCACGCCCGAGGTGCTCTATAAGCTCATCCGGGACGCGCGGGCCATCCATGCCATGCAGCGCGAGCACGTCGCGCACCTGATCGCGCACGCGTAGGGGGGCCGGCGGGCCTCGCGCGCCGGCGCAGCGCAGCGCTGCCCGGAGAGGCCGGGCGCAGGTGATGCCACGCCTGCCTCTTCCCGCTCCTGCCATTTGCTGCCATCCTGGTAAGATGAACGACAGCACGGGCGCGGCGATCGAGGTCGAGCACCTCAGCAAGCGCTACGGCGACGTGGTCGCCGTGGACGACGTGACGTTCTCCGTCCGACACGGCACCACCACGGGCCTGCTGGGTGGCAACGGCGCGGGCAAGACGACGACGCTCTCCATGCTGGTGGGCCTGCTGCTGCCCACGTCCGGGCAGGTGCGGGTGCTGGGGGAGGACATGCTGCGCCACCGCTACCGCGTGCTGGGGCGCATGAACTACTCCTCGCCCTACGTGGACCTGCCGCACCGCCTCACCGTGCGCGAGAACCTGCGCGTCTATGCCGGGCTCTACGGCCTGCGCCGGCCCGGCGCGCGCATCCTCACGCTGGCCGAGGAGCTGAACCTGGGCGCGTTCCTCAAGCGCAGCTACGGCTCGCTTTCGGCCGGGCAGAAGACCCGCGTGGCCCTGGCCAAGGCGCTGCTCAACGAGCCGGACGTGCTGCTGATGGACGAGCCCACCGCCTCGCTTGACCCGGACATGGCGGACTACGTGCGCAACTACCTGAAGAGCTACCAGGGCCGCACCGGGGCGACCCTGCTGCTGGCCTCCCACAACATGACGGAGGTGGAGCGCATCTGCACGGACGTGGTGATCCTGCGCGAGGGGCGCCGCGTGGATCAGGGCGCGCCGCGGGCCCTGATCGCCAAGTACGGCCGCCAGACGATGGAGGACGTGTTCATCGACATCGCCCGCCGCCGCCACGCCGAGGACGACGGGCCCCCCGGGCAACAGCGCTCCGCCACGCCATGATGCCCGCCCGCGCCACCTTTGCGCGGCCGCCCGCCGGGTTCGCCCGCGAGGTCGTGCTCTCCCTGCGCCGCATCGCGGCCATGGTGCTGCGCTACCTGTTCCTGCTGCGCAACTCCTGGCCGCGCGTGCTGGAGATGGTGTACTGGCCCACGGTGCAGCTCATCCTGTGGGGCTTCATCACGCGCTTCTTCCTCACCCACAGCACCTGGCTGGCCCAGGCCTCCGGCGTGCTGATCTCCGCCGTGCTGCTGTGGGACGTGCTGTATCGCGGCCAGCTCGGCGTGTCGCTGATGTTCTTCGAGGAGATGTACGCGCGCAACCTGGGGCATCTCTTCGTCAGCCCGCTGCGGCCCTACGAGATGGCGCTCTCGCTCCTCACCATGAGCCTGATCCGCACGCTCATCAGCTTCGGCGGGGCCTCGCTGCTGGCGATCCCGCTCTACGCGTTCTCCATCTACACCCTGGGCTTCCCGCTGCTGATCTTCTTCTTCAACCTGGTGATCATGGGCTGGGCGCTGGGCCTGCTCATCGTGAGCCTGGTGCTGCGCTACGGCCTGGGCGCCGAAAGCCTGGCCTGGGTGGCGATCTTCGCCATCGCCCCCTTCAGCGGCGTCTATTATCCCATCTCCACGCTGCCCGGCTGGCTGCGGCCACTGGCCTGGGCGCTGCCGTCCAGCTACGTCTTCGAGGGCATGCGCGCCATCGAGATCGAGCACGTCGTGCGCTGGGACCTGCTGGCCACGGCGGGCAGCCTCAACGCGGTCTACCTGGGCGGGGCGGTCTGCACCTTCCTCCTTACCTTCGGCTATGCGCGCCGGAGCGGCCTGCTCCTCAACGTGGGCGAATAGCGCAGCCGGGGCACCCAGCCTCCCGGCGCCCGTGCTTGTGGGGCGCCGCAAAGGGAGTAAAATAGAATTGACGTTCGGATTATTGCCGAGGCGGGCAGGATGTGGCAGCCGGGCTGATGGGCCGGCGCCGCACCGTGCCCGTGCCCCCGGCGGTCGAGGAGCGCAGCGCATGCAACACAGCGAACCCGCACCCGGCATCAAGGAGGTGCTCGGCCTAGGCAGTTCCACCCGCCGCGGCCGGCGCTGGCGCTGGCTGGCGTTGGGCCTGCTGCTTGCCGTGGCGGCGGGCGGGCTGGCCGCTTGGCGCCTCACGACGCCCAGCGAGGCGCTCGCCTTCAAGACCGAGCTGGTGACGCGGGGCGACCTGGTCGTCAACGTCTCCGCCACCGGCACGATCGAGCCGGTGGTGCAGGTGGACGTGGGCAGTGAGCTCTCCGGCATCATCTATTCGATCAATGCGGACTACAACGACCACGTGGGCAAGGGTCAGGTGCTGGCCGCCCTGGACTCGGCCAAGCAGGGGGCCCAGGTGCTGCAGTCGCAGGCGGCCCTGGAGGGCGCTCGGGCCCAGGTGCTGAGCGTGCACGCCACCGTGGAGCAGACCCGGCTGCAGCTCGAGCGGCTGCGCTCCCTGACGTCCACCAATGTCGTCTCCGAGCACGACCTGCAGGCGGCCCAGGCGGACTACCAGCGCGCCCGGGCGCAGGAGGAGGTGGCCCGCGCCGACGAGGACCGCGCCAAGGCTAACCTCAACGCGGACCGCATCACGCTGGCCAAGATGGTGATCCACGCGCCGATTGCCGGCATCGTCCTGCGCCGCAACGTGGAGGTGGGCCAGACGGTCGCGGCCTCCCTGCAGGCCCCCGTGCTCTTCACCCTGGCCGACGACCTGCGCAAGATGCAGATTAGCGTGGCCGTGGACGAGGCGGACGTCGGCAAGGTGCGCAAGGACCAGCCCGCCACGTTCACGGTGGACGCCTATCCGGATCGCACCTTCACGGCCACGGTCACCGAGGTGCGCTATGCGCCGCAGACGGTGGCCGGCGTCGTCACCTACGAGGCGCTGCTGGCCGTGGACAACGCCGAGCTGCTGCTGCGGCCGGGCATGACGGCCACGGCCACCATCACCACCGCCAGCTTCCACGAGACCCTGCTGGTGCCCAACGCGGCGCTGCGCTTCACGCCGCCCAAGCCGGCCGACGCCGCTCTGGGCTCGAGCTGGTTCCGGTCGTTGTTCGGGCGGCGCCCGCAAGTCGCTTCCCAGCCCATGCCCTCGCTGCCCAAGGGGCCTCAGCGCGCCGTGTGGACGCTGCGTGACGGACGCCCCGTCGCCCTCACCGTCACGGTGGGCGCCACGGATGGACACAACACCCAGGTGCTGCGCGGCGACGTCACCCCTGGCCTCGCGCTGCTGGTGGACCTGGCAGCGGCCAATCCTTAGGCACGCCATGAGCGAATCCGCGAGCATTCCTGGGGGCGTGCCGGGCGCGCCGCTGCTGGAGTTGCGGAACGTCACCAAGGTCTACGGCACGGGCCAGGCGGCCGTGCAGGCCCTGCGCGGGATCGATCTGACCATCCGGCCCGGCGAATTCGTCGCCGTGATGGGTCCCAGCGGCTCGGGCAAGTCCACCGCCATGAACATCCTGGGTTGCCTGGACGTGCCCTCCGCGGGCGTATACCTGTTCCGCGGGGTGGACGTGGCCCGGCTCAGCCAGGACCAGCGGGCGCTGCTGCGGCGCTATTTCCTGGGCTTCGTGTTCCAGGGCTACAACCTGCTCAACCGCACCTCGGCGCTGGAGAACGTGGAGCTTCCGCTCGTCTATCGCGGGCTGCCCCACGAGGAACGCCGCACCCGCGCCCGCGCCGCGCTGGCGGCCGTGGGCCTCACCGGCTGGGAGACCCACACGCCCAGCGAGCTTTCCGGCGGGCAGCAGCAGCGCGTCGCCATCGCCCGCGCCATGGTGACCGAACCGGAGCTGCTGCTGGCCGACGAGCCCACGGGCAACCTGGACACCGCGCGCAGCCGGGAGATCATGGCGCTGCTGAGCGGCTTCAACCGCGACCGGCACCTGACCATCGTGATGATCACGCACGAGTCGGACATTGCCGCCTACGCGCAGCGAACCGTGCGCTTCCTGGATGGCGCTATCGATTCGGACACCCTCAAGGAGCAGGTGGCCTGATGTTCGCGGAAACCTTGCTGCTGGCCCTGCGCGAAATCCGGCGCAACGTGCTCCGCTCCTCCCTGACGATCCTGGGCGTGGTGATCGGCGTGGCCGCCGTCATCACCATGGTCACCGTGGGCAACGGCGCCACCGCCCGCGTGACCTCGGACATCGCCTCGCTGGGCAGCAACCTGCTGATGGTGCGCCAGGGCCAGCGCCGCCACGGCCCCGGCGGCACCAGCGCCACGGCCGATCCGCTGCGCCAGCAGGACATGGACGCCATCGTCTCGCAGATCGCCGGACTGGCTGCCGTGGCGCCGGCTGCCTCGCGAGGCGTGCAGTCCGTCTATGCGGACGCGAACTGGTCCACCGTCGTCACGGGCAGCACCGATGCGTACCTCACCGTGCAAAACTGGAAGCTGGCCGGCGGGCGCATTTTCAACGAGGGTGAAGAGCGCTCGGGCGCCGCGGTGTGCATCATCGGCCAGACCGTGCGCAGCAAGCTCTTCGGCGCGCAGGACCCGCTGGGCGCCACCATCCGCCTGGAGAAGCTCTCCTGCCGCGTCATCGCCGTGCTGGCGCCCAAGGGCCAGTCCACCTTCGGGCAGGACATGGACGACTTCGTGCTCGTGCCAATGCGCACCTTCCAGCGCCGCATCGCGGGCAACATCGACAACATCGGCACGATCTATGTCTCCGCCAAGGACGGCGTGCCCACCCCGAAGGTGCAGCACGACATCGAAGCGCTGCTGCGCCAGCGCCGGCACATCGTTCCGGGCGCCGATGACGACTTCTGGGTGATGGACATGAAGGAGATCGCTGCCACGGTCTCCGGGGCGACGCGCGTGCTGACCGGCCTGCTGGGCGCCGTGGCCGCGGTGAGCCTGGTGGTGGGCGGCATCGGCATCATGAACATCATGCTGGTCTCCGTCACGGAGCGCACGCGCGAGATCGGCACGCGCCTGGCCGTCGGCGCGCTGGCGCGCGACGTGCTGCTGCAGTTCCTCGTGGAGGCCGTCGTGCTTTCGTCCTTCGGGGGGCTGGTCGGAATCGCGCTGGGTCTCGTCGGCGCGGCCGTGGGCGCGCACTTCCTGGCTGTGCCCTTCGTGTTCGATCCGGTCATCGTCGCCGTGGCCTTCCTTTTCTCCGCGGCCGTGGGCGTGATCTTCGGCTTCTTCCCGGCGCGCCAGGCCGCGCGGCTCAATCCCATCGACGCCTTGCGGCACGAGTAGCGCCGGGGCGCGGGGCGCTGCGGGCGGGCGGGTGCGCAGGGAGGGGCGAAATTGCTTGCCAGGTCCTAAACCATCTGGTTTATTGAAGGCATGACGACCAGCGAGCGCCACCTGAACCAGCTCTTCTCCGCCCTCTCGGATCCGACGCGCCGCGCGATCCTGGCGCGCCTGGCCCACGACGGGGAAGCCACCATCAGCGATCTGGCGCGGCCCTTCAGCATGTCGCTGCCGGCCATCTCCAAGCACATCCGCGTGCTGGAGCACGCCGGGCTGCTGGAGCGCCAGGTGCACGGCCGCGAGCACCGCTGCCGCCTGCAGCCGCGGCCGCTCAAGGACGCGGTGGACTGGCTGGCGGAGTACCGCCAGTATTGGGAGGCACAGCTCGACGCGCTGGCGCGCTATCTCGAACGCGATTCCACGTCCTAGCCCGGATATTTCCTGAATTCGTGCCGGGGTCGCTCTGCGGGGGGAGCCATGACCAAGACAGTGCAGCAGACGGTGCGCTTCGCGGCACCGCCCGAGCGCATCTACTCGCTCTACGCCGATCCACGCTTGCACAGCGTCTCCACCGGCGCCCCGGCCAAGTTCGTCCCCAAGCCCGGCGCGGCCTTTGCCGCCTGGGGCGCGCACCTGCGCGGGCGCCTGCTCGTGCTCGATCCGCCGCGCCTGATCGTGCAGACCTGGCGCGGGGCCGACTGGAAGGCGGGCGAGGCCGACTCGGTGCTGGTGCTGACGTTCCGCAAGGAGGGCAAGGGGACGGTGCTGCAGATGGTGCACTCCAACCTCCCGGACGCCTACGCGGCGAGCATCCGCCAGGGCTGGCCCAGCCACTACTGGACACTCTGGAAGCAGTACCTGCGCCAGCACGCCTGAAGCGCGGCCCGGCCGGGCCCGGCGCGGCGCCCGCGCAGGCGGCACGGCCGGCCCGGTCTTCCGAACCGACAGAGGAGATTCTGCATGGTATCGCGCCCCCAACCCAGCCCGGACACCGCGCTGACGATCCGCCGCACGATCCCGGCGAGCCGCGAGCGCGTCTTCCGCGCGTGGACCGATCCCGGCGCGCTGCGCCAGTGGTCCTGCCCAGTCGGCTTCACGGTGGCCGAGGCGCAGGTGGACCTGCGCGTGGGCGGGGCCTATCGCATCGCCATGCTGCCCGCGGACAAGAGCGCGGCCAGTGTGGCCTATGGCACGTACCGGGAGGTACAGCCGCCCGCACGCCTCGTGTACACTTGGCAGTGGGAGGGCGGCGAGATGGGCGAAACGATCGTCACGGTGGAGTTCCGCGATCTGGGCGGGCAGACCGAGGTGGTGCTGATGCACGAGCTCTTCCCCGCCGCGGAGGTGCGCGACCGGCACGCCCAGGGCTGGGCCTCGTGCCTGGACAACCTGCAGCGGACGCTGCCCCGGCTGGGATAGGCGGCCATGGCCCGCGTCGTCTTCACGCAGAACCTGCAGCGCCACGTCTCCGCGCCGCCCGGCGAGGCGCCGGGAGCCACCGTGCGCGAGGTGCTGGAGGCGATCTTCGCGGCCCACCCGCGCCTGCGCGGCTACGTGCTGGACGACCAGCAGCGGCTGCGCACGCACATGGTCGTGTTCGTGGACGGACAGATGCTGCGCGACCGCGTGGGATTGAGCGACGCCGTCGCGCCGGATTCCGAGGTGTACGTGATGCAGGCCCTTTCCGGCGGGAGCGGAGCGGCGCTCCGCCTGCCGCCGGCCTGATCGGGAGCGAGCGACCATGACCGACCGCCTCTACATTGGAACCCGCAAGGGATTGTTCGTGCTGGAGCGCGTGCGCACCCGCACGGCCAAGGCCGCCGGCAAGAGCGCCGGCAAAGGCGCCGCCAGGTCCAGCGCAAGGTCCAGCGCGAAGTCGGCCGCCGGCGCAAGCTGGCGCCTGCTGCGCACAGCCTTCCTGGGCGATCCGGTGACCACCGTGCTGCCCGACGAGCGCGACGGGACGCTCTATGCCGCGCTGAACCTGGGGCACTTCGGCGTCAAGCTGCACCGCTCCGAGGACGACGGGGCCACCTGGCACGAGGTGGCCGCGCCATCCTATGCGGCCAATGCGGCCCAGGCCATGGGCCGCAAGATCACCCCCGAGGGCGGCATCGAGCCTGTCCCCACCGCCCCCAGCGTCTCGCTGATCTGGGCCCTGGAGCGCGGCGGCGAGGCGCAGCCGGGCGTGCTGTGGGCGGGCACCCTCCCCGGCGGCCTGTTCCGCTCCGCGGACCGGGGGGAAAGCTGGGCGCTCAACCAGTCCCTCTGGAACCTGCCCCAGCGCACCGAGTGGATGGGCGGCGGCTACGACTTCCCCGGCATCCACACGGTGCTGCTGCATCCCCGCGACGCGCAGTGCGTCACCGTGGCCGTCTCCACCGGCGGCGTGTGGACGAGCCTCGACGGCGGCGCCTCCTGGGAGGTGCGCACCCAGGGTCTGCGCAACGAATACATGCCGCCCGGCCAGGAGTACCACCCGATCCTGCAGGACGTGCATCGGCTGGTGGCCTGCCCGGCGCGGCCGGAGTCCATGTGGATCCAGCACCACAACGGCGTGTTCCGCAGCACGGACGCCGGGCGAAGCTGGAGCGAGATCACGGCGATCCGGCCCTCCAAGTTCGGCTTCGCCGTGGCGGCGCACCCGCGCGAGCCGGACACCGCGTGGTTCGTGCCGGCCATCAAGGACGAGCGGCGCATCCCGGTGGATGGCAAGCTGGTGGTGGCGCGCACCCGCGACGGCGGACGCAGCTTCGAGACGCTGTCCAGGGGCCTGCCCGCGCCGCCGGCCTACGACCTGATCTACCGCCACGGCTTGGCCGTGGACGGCACCGGCGACCGCCTCGCCATGGGCTCCACCACCGGCGCCCTGTGGAGCTCGGACGACGGCGGGGACGCCTGGCAGCTTTTCAGCGCGCACCTGCCCCCCATCTACTGCGTGCGCTTCGCACCCTGACGCGGCCATAGCCGCCGCCGGTGCGGACGCGAAGCGCCCCGCGGGAACCCGGGGCGAAGCGCCCCGGGTCGCTCGCCTGCACTGCCGGACGGCCGGCGCCTACGCCAGCCGCCGATCCATGCGCTACTGCACGTCCTGCATCGGCTGCGGCGTCATGGCAGCCAGCACGTCCGGGCGATCCTGCTGGGCGTGAGCGAACAGCATCGGCTTGACCTCCGCGGCCGTCTTCCCCTTGGCAGTATAGTTGCAATCCATTGCGCCTAGATCCTTGCATGAAAGCGACTTCATGATGCGCCTCCTGGGGTGCGGGGTGGACGCGGGAGTGACCGGGAGGCGGCGCGCCTGCAAGGAAAAGATAAGACCGACCGGTCAAGTATTGCACCACGCGGGCAGGGCCAAGAAACATAAACCCTTGGGTTAAACGATGGCTAAGGGCCGTCGCGGGCGGCTCAGAACGGAGGCAGGCGGATGGTGGAGCGGGCGCAGGACGATGGCGTCGCCTTCTGGGGCGAGACCATGGCGGACGAGGAATCCCTGCGCGAGACGCGCTTCCCGCTGGTGGCGTTCCAGACGGCGATCGCCTGGCGCGTCATCGCGGACTATCTGGGCGGCAGCCTGCGCGTGCTGGACGTGGGGGCGGGCACCGGCCGCTACTCGCTGCCCATCGCCGCGCGCGGGCACCGCGTGACGCACCTGGACGTCTCGCCCGCCATGCTGGCGCGCGCCGAGGCCGCGGCCCTCCGCGCCGGGCTGAGCCAGATCGACTTCCGCGCAGGGGACGTGCGCGATCTTTCCGCGCTGGAGGAGCGCGGCTACGACCTGACGCTGTGCCTGGATGCGCCGCTCTCCTACGCCTGGCCGCACCAGGCGCGCGCCGTGGCGGAGGTCTGCCGCGTGACGGCGGACGTGCTGGTGCTGATGGTCTCCAGCCGCACCGGCGTGCTGCCCTTCATGATCGACTTCGACATGTCCGAGGCCTTCGTGCCGCCCGGCCGCTCGGGCAGCGCGGATCCGTTCTTCCTCAGCGAGAGCATCCTGCACCAGGGCGTGGAGGACTTTCCGCCGGACTTCAAGCCGTGGCTGGCGCAGGCCGGCAAGCTCACGCCGCCGGACTACGCCTTCACCATTCCCGAGCTGTCGGGCCTGTTGTACCGGGCCGGCTTCGCCGTGGAGCGCCTGGGCGGGCCGGGCGCGCTGGCGCGCAGCATCGCGCCGGAGAGCCTGCGGCGCATCGGCGCCGATCGCGCGCTGTTCGAGCGCTTCATCGGCTATTCGCTCGCCTTCGACTTCGATCCCCATTGCGCCGGGCTGGGCGCGGTGAACCTGATGGTGGTGGCGCGCCGCACCGGGCCGCCCGCCGAGCATGCCGCCCGCCCGCGCGCCGCGGCACGGCCCGCAGCGAAGCATCCCACGGCGAAGCGCACCACCGCCAAGCACCCGCCTGCAAAGCGGGCCCACCGGGCCGCCAAACCGCGCCAGTCGTCCAGCAAGCCTTAACTTTGGGGCTGAGCAGTGGGATACCGGATCGCTGTTCGGCCCCGCCCAGGACCGCTCCCCCCGGACCCCCTCTCCCACGGGAGAGGGGGAGACCGCCGTTGCGGTTGCCCCTCCCCCGTGGGGGAGGGGCAGCAGCGCGCCAGCGCTGCGGGGAGAGGTCCCGACGCCCGCCCGTTGGCTTCGTATCGTAATTTCTTCCCGCGGCCCGCCAAGCCCCCTCCAGAGCGGCTTTTCGGCCACCATCATCATACAGCAACAGGGCTCCGGGCGCCAGGGACAAGATCGGACAAATGCGGACGCGGAAAGGCCTTTCTCGCGCAAAGACGCAAAGGCGCAAAGCAAAAGGCAGACTGCGTTTTCGCGCAAAGACGCAAAAGGCCGCAAAGACTGCGGACTGCCAGCCGCAAATTTCTCCGATTCAGGGCGGTTGAGGTTAGCGGCGCGGGACCGCTCCCCCCGGCCCCCTCTCCCACGGGAGAGGGGGAGACCCGCCCCAGCCGCGGCTTCAAGCCCCTCCCACCCTGGGGGAGGGGCGGCCCCGCAGGATGCGGGGCGGGGAGAGGTCCCGCCGGGGCGCCTACTCCTCCAGCCCCATCTCCACGTGGCCACGGTGCGCGGTCGTCTCGCGTTTGGCGCGCTTGTGGCCCAGGTCCGCATCCACGTTGCGGTACTCGGGCCGCGCCTTGCCGTCCATCAGGTCCTGGATCGTCAGGATCTGGATGCGCGGGAACTTCTCGTGGTAGGCCGTGGCCTCGTAGAAACCCGCTGCGGCGGCCTCGGCGATCATGGGCTGGGTGGGCTCGGCGAGCGTCACGAACAGCCCGATTTCCGCCTGCTCGCGCTCCAGCACGCCCGCGAGATCGCGGATCATGGCGACGCCCACGTTCTCCCCGCCCTTGACCGAGACGACGATCTTCTTGGGCGGCTGGTTGTCGTCGCGGAAGAAGATCAGTCCGTCGATGCCCCGGTCCGCGCCCTTCTTGCGGCCCTGGTACGGTTGGGCGTTGACCAGCGAGCAGGCCCACCATTGGAACTGGTACTTGTCCCGCGCGGCCAGGTCGCTCGCCCCCGCGAAGTCCTTGGGCGTGCCGTGTACCTCGAACTCGATGCCCGGCCACGCGTCGCGCAGGCGCTTCTCGATCAGGCTGATGGCCAGGTGCGTGATGTCGATCC
>JBGOUY010000057.1:0-17455 GCA_041477795.1 bacterium
CCGATCACGCTGCGGCGGCCGGGAGCGCCTGGCCCGCTGGTCTCCCCCGCCTTGGGCGGGGGTCGGGGGGAGGCCCCGGCGGAATTTCCAAACGAAGCCGCTGGCGTTACGAAGCCCCGCCTCACGGAGCCGAGTCCTGCGGGCCCTGCCCTGGACGGCGCGGCGGGGACACCGATCGCAGCACCGGCGAGGAGAGCTGGAGCTCCGGCATCGCCAGCGCGGACGTCGTGATCGTCCTGACGCGCAGCGGGCCGGCGTTCCCTTCCCGACGTACCCATAATAGGATATGTATGTATACCAAAACTGGCCGCAAAATGCCAGCGGGAAGGGGCGTGGCCCAGCCGAGTGCAACGTCAGCCGCTCAGCCGCCGCTCAGCCGCCGCTCAGCCGCCGCTCGGGTGCCGCTTACGGTGCGGGTCTGGCGGCCGCCTCGCGCGTGACCCGGTACACCGTGACCGCATTGCCCCCGCGCAGCTTGTAGCCCTGGGCCGTCACCCACACCTGGCGCCCGTCCGGGCTGACGTCCAGGCCCACGGGAAAGGAATCGGTGGGCACCTGCACGAGCGTGCGCAGGGTGCGGGCATCCAGCGCCAGCAGCAGGCTGCCCTTGTTGACCGCCACGAAGAGCAGGCTGCCGTCCGGCGAGAGGGCGATCGTGCGCGTGCCCTCGCCCGTGCGTGTCTCGCGCAGGGGCCGCAGGCGCGCGGCGCCGCTGCGGGCGGAGCCGGCCCGTGCCGCCGCCAGCAGGTCGGCCACGCGATAGGTCGCCACGTAGCCGCTGGAGTTGGAGCCGACATAGAGCGTCAGCCCATCATGGGAGAGCACGAGGTGCCGCGGCGTGGGCTTCATGCCCTGCACGGAGCCCAGCACGGTGCGCGCAGCCACGTCCAGCACGGCGATCCCGCCGCCCCCCATGCGCGCCACCAGCAGGGTTCGGCTGTCCGGCGTGAACACCGCTCCGCGCAGGCACAGGCCGCAGTAGCGGTCCCGGTTCACCTTGCGGTGCAGGTCCAGCGGCAGGCGCTGCTCCACCACGATCTCCCCCGCGTGGTGAAAGGCGGCGGGGTCATCGCCGCGGATGTCGAGCAGGCCCACCGTGTTGTCGCCCCAGTGCACGACGGCCAGCCAGTGTCCGTCCGGCGAGGCGGCCAGGAACTTGGGGATCGGCCCGGACTGGAACACGCGCACGATGGCTTCGCGCTGCGCATCGATGAGGGCCACGCTGGAGGGCAGGATGCCCAGTTCGTCGTAGCTGCGCCGGTAGTGGCTCACCCACAGGTAGCGCCCGCCGTGCGTGAAGACGCCCTCGACCGGCTTGCCCTCGTACTGGTTGAAGGCCGCGGGCGCCTCGCCCGGCGGGAAGCGCGGCGCCCACTGCGCGCTCTCGGCCGCGTCGAAAAGCTGTGCCTGCTCCGGGCCGAAGTCGTGCGGAATCGCCCGCAGCTTGGTCAGCGTGCGCGTGTCATAGACGATCGTGCTGCGCCCTTCCAGCGCCTCCACGTAGGCTCGCGCGCCATCCGGGGCGATCTGCACGGACTTGGGCGAGAACACGTGCGCGTCGAAGTGATCCGCGCGGTCGGCGGCGCGCGGGTCATAGTGCTGGAAGCGCGCCACCAGCTCCAGCGTCACGCCGCCGCCGCTGGCGCGCGTGTGGATGGGCGGCCGCACGATCGGCTCCACCTTGCCCGTCAGACGCTCGCGGGCCAGCGCCAGGTACTCGGGCAGCTCGGCGACGTCCAGGCCGGCCTGCTGCGCCAGCTCCCAGTGCCGCACCACCTCCGGCCAGTTCTCGAGGATCCAGTAGCTCCAGCCGATCTCGTACTGCGCCCGCGCATGGGCGGGGTCGAGGGCCAGGGCGTGCTGGTAGGCGTCCAGCGCCTCCAGCGTGCGGAACTCCTGCTGCAGCTTGAAGCCCTTGCGGTACCAGCCCTCGGCCGTGTCCGGCGCGGCGGCTGGCGCAGCGCGCAGGGTGGCGCCCGCGAGTGCGAGGGCGAGTGCGAACAGCAGCGCGAGCGCCAGCACCCGCCGGCACGCCAGCGTCGTGCTGCGGCGCGGCGCGGGCGGGGGGGGCATGAGCGGCAGCGACAGCACGGATGGGCGACTCGCAAGCGGAGCACAACAGCGCGGCTTGGGCAGGGGCGACACACACAGGGGGGCCCTGCGTCCGGTATAGCAAGCGCGCGATAGCCTGCCAACGCGTCGCCGCCGCCCTGACCAGCGGCACCTCCTTCGACTCCGCTCAGGACAGGCTGCTCCAAGGGGAGAAGAGGGAGCACCGCCCACGCAGTGGCGGTGCGCAGCTCTCCTTTGGAGAGGGTCGTGCGGCGTCAGCCGGACGGGTGAGGCCGCAGTTTCCATAGAGGGGGCGCGGGGGAGCTTGCTCCCCCGCTTGCTGTTGTCGCAGTTCACGCCGGCAGCGGCGGCGTCTGAGCCGGGCGCACCTGCGCTTGCGTGCGCCGGTCAAATGATGCTACATTTGTTCACCTCACCGATATGCCTGAACGGCACGCCTGAACGGCACATCTGGCCGCACCGCTCGCAGGAGACCGCCATGGACGACGGCAAGGCAGCGCAACCGGAGCAGCGTGGGCGCGGCACGGCGGAGAATCCCGCCAACCGCTTCGACCGGCTCGACCTGCCGTGGGACGCCGACTGGCTGGAGGCCGAGCGCCAGGCGGGCGAGGCGGGCTGGCAGCGCCGCACGGAGTTCTTCGCAGACCGCTCCAAGTCCGTGCTCTCCCGCAACGACAGCCCGGACCTGGGCTTCGAGTACAGCGTGAACCCCTACCGCGGCTGCGAGCACGGCTGCGTGTACTGTTACGCGCGGCCCAGCCACGAATACCTGGGCTTTTCCGCCGGGCTGGACTTCGAGTCGCGCATCCTGGTGAAGCGGGACACGCCGGCGCTGCTGGAGCAGGCCATCCGCGCGCGGAGCTGGCAGCCCCAGCCGATCCTGCTCTCGGGCAACACGGACTGCTACCAGCCCGTGGAGCGGAGGCTGCGGATCACGCGGGGCTGCCTGGAGGTGTTCCTGCACCACGGGCATCCGGTGGAACTGATCACCAAGAACGCGCTGATCCTGCGCGACCTGGATCTGCTGGAGCGGCTGGCCGCGCGCGACCTGGTGCGCGTGACGATCTCCATCACCTCGCTCGATCCGGAGCTGGCCGCCCGCCTGGAGCCGCGCGCCTCCGCCCCGCGCAAGCGCCTGGAGGCGGTGGCGGCGCTGCATGCGGCCGGGGTGCCGGTGGGCGTCAACACCGCGCCGCTCATCCCCGGGCTCAACGATCACGAGGCGTCGCGCATCCTGGAGGAATGCGCCGAGCGGGGCGCCGCCTGGGGCAACTACATCCTGGTGCGCCTGTCCCACGGCCTGCGCGAGCTGTTCGTGGCCTGGCTGGAGCGCCACTATCCCGAGCGCAAGGAGCGCGTGCTGGGCCGCCTGCGCGAGATGCGCGGCGGCGCGCTCAACGACGTGCGCTTCCGCTGGCGCATGCGCGGCGAGGGCGTGCGCGCCGATGCCCTCGCCGCCCTCTTCGCCGTCACGTGCCGACGCCTCGGGCTGGACCGCCAGCGCTGCGCGCTATCCACGGCGCACTTCACGCGCGATGTGCCGCCGCTCCACCCGGAACCGGTGCGCGGCCCCGTGCAGGAATCGCTCGCGCTCGACGCGTGAGGCGGAACGGCGGCGTGATGGACGGCTCACCCGCGCAGTATCAAGTGCGCGGCGGCACCGCTATAGTGGAGCCTGACACGCTGCGGAAAAACCACAGCTTGCGAGGGAGCAGGCCCCCTCGCGCACCCCTTCTGGATGTGTACTGCTGCTTCGCAGCCGTGCACAGGCTTGATGTGAATGGAGTGCGGGGGGCGTGCTCCCTGCCGGAGGCAGGAGGTGTGGAGGAGGGAGGCGGCGCCTCCCTCCTCCACTCATTCGATCCTCGGTCATTATGAACCTTGCTGTTGACGCCAAAGTCGCCCTGCCCGCCTGGCAGCGGGCGCTGCAGGAGGCGCTGCGCGATCCGGCCGAGCTGCTGCGCCTGCTGGAACTGGATCCCGCGCTGCTGCCGGGGGCGCGGCGGGCGGCCCAGGCCTTCCCCCTGCGCGTGCCGCGCGGCTTCGTGGCCCGCATGCGCCGGGGCGACCCGGCCGATCCGCTGCTGCGGCAGGTGCTGCCGCTGGGCGAGGAGCTGGCGCCCGCGCCGCAGTTCGGGCCCGATCCGCTGGGCGAGCTGGCCGCGCAAGTCGTGCCGGGCGTTCTGCACAAGTACGCCGGGCGCGCGCTGCTCATCACGACGGGTGCCTGCGCGGTGCACTGCCGCTACTGCTTCCGGCGGCACTTCCCCTACGGCGAGGCCAATCCCGCCCCCGGGCAATGGGAGCGCGCGCTGGACTACCTGGCCGCGGACGCCTCCCTGAGCGAGGTCATCCTGAGCGGCGGCGATCCGCTGGCGCTGCCGGACGCGCGACTGGCCGAGCTGGCGCGGCGGCTGGCGGCGATCCCGCACCTGCGGCGGCTGCGCGTGCACACGCGCCTGCCCGTGGTGCTGCCCGAGCGCGTGGATGCGGCGCTGCTGGACTGGCTCTGCGGCACGCGCCTGCAGCCCGTGCTGGTGCTCCATGCCAACCACGCCAACGAGATCGACGCCACGATGGCTGCCGCGCTGCAGCCCCTGCGCGCGCGCGGCGTGCCGCTGCTGAACCAGGCCGTGCTGCTGCGCGGCGTGAACGACTCGGCCGCGGCGCTGGCCGCGCTGAGCGAGGCCCTCTTCGCCGCGGGGGTGCTGCCCTACTACCTGCATCTGCTCGACCGCGTGGCCGGCGCGGCGCACTTCGACGTGCCGGAGGCCGAGGCGCGCCGGCTCATGGAGGCCCTGCGCGCCGCGCTGCCGGGCTACCTGGTGCCGCGCCTGGTGCGGGAAGTGGCGGGTGCTTCCTCGAAGCTGCCGCTTTAGCGGAGCGCCCCGGGAGCTTGGCGATGACTCGGATTCAGACACTCTGCGCGACGGGGCTCGCCGCGGGCGGGTGTGCGCTGACGAGCGCCCTCCCGCCAATGACGACACAGGACGCCAGCACGAGCAGGCCGGCGCACGTCAGCAGGCCCGCTTGGTCCCCATGCGAACATCGCAACCAGGAACGCACACAGGACGACTTTGTAGCCGTGATACATCCAAAACCCTCCGAAGTTGGTCGCCAGTACGCGCGATTTGTGAGCATCGCCGTGTCGAGCGATCACGGTTGCCAGAACCATTTGCGGTATTCGGCCCGAGCGGCCCGGGCGTGCACGCCGATATCGCGCAGCAGGCGAGCATCAAGCTCGGCCAGGGCCCGGCGCTGCCGGGATCGTTGCTGCCAGGTCCGGATCAGCGCTGCGCACAGCCGTACGACGCTGAGGAGCCACCCCACCGGTGTCTGCCGCGGCCGGTGCTTTTCGTCTTCACGGGCACTGAATGGGTGGGGCGCCGATTCCATGAACAGCCTCGGTGGACGGTTGAGTTCCGCGATCTGAATTGCAGCCGGGACGCATGTGTCCAGCGGCCGGTCTTCGCTGCGACGAGATCGATGCTCGCAGGGAGCATTCATGTTGACAACATGAAACGATTCGCTGATCATCGAACTATGAATGCACTGCCCGACATTTCGATGCTTGCCAGCATGATCGGCGATCCCGCGCGATCCAGCATGCTGGACGCCCTGATGGACGGCCGCGCTCTGACCGCGAAGGAGTTGGCCTACTACGGAGGCATCACGCCGCAGACCGCGAGCAGCCACCTGGCCAAGCTGGCCAGGGTGGGACTGATCTCGCAGGAGCGATATGGGAGAAATCGGTACTTCCGGCTCGCAAGCGATCGAGTGGCGGAAGCCCTGGAGGCGATGATGGTGCTGGCTGCGGACCGCCAGCCGCGCAGACCGTCCGATTCAACCCTCGAGCAGTTGCGCGCCGCCCGTACCTGCTACGATCACCTGGCAGGATCCCTCGGGGTCGCGCTCACGGCTGCAATGGTGGAGCAGGGCTGGCTCGTCCCGACCGGCCGCGATTTTGTCGTGTCGCCGCGAGGTCAGTCGTTTCTGGAGAAGCTGGGTGTCGATCTGGCCGCCGCGCGCAAGCTGCGTAGAGCCTTCGCCCGTCAGTGCCTGGATTGGACGGAACGGCGCGTCCATCTGGCCGGGGCACTCGGGGCGTCCATCGCCTCGCTCTGCCTCATGCGGAACTGGGTGGTGCTTTCGCAGGAAGGCCGGGCGCTGCAAATCAGCCCCAAGGGCAAACGGGCGTTCGTCGCCAACTTCGGGGTGCGCCTTGAAAGCGTGGCGTCCTGACGCCCTGTCGTTGCATCGAGCCTCATCCGCGCACCGACACGCGCGGAACCGCTTCCAATGTGCGAGGACCCGGCGCACCGTCTACCATCCCTTGTAATTTCCATGGCCCAGCCCCACACTGGCCGGACCGGAGCAGTTCCCCGCAATGGTGGCGGCCGTGGCCCGGCTGGCGGGGTTCTTGAAAGGAAGCTAGCCGTGACGCGCCGTCCGGCGGGCGCGGCGGAGCAAGGGAGGCGGCATGTCCGTATTGCAAGGGCGCGAGATCCTGCTGGGCGTCTCCGGCGGCATCGCCTGCTACAAGGGCGTGGAGGTGCTGCGGGGCCTCAAGCGGGCCGGGGCGGAAGTGAGCGTGGTGATGACCGCGCACGCCCAGGAGTTCGTGCGCCCCCTCACCTTCCAGACCCTCTCCAACCGCCCGGTGGGCATGAACCTGTTCGACCTGGATCAGGAGAGCCGCATCGGCCACATCCGGCTGGCCGAGCGGGCCGAGCTGGCGCTGGTGGCGCCCTGCACGGCCAACGTGGCGGCCAAGCTGCGCGCGGGCCTGGCGGACGACCTGCTCAGCACCGTGCTGCTGGCCAGCGCGGCGCCGCTGTATCTGGCGCTGGCCATGAACGACCGCATGCTGGCCCACGCCGCCACCCAGGAGAACCTGGCGGTGCTGCAGGCGCGCGGGGTGCACATCATCCCGCCCGAGACGGGCTTCCTGGCCGAGGGCAGGGAAGCGCCGGGGCGGCTGGCCGATCCGGCCGAGATCGTGACGGCGGTGGAGCGCCACTTCGCCGAGGCCAGCGGCGTGCGCCCGGCCGTAGCGGGCCGCCTTGCCGGGCGCCACGTGCTGATCACCGCCGGTCCGACGGTGGAGAAGATCGACCCGGTGCGCTACATCACCAACCGCTCCAGCGGGCGCATGGGCTTTGCCCTCGCGGAAGCCTGCCGCGATGCCGGCGCGCAGGTGCTGCTCGTCTCCGGTCCCTCGCACCAGCCCGCCCCGCGCGGCGTGGCACTCAGCCGCGTCTCCTCCGCCGAGGAGATGCGCGCGGTCGTGCTGGAGCACCTGCCGGCGCAGGACGCCCTGATCTTCGCCGCCGCCGTCAGCGACTACCGCGTGCGCAATCCCTCCGAGCACAAGATCAAGCGCGGCGAGCATCCCACCCTGCACCTGGAGCTGGACTCCAACCCGGACATCGCCGCGGAGAGCGGCCGCCGCAAGAAGCCCGGCCAGGTGGTCGTCGTCTTCGCCGCGGAGAGCCGCGACCTGCTGGCAAACGCCCAGCGCAAGCTGGACGCCAAGCGCGCGGACCTGGTCGTGGCCAACGACATCACGGAGCCCGGCTCGGGCTTCGAGAGCCAGCAGAACCGCGTCACGTTGCTGCGCCGGGCGCTCCCCGGGGCCGCCCCGTCCGCGCCCATTGCCCTGCCGCTGATGGACAAGAGCGCCGTGGCCGGCCACATCGTGCTGGCCGTGGGCGAGCTGCTGGCCCAGGCGCGCTGAGCGCGCATTGCCAGCCCAGCGCGCTGAACTCCGTTACGATCCCTGGATTCAATTTGATCCTCCACCAGATCAGTTGTTTACCAAAATAATTGACAGAACATCAATGATAGATCATTATTCTATAAAGATGTTACATCATACAAATCACCTGCATTGGGAGGCGATGGCCATGGAAGCGATATCGATCGTGACAATTCCCTGCTTTTCCGGAGCGCCCTGGGCACTCGAGCAGTTGCGCCCGTTGGCGCACCGACCCCTGCGCACCATGCGCCTGCCCGAGGCGCTGGATTCCATTGAGCGCTACGCGGACTTCGTGCAGGAACAAGTGGGCGGGCTGGAGCGCCATGTCCTGCTGGGCGATTCCTTCGGCGCCGTCGTGGCGCTGGCGCTGGCCGTGCGGCGTCCGGCGGGGCTGCAGGGACTGGTGCTCTCAGGCGGCTTCGCGGCCGATCCCATCGGTTCGCGCCTCGTGCGCGGAATGTTGTCGGCGGTGCGCTGGACGCGCGGGCCGCTCTATTCCCAGGGCGTGCTGCGGCTGCATGCCGCGCTGCTCTCCTCGCCGCACGATGCGTCCGGCGAGGTGCCCTGGAGTCGGGCACAGAGCCGGGCGCTGTTTCTGGAGCACACCCCCCAGGCCAGCTATGCGGCTCGGGCGCGGGCGGCGTTCGCGGCGGACTACCGCGCGCACCTCGGGCGCATCGAAGTGCCCACGCTCATCCTCACGCCCAGCATGGACCGCCTCATCGGCCCACGGGCGGCGCGCGTGCTGCGCGAGGGTATCCCGGACGCCCGCGAGGTGGTGCTGGCCGGCACGGGGCACATGTTCCGCTTCAGCCACCCGCGCCGCTACGCGCAGGCCGTCGAGGACTTCCTGCGGGCGAACGTCGACACGCAGGAGCGGGCCGCGTGACGCCGCTCAATGAGTTCCGATACCTGGTGCTGGCTGCCCAGCGGGACGGCAATCGGCTGCTCTCTGAGGCCCTGCGACCGCTGGATCTCACTCCGGCGCAGGCCGAGGTGCTGGTCGTCCTGGCGCAGCGGCCGCCGCTTTCCCTTGCAGCGCTGGGCGAACGCCTCGTGTGCGAGACAGGCAGCCCGAGCCGGCTCGTGGCGTCCATGGTGGCGTCCGGCTGGCTGGAGCGTCGGCCCGACCCGCACGATGCGCGGTGCATCCGGCTTTCTCTCACGCCTGCCGGCGCCGCACTGGCCCGGCAGGCGGCGGCGATCGAGGGTGAGTTCCAGGCGGAGCTGGAGCTGCTGCTGGCTGGCCTGCCGTTGCAGTCAGCAAGCGAGGCCCTCTGGCGCATTGTGGCGCATTTGCCTTCCGGCCGGGCCCTGCGCCGGCGGCTGGCGGAGGAGCCGGCGCACCCCCCGCGCCCGTAGCCGGCCGCCGGCGCTGCCCCTCGTGGGCCATGACCGGGGCCGCGCCCTTGCGCTATACTGGGGCCGTCCACTACCCCACCCTGCACGCCGGCGCCGCCATGGTCCTTCGCCGCTTCGAGCGCATCACGTTCCTGCCCGTCTTCCACGCGCGGATGGAATTCGCCGTGGAAGTGCGCCGCGCGCTGCTGGCCGACCCACCGGACGTGGTGGCGGTGGAGCTGCCGGGCACCTGGCGCGAGCCGGTGCTGCAGGCCGTCAACCGCCTGCCCTTCCTCTCGCTGGTGCTGGGGGAGGAGGGGGACGAGGCGCAGTCGTTCCTGGCCGTGGAGGGCTTCGACCCGATCATGGAGGCGCTGCGCACGGCGCGCGAGCGGGGCCTGGCCAGCGAGCTGATCGACCTGGATGGGGCGGAGTATCCGCGCGTGGCCGAGCCGCTGCCGGACAGCAGCGCCCTGCCGCGCCTGGGCTATGACGCCTTCCTGGACGTCTACTATGCGCACGCCGCGCGGCCGCACCTGCCGCAGGATGCCGCCCGCGAGACCATGATGGCCCACGCGCTGCAGCAGCTCGCCGCGGCGGCCCCGGCCCGCCGCATCGCCTGCGTGCTGGGGGCGCACCACCTGCCGGGCGTGCTGGAGCGCCTGGCAACGCCGCAGCCGCGGCCGCTGGGGCGGGCGCGGCCCCGCGCGCTGCGGCTCTACAACTGGTCCGTGCGCTCCTCCGCGGAGTTCCTGTCCGAGCCGCCCTTCCTGGCGGCGGCCTATGAGCATTGGCGCACGCAGGCCGCCGGCGCCGCAGGCGGCGCGCCGGAGACGCCGGAGACGGCCCCCCCGCGCGCCACGCCGCCCGAGCGCGAGGCGGAAGCCGAGCACCTGCTGCACGAAGCCGCGCGCGCCTATGCGGAGCGCAGCGAGGCCGCGGTCACGCTGCGCCAGCTCCGCCAGGTCGGCACCTTCGCGCGCAAGTACGCCATCGTGGACGGGCTCGTGGCGCCCGACCTGTTCCACCTGGTCACGGCCGCGCGGGGCATGGTGGACGATGAGTACGCCTTCGAGGTCTGGGATCGCGGCAGCCACTACCCCTGGCAGGATGGCTCGCGCCTCCTGCCCACGCTGGAGCTGGACGAGCGCTTCGCCACCGTGGAGGGGCGCCGGCTCACGCTGCGGCGCACGCTGCGCCGGCGTCGCCCGCAGTTGCGCGAGTTCAGCCGCAAGAAGCGCCTGCGCGAGCAGTTCTCCGGGCGCTGGAAGTCCCAATGGTCCGGGCGCATGATCTGCTCGCACCCACCCGAGGACCTGGTGATCGAGGACTATGGGCGCTACCTGCGCCACAAGGCGCACGCGCTGCTCTCCGCCGAGCGCACCCGCGTGGAGCCGTTCCAGGCCTCGCTCAAGGACGGCGTGGACGTGCGGGAGACCCTGCGCAACTGGCACGAGGGCAAGCTCTACGTGCGCGAGGTGCTGGCGCTGCGCGGCCGGGTGGGCTCCGTCGTGGTGATCTTCGACGCGGACCGCCCCGGCGCGTCCGAGCGCGGAGAGGAGCCGGCGGATGGCGCGGCGGACGGCGCGGCGGAGCGCTATCCCTGGCGCGTGACCTGGCTCGGCGAGCACAGCCAGGAGTCGGACATGGCCTTCTACGCCACGGCCGCCGGCGAGCAACTGGTGGGGCCGGGCATTTCGCGCTGCGAATACGGCGGCTTCGTCATGTCCTTTCCGCCGCGCCGCATGATGGACGTGTGGGGCGATCCGTTCTTCGACGTCGCACGGGACAAGGCGGAACGCCTGCTGCTGGCGGGGCTGGACTACGCGGAGGAGCGCCTCGTGCTCTACGTGGCCGAGCGCCCGCCGCGCTCCGGCTTCCGCAGCATCGCCGAGCGCATGGGCAAGCAGCTGGTCTATCTGCCGCTGGGCCAGCTCAACCCCGCCACGCTGAAGAAGATCCGCGGCTTCCACGTGCTCGACGGCCATCACGTGCGCGAGTACGCCGACCAGTACATCCGCTAACAGGATGCCGAAGAACTGTGAAACGCGAGGGAGCCCGCCCCCTCGCTCACTCTTACTTGTTTGCGCGGATGGGGAGCAGACACGTAGCGATCAATCCGGCGATCGATCCACAAGGACGCGCAATCCCGCCAATGGTGGAATGGCCGGGGTGTTGGGGCAGATCCTGAGCATATTTCTCGCCCCGGTTGTGGGAGGGAGAGATGGATCGCCATGAGCGGCACGTGCGTGTCCCCGCTTGACACGATAAACTAAAGAGAATATCTAAGAAATCATATAGTTTCGTTATTTCGTAATTCCCCATACGGACAGACAATATACCGGCGCCTGTATGCGGCTGCTGCGGCAGACCCGCTCACCCTGGCGCGACGGGCTCGTGTACCCAACGACGAATTGAGGGGAGGGCGCATGTCGCACAATCCTAGATGGTTGCCTCTGCTCGTTGGTGTGGCCGTCTGCCTGACGCTGGCGGCTTGTGGCGGAGGCGGGGGTGGTGGCGGGGGGACAGGTCACCAGACGGCGACAGCGGCAATTACCATCAAGTTTCCCGCTGTGCCGCTCACGCTCCAACCCGCCAGCATCGGCGGGCGCTCGCAGCCCATGCTGCAGCCGGCCATCTCGGACGTCGCGGCCATCACCGTGCAAGCCAACGATGGCGTCACGCAGCTTGGCTTCACGAACTTGAGTCAGGACCCTGTCACCGGCGTCTGGTCGGGGGAGATCGGGAGCCTGCCGGTCGGGCCGCTGATAACGTTCAGGGCCTCGGCCACCGACGCCCTGGCGCAAACCATCTACAGCGGAGCCATGGCGACGATGCTGCAAAGCGGCATCACCAACCAAGTTTTCATTGCCATGGCGCCGATCGGCGGCAATACCGGCACCTTCCCGCAGATTGTGTCCATCACCAGCCCCGCCCAAGTGATCGTTAACCAAGCGGGCACGGTCTCCATCGTCGTATCGAGCGACCCGGACGAGTTGGTCGCGTGGAGCTTCGCACCGGTCTCTTCGACCAGTGGCGCGCCTGGTACCTTCTCGACCACGATCAGCTCCCTACGGTTAAGCGGCAGCGGTTTGGGCACATTCAGCGTCACCTATTTCGCCCCTACCGCGGAGAGCGTGGACACGTTCCGGGTGAGCGTCACCGACAGCGAACAGATCACGGTGTCGGCCGACTTCACCATCACGACCGTCGCGCTGGCCACCATCGGCGTCGAGGTGAAGTTCTTCCCCACGGTGACGGCCTTGTCGGCTCGGCGCTCCGGCAGCGAGGTGACCCTCGCGGCCACTGTGAGCGACGAGGATCCCGCCACCGTGATTTATGGTTGGAGCTTCATGCAGGACGGCGGCCCGACCGTGGGATTCAGCGACACGACCGTCAACCCGACCACGCTGGCGGGCTACGACGACACCGTGACGGGGATGTTGTTCTTGACCGTGATGGACAGCCTGGATGCCCAAAGCAGCACCATCAGCATTCCGATAGGGATCGGGCAGTTCGGAACGGTTATCAACTCGACCGTCGCCAATTACACCTTCGACGACGGCACCCTGCAGGGGTGGACCACGACCGGCCTGTGGCACGTCTCCGGCGTGCACTTCGTCTCGGCGCCCAACTCGGTGCGCTATGCCGATGCGCTGTCGGGCAACTACGAAACGTTCGACCCCATTACGGGGGCCCCCACGTCCAACAGCGGGGAGCTGACCTCGCCACCGTTCACACTGCCCGCGATACCCACGCTGAACTTCGATTACTTCAAGGGCACGGAGTGTGCGGATGGCATCGTGTGTGGGGTGGACAACCTGACAGTGGAGATCGCCACGGACGGGCAGAATTGGACGGTGCTGGACACCCTGCCGGGATCAAGCTCGCGCTTCACGTCGCGGTTCTATAACCTGGCGGCGATGTTTGCCGGGCAGGTGGTGCAAATCCGGTTTCGGTTCGACACAGTGGACTCGAATGATAACTCTTTCGAGGGCGTGTTCATCGACAACATCGGAATTCCCGGCGCGACGCTCGCGCTCCCATAGCGGTCGAAGCCGGTCCTTGCGGTGGATGCAGCGGGCGCCTGTGCCATGAGCAGGCGCCGTCTTTCCGCGCCTCCTGCACAGTGCGGGAGGGTTTGCTTTATCTCGTCCCGGGCCTGCTCGCCTGGTGTGTCGTTCCATGTAATCTCACCCCGGCCCGCTTTCCTTCCGCTCCTCTGACGCCCTCTTGGCGGTGCTGTTGGTTCGCGCCGCAAGCAACGGCTCAAGGTCGAGCGAGGGAAAATCCGCCACGGGTGGTGCGGGAATGCAGCGAGTGCGGAGAAGCGGCAGGTCTGCCCTTCCCCCGTCCGCTTCGGCCCGCTATGCTCGCCCCATGCAACAGGCAGCCCCGCACATCTGGCAGCTCCGCTCCGGCGCGGACAAGCGCTTCCGCTCCGGCCATCCGTGGGTCTACAGCAACGAGCTGGCGCACAGTCCGCGCGAGATCGCGCCGGGCGATGCGGTGGAGCTGCGCGATGCCGCCGGGCGCTTCCTGGCGCGCGGCTATGGCCATCCGCACACGCTGATCGCCTTCCGCGCCCTGGGGCGCGATCCGGCCGAGGCCGAGCCGTGGAGCGAGGCGGGGCTGCTGGCGCGCCTGCGCCGGGCGGACGGCCTGCGCCGCAGGCTGGGCCTGGCGGACGTCAGCCACCGCTGGGTGTTCGGCGAGGCGGACGACCTGCCCGGAGGGGTCGTGGAGCGCTACCGCCTGCACGCTTCTGCGGCTGAGGGTGCCGCGCCTGAGAGCGCCGCGGCGCAGGTGCTCGTGCTGCAGCAGCACACCGCCGGCGCCGAGCGCCTGCACGAGGTTCTGCTGGCGGCGCTGCAGGCGCGGGTGGAGGAGGAGCACGCCGCGGCGCAGGGGCCCGGCTGGGCGCGCACGGGCGTCGTGCTGCGCAACGACACGGCCGCGCGGCGCCTGGAGGGCCTGCCCGACGACACGGTGCGCGTCCTGCGCGAGGCGCCGGGCTGCGATCTGAGCCGCGCCCGGATTGCGGTCTCCGCCCCGCTGACCGCGCCGCCCGGGGCCGGCGCGGGCCCGGCGGGGGTGCCCTTCCAGGTCGATCTGCTGGGGGGGCAGAAGACCGGCTTCTTCCTGGATCAGGCCGCCAATGTGCGCCTCGCCGCGAGTCTGCTGGCGCCGCTGCTGCGGGACGGTGCGCTGAACGGTGCGTCGAACGGCGCGCTGAACGGTGCGTCGAACGGCGCGCTGGGCGGCCCGGACGGCGGCCCGCTGCGCATCCTCGACTTGTTCGCCTACGTGGGCCAGTGGGGCGCGCAACTGGCGCGGGTCGCGGCCCGGTCTGGGCGCGAGGCACAGGTCACGGCCATGGACGCCTCCGCGCCCGCCCTGGAGTTCGCCGCGGCCAACATCGCCGCGGCAGGCGCCACCTGCGAGGCGCTCCGTGCGGACGTGCTGGAGCGGCTGGACGACCAGCCCGCGCGGGCGTTCGATGTGGTGGTGGTGGATCCGCCTGCGTTCATCAAGGGCCGCAAGGCCTATCACAGCGGCCGCGCGGCCTACGTGAAGCTCAACGCCGCGGCCCTGCGCCGCGTGCGGCCCGGCGGCCTGATCGTGACCTGCTCCTGCTCCCAGCTCCTGGAGGAGGCGGACTTCCTGGCCGTGCTGCACAAGGCCGCCGGGCGCGCGGAAACCCCGGTGCGCTGGGTGGCACGCGGCGGCCAGGCGCCCGATCATCCCGTGCTCGCCGAGTTTCCGGAGGGCCAGTACCTCAAGTGCTGGATCGGCGTGGTGGGGTGATGGGAGCGGCCAGCCCGGCCGCCGGGCGCGACGCTAGCTGATCGTCAGCGTGAACGAGCCGGCCATGCCGTCCTCCTCGTCGATGCGCAGGTAGTACGTGCGGCCCACCACCAGCAGGGGCGGCTGGCAGGACTCGTCGCGGGCATCCGCGTACGCATCGCAGCGGTAGATCAGCGCCGAGGCCGTGTAGCTCGGGTCGCCGAACAGGCTCCAGCCGTAGTTGGACCTCAGCGCGCTGAGGGTGAGGGTGTGCGCGCTGCTCGTGGCGACGAATTGGCCGAAGAAGCTCTCGTGCGCGGCGACCGTCTCCGTGGCGGGCTGGCCGACCGTGAACGGCGTGGGCGGCGGCGGCGCCGGGGAGGGGCTCTCCGTGCCGCAGCCGGCCGGCAGCGCCGCCAGCAGGGCGAGGGCCGCGAGCGCAAGGCACACCGCGCCGGCACGCCGGCTCCCTTGCCGCAGACGGTGCAGTGCGCGTGTCATGGGGCCATCCCCGCCGTGATTAGTTGACCAGCAGCGAATACACGTCGCCGGTGAACGAGAAGTCGTGCACCTCCAGATAGTACGTCACGCCGGCCGTGAGTATCGGGAGCGTGGTGCAGGACTCGGCGGGAGGATTGTAGCGGTGCTGGTTGCACAGGTCGATCGGCGCGAAGAAGCCCGGGTCCGTGTAGAGGAACCAGCCCAGGTCCTGCGAGTTGCCGGTCAGCGAGATGGTGAAGCGGCGGGTGGCGTTCGCGCTGAAGAGGTAGAAGCTGCTGTCGGTGCCCGGCAGGCCCGAGACCCGCCCCACGTGCGCCACGCCGATCTGCAGCACGATCGGCGCGGAGAGCGTGCCCTCGCTGGGGATGAATTCCTCCACCGCGCACGCGCCGGGCAGCGCCGCGACTCCCAGCACGGCCAGCAGTGCGACCGCGCCCGTCACGCTGCGGGCTACCATACGTCCAGGACGAACGGGGTGTCGTTGCCGGTGAAGCCATACACCTCCACGAACAACTCGCCGCTGGCGCGGGGCGGCGAGAGGCACTGGTCGTCCTCGGCCCCGCCGCGCGTGGAGGCGCAGGCGAAGTCCGAGAAGTCCGCATTGCCCAGCACGAACAGATCCGCGTCCGCGCGCTTGCCCGTCACGGCGACATACTGCGGCGTGTTCGCGGGCAGACCCACGATGTGGAAGTAGTTGATGCCTGCGGTGACGGCCCCGGCGTAGGGCAGTTGGCTGGCCTGCAGCGTGATGGGCTCGGCGCTGGTGGCTCCGTCGGGATTGACCCAGTCCTCCGCACCGAGCGGCTCCTGGCGTTCGCGGCCGCAGGCGGCCAGCAGGCACAGCGCCAGTGCGACCCCCGCCCAGCGCTGCCGGATCGTACCGCCGTTCATGGCACCTCCGTCGCTTGGGTCTGGACCCCGTCGCTCGCAAGGTGTAAGGTACCGGACAGCCGACGGTGCGTCCAGCGGGGCCCGGCGCGCGGGGGTTGCGCTCCACCGGGCCGGTGCGGCTGGCGCGGCCGCGGGGAGCCCTCGCGTCAGCGGGGGCGTTTGGAATGTGATAGGCTTCGATGGACAAATGCCAGCCTGATAAGGATGCGCGCATGGGCCTGTCGCTCTCGCACTTCACCAACAAGGCGCAGGAGGCGATCCTCACCGCCCAGTCCCTCGCCGAGCAGCGCCAACACGCCAAGATCGACCCGGAACACCTGCTGCTCTCCCTGGTGGAGCAGGAGGGTGGCATCGTGCGCTCGATCCTCGATCGCGCCGGCACGGACCTGCAGAATCTCGAGGAGCAGCTCCGCAAGCACCTGGAGCGCGGCCCGCGCACGGCCAATCCGGGTACCCAGCCCTACGTCTCCAAGAAGCTGCAGGCCGTCTTCACCCGCGCCGAGCGGGAGGCGACCAGCATGCGCGACGAGTTCACCGGCTCGGAGCACCTGCTGATCGCCCTGGCGCTGGAGCGCGGGGGCGAGGCCTTCGAGATGCTCAGCGCCCGCGGCATGACCCGCTCCACCGCCCTGGAGCTGATCCGCAAGGTGCGCGGCGGCCAGCGCCTGACGGAAGCGGGCGCGGAGGACGCCTTCGGCGCGCTCGAGCGCTACTGCGTGGACCTGATCCACCAGGCGCGGCAGGGCAAGCTCGATCCGGTGATCGGGCGGGACGAGGAGGTGCGCCGCGTGATCCAGGTGCTCTCCCGCCGCCGCAAGAACAACCCGGTGCTCATCGGCGAGCCGGGCGTGGGCAAGACGGCCATCGTGGAGGGCTTGGCCCAGCGCATCGTCTCGGGCGACGTGCCGGAGTCCCTGCGCAACAAGCGCATCCTCTCGCTGGACATGGGGGCGCTCATCGCGGGGGCCAAGTTCCGCGGGGACTTCGAGGAGCGCGTCAAGGCCATCATCAACGCCATCGAGGCCGCGGCCGGCTCCATCATCCTGTTCATCGACGAGCTGCACACGCTGGTGGGCGCGGGCGCCTCGGAGGGCACCATCGACG
>JBGOUY010000111.1:0-12960 GCA_041477795.1 bacterium
CGGCCTTCCAGCAGCGCCTGGAGACGCTGGCCCAGGCCATGGAGCAGTACGTGGGCATCGGCATCGCCGCGCCGCAGATCGGCTGGTTCGAGCGCTTCTTCCTGATGATGCTGGAGCGGCCGGGCGCGGACGGCCAGCCGCAGGACGAGCTGCAGGTGTGGATCAATCCGGAGATCGTCTCGGCCTCGCCGGAGCACGCCTGGGCCTGGGAGGGCTGCCTCTCCGTGCCGGGCCTGCGCGGCTGGATCCGCCGGCCCGCCGCCGTGGCCGTGCGCGGCTGCAACGAGCGCGGCGAGCGCATCGCGCGCGAGTTCCGCGGCTGGCAGGCGCGCGTGTTCCAGCACGAGTACGATCACCTGGACGGCCTGCTCTTCCCTTACCGCGCGCTGGACCCGCGGCACGTGGTGATGACCACGCTGCTGGAGCAGCGCGCCGACTGGCCGCCCGGCTGGCCCGCGCCCGGCGCGCGCGAGGCGGCCCTGGGCGCAGTGCTGCCGGAGGCGGCCCTGGGCACCGCGTTGCCGGAGGCGGCCCTGGGCACAGCGTTGCCGGAGGATGGCAGGCTGGACTGACGGGCGACCTTGCCTGGCGCGAGGCGCAGTTCCCCCCTCACTCTCTCGGAGAGGCAGCCGATGAACACACGAACGTGGGTCCTGCTGGCAACGGCACTGTGGGTCGTGCTCGCCGCCGCCGTCGGTTGGATCGTCCTGCGCAGCTACTCCTCGCCGGCGCCCGACGGACGCGTGGAGGTCGCAGTCAGCCCGGCCGAGCGGGAGTTTGTGCTCGGCGAGATGCGAACCATGCTCGCCACGGTGCAACGCATCACGGACGGGCTGGCTGGCGGGAAGCGGGAGCAGGTGGTGCAGGCTGCCCGCGCCAGCGGCGCGGCGGGCATGGCCGTGCAGCCGGCGCTCATGCTGAAACTGCCCGCGCCGTTCAAGCAGCTCAGCACACAACTGCATGCGGGCTTCGATGGCATCGCCGACGCCGCACAGGCCGACGCGCCAGCGGGGGTGCTGCTGGGCAGGCTGAGCGGAGAGCTGGGCACCTGCGTGGCCTGCCACGCGGCGTACCGGCTGAAGGCATCGGAAGCGCGCTGAGCCATGGCCCCTCCCGGCGAGCTGACCCCCGTCCGCAACGCGCACCGCTTCGATGAGGCGGCGCTGCAGCGCTACCTGCAGGCCCACGTGCCGGACTTCCGCCCGCCCTTGCGCGTGCGGCAGTTCGAGGGCGGCCAGTCCAACCCCACCTATCTGCTGGAGGATGCGCAGCGGCGCTACGTCCTTCGTCGCAAGCCGCCCGGGCCGCTGCTCCCTTCCGCGCACCAGGTGGAGCGCGAGTACCGCGTGCTGACGGCGCTCGCGGGCAGCGCCGTGCCCGTGCCCCGCACCTATGCGCTCTGCGAGGACGAAGCCGTCATCGGCACCGCCTTCTTCGTGATGGAATACGTCCCGGGGCGCATCTTCCGCGAGCCGCTCCTGCCCACGGAACTGCCCCCGGCGGAGGTGCGCGCCCTCTTCGCCGCCACGGCGGAGGTGCTGGCGCACCTGCACCGGGTGGACGTCGCCGCGCGCGGCCTGGCGGACTACGGCCGGCCTGGCAACTACTTCGAGCGCCAGATCGGCCGCTGGAGCAAGATCTACCGCGCCTCGGAGACCCAGCCCATCCCGGCCATGGAGGCGCTGATGGAGTGGCTGCCACGCACGATCCCCGCGGACGACCAGACGACGATCGTGCACGGCGATTACCGCCTGGGCAACCTGATCGTGCATCCCAGCGCGCCGCGCATCGTGGCCGTGCTGGACTGGGAGCTCTCCACGCTCGGCCATCCCTTCGCGGACCTGGCGTACACCTGCCTGCCCTGGCACCTCTCCGCGGAGACGCTGGGCGGCTACCGGGGCCTGGAGCTGGCGTCGCGCGGCTACCCCAGCGAGGCGGAGTTCGTGGCCCTCTACTGCCGCCACATGGGCCGGCCGGAGATTCCCCAGTGGCCGTTCTACGTGGCCTTCGCCGCCTTCCGGCTGGCGTGCATCTGCCAGGGCATCGCGGGCCGCGTGCGCGATGGCACCGCCGCCGGGGCCGATGCCGCCGCGCGCGGCGCCCGCGCGCCGCACCTGGCGCAGACCGCCTGGGAGCTGCTGGAGCCGCTGACGGGGTAAAAGCAACAGCCAACATCAAGTGGGGGAACACGTCCCCCCACACCCCCCGAATGGGATAGATAGAGGCTCGCATCGCGATTTCAGTTGCACCCGCTGGAGGGACAATCAATGGCAGAGCTGACCGCGGAACACCTGCCGGCCCTGGTGGTGCTGGGCGACCCGCGTCTGGCGCAGCCCTCCGCGCCCGTGAAGGTGCGGCGCATCCGCACGCCGGCCTTCCAGGAGCGCCTGGCGCTGCTGCGCGTGGGCCTGGAGCACCACGGCGCCAACGGCATCGCCGCGCCGCAGCTCGGCTGGTTCGAGCGCTTCTTCCTGATGCGCGACCCCTCCGGCTCCGGAGCCCTGCTGTACTGGATCAACCCGCAGATCGTGCAGGCCAGCGCGGAGCAGGTCTGGTACTGGGAGGGCTGCCTCTCCGTGCCGGGCTACAAGGCCTTCATGGGCCGCAGCGCCGCCATCGCGGTGCGGGGCAACAACGAGCGCGGGGAGCGCGTCAGCCGCGAGTTCACCGGCTGGGAGGCGCACCTGTTCCAGCACGAGTTCGATCACCTGGACGGCCTGCTCTTCCCCTACCGCGTCGCGGACCCGCGCCACGTGGTGCGCGCGGAGGAGCTGGAGCGGCGCCACGAGTGGCCGCCGGACTGGCCCGCGCCCGGCGCGCGCGACGCCCCCATCCGCGTCATCCGCGAGCCGGGCGAGTAGCCGCCCGCTATGGCCTCCGACTACGTTCACGGCTACTCGCCCCGCGAGGCCGAGCGCCTGGCCGACCAGGCCCGCACCCTGCGCGATCTGCTGCACCACGACAGCATCTGGCCGCCCGGCTGCCGCGTGCTGGAGGTGGGCACGGGCGTGGGCGCGACGACGGCCATCGTGGCCGGGCGCAACCCGGCCGTGCGCTTCGTCTCGCTGGAGCGCGACGCGGCGTCCCTGCGCCAGGCGGCCCTCGATCTGCGCGCCGGCGGCAGGGCCAACGTGGCGCTGCTGCGGGGCGACGGCTATCGCCTGCCCTTCCCCGCTGGCGCGTTCGATCACGTCTTCGTGTGCTTCCTGCTGGAGCACCTGGCGCGCCCGGCCGCGGCCCTGGCCGAGCTGCGGCGCGTGCTGCGGCCAGGCGGCACGCTCACGGCCGTCGAGGGCGACCACGGCTCGTGCTACTTCCACCCCGAGACCGCCGCCGCGCGGGCCGCCTGGCAGTGCCTCATCCGCGCGCAGGCGGCGCTGGGCGGCGACTCGCTGATCGGGCGGCGCCTGCAGCCGCTCCTGCGCGCGGCGGGCCTGCGCGACGTGCGCATCTCGCCGCGCATGGTCTACTGCGATGCCGCGCGGCCCGAGTGGCTGGAGGGCTTCGTGCAGCGCACGATCATCCCCATGGTCGAGGGCGTGCGCGAGCACGCGCTGGCCAGCGGTGCCATCGACGCGGCGACGTGGGCGCAGGGCATCGCGGACCTGCACGCCACCGGCACGGCGCCGGAGGGCACCTTCTGCTACGCGTTCTTCAAGGGCGTGGGGGTGAAGTAGCGCTCACTCCGGCAGGTGCACCGCGCCGTCAGCGCGGTAAATGCACCGTGCCGTCCGCGTGCAGGTCGAAGCCGGGGTTCCAGGCGACCTCCCACAGGTGGCCGTCCGGGTCGCTGAAGGTGCCCGTGTAGCCGCCCCAGTCGGTCGGCGCGCCCGCGCGCTCGATGCGCCCGCCGGCGCGCTCCGCCTCGTGCAGCAGCGCGTCGACGAGTTGCGGATTGGGCACGTTGTGCGCCAGGGTCACGCCGCGGAAGGCCGCCGGTCCGGTGCCCGCCGACGGTGCCGCTGCCGGTGCGGGCCGGCCGGCGTCCGCGGCCAGCAGCGCCTCGGCATAGAGCGCCACGATCAGTCCGCCGGCCTGGTAGAACGCCACGTCCGCGTTGCTGGGACCCGAGGCCCGCCAGCCCAGCCCCTGCTCGTAGAAGCGCCGCGCGCGTGCCACGTCCCGCACACCCAGCGTGATCAGGCTCACTCGCTGTTCCATGGCAACGCTCCTGAGAAGGGGAACCACAGATCCACACAGATTCACACAGATGGAACCAGCGGTTGGCGGGGCGATTCGCTGAAACCGCCAGCCGAGGACGTTCCGTGCAGTTCAAAATCTGTGTTGATCCGTGTTCATCTGTGGTTTCGGTTGTTTGCCGTTGCCGCACGCCTACTCCGGCATGCCGGTGAGGGTGGCGTGTACGCGGGCGATGACCAGCTCCTTGCGCGCGCGGCGCGAGAAGTCCGCGTAGTCCTCCAGCACCTCCTCGTGCAGCTCGAAGGCCGGCGCGCGCAGGCCGAGCTGCGCGGCACGCTCGTGCAGCGTGGTGTGCAGCAGGCGCCGCCCTTCCTCCAGCGCCTCGGCCAGCGTGGCGAAGGTCTGCTTGCCGCGGTGGTCGAACAGCTCCACCGCGCCGCGCTGGGTGGGCTCGATGCTGACGGACTCGCGCAGCAGGAACTGGGAGGTGATGGCGCCCACGGCATTGGCCACGTCCCCGTCCGGGGGGTGCACCATGCGGCGCGCCATGGCCTCCGGTACGTTCTGGAACAGCACGGGCGCCCCCGCGCCCACCAGCACCACGGTGCAGCCGGGATCGAAGTCCAGGCGCGGCAGGGCATCGTCCTTGGACGTGAGCAGGAGGTCGGTGACGCGCTCCAGCAGCGCCTCGCCGGGGGCCAGGGGCGGCCCGAAGGCGGCCAGGAAGCTCGCCAGCACGGCCGTGGCCTGGCGCCGCGCCGCTTCGGCCAGGGCCGCCTGAAAGTCCGCCGGGTCGCGATCGAGCATGCGCGCGTAGAGGCCGAGCATGCGCTGCGCGGTCGCCCGGGAGAACTGCGGGGCGCGGCCGGCGGCGCAGAACAGGTCGGTGGGCGTCAGCGCCACGCGCACGACGAGGCGCCGCCGCACCAGCTCGGCCACCTGCGCGGCGAAGCGCGGCACGGCGAGCTGCTGGCCCAGCGCCCGCACGCGGCGCGGCCCGTCGTGCAGGGCGTCCAGGATCGCCTGCTGCGCCGGCTCCAGCGCGGGGTCCGCCAGGCGCTCGGGGCGGTAGGGGTCCAGGCCCACCAGCTCCAGCAGGTCCGGGTCGCCGAAGTGCCACTGCTCGGCCAGCTCGGCCTCCAGCGCATCCACCGAGAAGCCCGGATAGCGGTCCGCCGCGCGGCAGAAGGGCAGCACGCGCTGGCTTTCGAAGCGCAGCTGGCCCGGGCCGACCAGCCGCAGCCGGCTGTCCCCGCCCAGCCCGAAGGTGGCGATGTCCAGCCCGTCGACCGCGATCTGGCGGTGGTTGATGAGGATGCCCCCGCGGCGGAGCCGGCCGCGCCCGCCGGTCACGCGGCCGATGTCCGTCGTCGTGCCGCCCACGTCGATCACGATCGCATCCGGCTCGCCGGAGAGAAAGCGCCCGCCCTGCAGGGAGGCCGCCGGCCCGGAGAAGAGCGTCTGCACGGGCCGCTCCAGCGCCTCGGCCTCCTCCATCAGCGAGCCGTCGCCCTTGACGATGTAGAGCGGGCAGGCGATCTCCCGCTCGGCCAGGATGGACTTGACCGCGCGCAGCCACTCCAGGATCACCGGCAGCAGGCCCGCGTTGAGGGCGGCGGCCTGGGCGCGCTGCATGAAGTTGAGCTGGTGCGTCAGCTCGCTGCCCAGCACGACGGGCTTCCTGAACGCGCGGCGCAGGATGGCGGCGATCTGCTGCTCGTGGGCCGGGTTGCGCGTGGAGGCGTAGCCGGACACGGCGAAGCCTTCCACCCGCCGCTCCAGCGGGCGGCACTTGTCCAGCACCTCCGCCTGCGCGACGGGCACCAGCTCCTGCGCGTCGAAGCCCACCGCGCTGCGCAGCAGCACCAGGTGCGGGTGCAGGTCGGGCGGCACGCGGATGTCCCCCGGCTCCACCACCAGCGCCGTGGGGTGCACCTTGCTCTCGGCCACGGTGTTGGTGGCCAGCGTGGTGGAGAGCGCCACGCGGCGCAGGCGAAGCGTCTCCGCCGGCCGCAATGCGACGGCGTCGAAGGCCTTGCGGATGCAGATGGCGTAGTCGCCGTGGGTGGTGGGCGTCTTGGCCTTGCGCAGGATCTGCGCGGCCGCCAGGTCGAACAGCACGATGTCGGTGAAGGTGCCCCCGGTGTCGATGCCGATGCCCAGGGGGGCGGGGGAAGCGTGCTGCATGACCGCTCGTGGCAGGGTCGGGGCCGGATCGGGCCATCGCCGCGCCCGGCGGGCGGGCGGGCGGAATGGGCCCGGTACCGGTTCAGGGTTGCGCCGTGGCGTGGCGCCAAGGTGCTGCACCATAGCGCGGCGCGAAAAGGGCACCCTACCACACCCGCGCCCGCATCCACACCGGGCCCTGCGCAGCCGCACGCGGATGGCCGCGGCGCCGGGCCGGCGGGGCGGTGAGGCCGGACGGATTGTGCTGCCCGCGCACCTGTGGTAGGTATCCCAGAACCGCAGCACCGCGACGGGCAGGCCGCGGCCGGCCCTTAAAGGAGTGCACACCCCCCCACGGACGAACATGGCCGTCAAGACGCCCATTTATGTGATTCCCGGCGAGCCGCTGAAGCCCTATCTCAACCAGTACACCGATTCGCTGAAGAACATGTTTCACGAGGCGATCCGGGTGCACCCCAACTTCTGCACGTTCGACCGCTGGGTGACGACCGACTACACCGGGCCGTTCTCCGAGCTGAAAAGCGGGTTCCTGGCCTACAAGTCCTGATCGCGCGGTACTGGCGCGGGGCGCCCCAGCAGGCGCCGCGCGTGGCCGCACCTCGTCACCGCCCGGGCTTGTGCCGGGCGGGCGCAGGGGCGGAGTGCCCGTCGCTGGCCCCGGCCGTACGCTGGGGCTCGCCCCGCCCGCGCTGGCCCCTGCCAGCTCCCCGCCGTCCGCAGCACCCCTGGTAATGCCCACGCTCCAGACCGATCCCGCTGCCGCGCGGCTCGCCGCGCTGGATGCGCAGTGCTTCGCCCAGGCCTGGGACGCGGCGGCCTATGCCCGGCTGCGCGCCAATCCCGCCGTGGTGACGTGGCTGGTGGAGGAGCCGCCCGGCGAGGCGCAGGGCCTGCTGGTGTTCCAGCGCGTGGGGGACGAAGCGGAGGTGTATCGCATCGCCGTGCGGCCCGCCGCGCGGGGGCGCGGGCTGGGACGCTGGCTGCTGGGGCGGCTGCTGGCGCAGGCGGGGCCGGGCGGCCTGCGCCGCGCGCACCTGGAGGTGCGGGAGAGCAACGAGGCGGCGCGGCGGCTCTATGCGCGCGCGGGCTTTGCGGAGGTGGGGCGGCGGCCCGGCTACTATCGCGACCCGCGCGAGGACGCGGTGCTCTACGCCTGGCCCGCCGACCCGCCGCCGGGCTGATGGCCCGGCCGCTGCCGCCCTCGCCCGCGGGCAGTCCGCAGCCGGTTAGCCGGGCGGCAAATCCTCCTCCTCCGCCAGCGGGACGCTGCCAAAGCCCCAGCGATCGAGCAGCCACCCCGCCAGCGCGCCCCAGATCAGCCACAGCACCACGGCGGTGATGGGGAGCAGCGGCCCCAGGTTGAGCCCGAACCAGCCCTCGTGCCCCTGCGGGTAATCCCACAGCAGCAGCTTGGCGATGGGGACGAAGGAGACGATCAGCCCGCGCACCGATTACCGCACCTCGACCAGCAGCGGGATCAGGAAGAACACCCCGAACACGGCCCCCCAGAGCGTCCTCCAGGCGAACCAGGAGCCGGCGTCGGGCGGCGACGCGACGGGGATCGCGAGCAGGGCGAACAGCCCGGTGAGGGTGCAGATCCAGATCAGCACGCTCGTCAGCAGGGCGGAGATTCCGCCGGCGATGATCGACTGCGGGAATGGCGGCAGTTTCCTCACGAATCCCTCTCCAGTGTTCGGGGCGACGCCGCCCGACCTCGCGCCGCCGGTTGACGGGCCCCTCAGGCCCGACGTCTCACCTGATAGCCCGCCACCTGGCGATCCCAGGTGGCGGCGGTCATTCCCTGCTCGCGCAGCACGGCCTTGCGCACCTTGGCCGTGGGGGTCTTGGGCAGGGCGTCCACGAATTCCACGAAGCGCGGCACGGCAAAGTACGGCATGCGCGGCTGGCAGTAGTCCAGCACTTCCCACGGGGTCAGGCGCGCGGGCTCCTTGAGCACGATGCACACCTTGACCTCGTCCTCTCCCCCCACCAGCTCCGAATGTACCGCCACGGCCGCCACCTCCGCCACGGCCGCGTGCATGGCGATCACCTTCTCGATCTCGTAGGAGGACAGGTTCTCGCCGCGCACGCGGATGCAGTCCTTGATGCGGTCCACGAAGTACAGGTAGCCGTCCTCGTCGCGCCGGGCGGCATCGCCCGTGTGGAACCACAGGTTGCGCCAGGCCTCCACGGTGCGCTCGCCCATGGCGTGGTAGCCCTGCATGAAGCCGAACGCCTCGCGGGGCCGCACGATCACCTCGCCCACCTGGCCCGGCGGCAGCTCCTCGTCCGTCTCCGGGTCCGCCACGCGCACCTCGAAGTAGCGGCGGTAGGGCAGGCCAAAGCTGCCCGGCCGGTAGGGCTGCTCCAGCGGGTGGTAGGCGACGATGTTGACCTCGGTCATGCCGTAGGCTTCGATCAGGCGCGTGTTGAAGCGGCGCTCGAAGGCCTCGCGCAGCTCGGCCGGCGTAGGCACGGCGCAGATCAGGCGCAGGCGGTGATCGCGATCTTCCGGGCGCTCGGGCTGGCGATAGATGAACTCGGTCATCACGCCCAGCGTGTTGGTGATGGTGACGCCGTGGCGGCGGATATCGTCCAGCCAGCGCGAGGCGGAAAAGCCCGGCGCGATGACGGCCTTGCAGCCCGCGATGAGCGCGCCATAGAGCTGCATCAGCATCGCGTTGGCATGGAAGAGCGGCATGCAGATGTAGTAGGTGTCGGCCGCGTTCAGCCCCAGGTTCTCGATCTCGCCCAACCCGAACAGGTACAGGTGCGCGTGGGGCATCAGCACGCCCTTGGAGGGGCCGGTGGTGCCGCTCGTGTACATGATCGCGCCCAGATCCTGCGGCCGCACCTGTAGCGGAGGGGGGTCGGCCGGCGCCTCCAGCAGCGGCTCGAGGGGCTGCAGGCGGATGCGCCGGAAGCGCGGCGGCGGCGCGCCGGCGGCCAGGCCCAGCACGAACGCGTGCTCCAGCGCCGGCACGTCGGCCTCGATCTCCGCCAGCAGCGGCAGGTAGTCCGCCTGGATCAGCAGCGCCCGCACGCCGGAGTTGCCCAGCACGTGCGTAAGGAAGGCGCCGCGGTAGGCCGTGTTGACGCAGACCTGCACGGCGCCCAGGCGGCTCAGCGCGAACCAGATCGTGCAGTAGGCGATGCCGTTGGGCACCATCACGCCCACGCGCTCGCCGGGCTGCAGGCCCTGGCGCAGCAGGCCGTTGGCCAGCCGGTTGGCGGTCAGGTGGGCTTCGCCGAAGGTGACCGGCGCTTCGTCCTGGAACTGCAGGAACGGCCGATCGCCCCGCGCTGCGGCCTGGGCGGCCAGCACGGAGCCGACCACCCAGCCTGACTTGTCCACGGCCATCCGCTCCCTCCTCGCGCTGCTCCCCCGGCAAACGCGCCACGCGCGGTGCCTCACCTTAGCCGCGCCGCCCCCGCGATGGCAAGCTGGTTGCAGCCCGGGCCGGCCCGCAGCAAGGGCGCCGAAAATCCGACACCGCAGCGCCAGCGCGCCTCGTTCGTTCCTTATCCGCAGCCCGCTAGAACAGCGGCGCGGCCAGGCGCGCCACGGACTCCAGCGTGCGCGTGCCCCAGGGCCGCCGGCCGATGGCTTCCAGCGTCACCTCGCGCGCCTGGCCCAGCTCCACCAGGAAGCTCGCCTCCAGCGTGCGCGCGAAAGCGGGGTCGTAGATGAGCGCCCCGGTCTCGTAGTTGATGCGGAAGGAGCGCTGATCCAGGTTGGCCGAGCCCACGATCATCAGCCCTTCGTCCACCAGCAGCGCCTTGGCGTGCAGCGTCGCGTCGGGGCGGAAGCTGAAGATGCGCACGCCCGCCTCCACCATGACCGGGAAGAACGAGCGCGAGGCCAGGCTGACCAGCCACTCCTTGATGCGCTGGGTGACGACCACGCGCACGTCCACGCCCCCCAGCGCCAGGCTGGCCAGGGTGGTCTGCACCGTCTCGTCCGGGAGGAAGTACGGCGTCATCAGCCAGGCGCGCCGCCGCGCCGAGCAGAGCGCGGAGAAGTAGATCTGGTGCATTTCCACCACAAGTTCGTCGCTGGGCATGCTGTTGACGATCTGCACCAGGCAGCCCTCCGGGGCCTCCGCGGTGGGCGGGAAGTAGTCCGGATCGCTGAGCAGCTCGCCGGTGGAAAAGTGCCAGTCCTCGGTGAACACGCGCTGCAGGGAGAGCACGGCCGGGCCTTCCATGCGCACGGCCACGTCGTGCCACTCCCCCGCATCCGGATCGCGCCCCAGGTACTCGTCGCCCAGGTTGATGCCGCCCACGTAGCCGATGCGGCCATCGATGACGGCGATCTTGCGGTGGTTGCGGATGTTGAGGCTCCAGCGGCGCCGCAGCGGGTTGAGCGGGTGGAACCACGCGAAGCGCACCCCGGCCGCGCGCAGCCGGGCGATGTAGCGCCGGCTGAGGAACATCGACCCCACGCCGTCCAGGAGCAGGCGCACCTGCAGGCCCTCGGCGATCTTGGCCGCCAGGGCATCGGCCAGGCGGTGGCCGAAGGCGTCCCCGCGCAGGATGAAGTATTCCAGGTGGATGTGGCGGCGCGCCGCGGCGATGTCGCGCAGGAGGGCCTCGTACTTCTCCGCGGCGCCGTTACAGAGGCCGAGCCGGTTGCCCGGCGTGAGCGGGTACTGGCCCACGCGATCGGCCACCAGCAGCGTGCTGCGCAGGGCTTCCGGCACGCTCTGCAAGTAGGGATCCACCACCGGCTCGGGCCCGAGGCGGGAGTCCAGCAGGGGCTGGATGGCCCGATCCGACCGCTTCTTCTTGCGCGGCAGGCCGGGCAGGCGCCGCCGCCGTCCGAAGGCGAGGAAGAACAGCGGCCCGGCGACGGGGATGAAGGTCACGCTCAGCAGCCAGGCCAGCATGGCCACCGGCTGCTTGCGCGAGAGCAGGATGGCGGGCCACATGGCCACTGCCAGCAGCAGCATGGCCACATCCAGCAGCGCGGAGGAGTGGTCGAGCAATTCGTTGAGCAGCGCGTTCACGGGCACAGCTCCCCAGCCCAAGGCCCCAGCAGCGGCCGGCTGCGGGGGAAACCCCGTCTGGCGCCGCACCGGATGTCTCCTTGTAGCCGATGGCCGGGGGTGGGTAAAGGCGAGGCTGGCGGCTTGGCCCGCAGTCGTGGGTCAGGTTGGAAGTTGTGGCGTACGAAGACTTAGCGATTCTGTTTTAGCGGATGGTCCTGATTCTGATAGCGGTCTGTCGGGCGGGACCCATACGCTAAAGCCGCAGGTAGTGGTTTGGTGAGCTGAAGGAACGACAATTGGCACGGCCTGTCGATTTCCGGAGTCAGCGCGATTTTCAACGAACCATTGTTCCGAATTTCTAGGATGATTGGCGTGTTTTTCCAACCAGGCTGAATCCAGGGAGCTGTTTGGTGCATGCTCAATCCAATCCTGGCGTAGGTGCTCCGGCCCTCGATCATGCCAATCAGGTGATTCGGGATACTAATCTTTTCGAGTGTCAGCGCTAAGACGAATTCCCCCGGCTCAATAATGCACTGAGCTTGTTTGCCTGTTTTCGAGTTTACTTGCAGGGTTTCCGTGTCCCATAGGTCAAGCTTCCCGAGTTCCTCAAGGCCTTCTGCCACGGAAATCGTGACACTTCTTAACTTCCTGAATCTCGTAAATTGGTGTCCCAGCCGAAGATCGACCGACGCCTCGCCCCACTGTGTTTCTTCCAGCGGTGGATCGAAAATGATTTCGCGTCTTGCGACAGCATCCCGTAAATCGGGCTGGGATAGAATCATCGGGCACGCTCGCCGCTAGTCAGTGCTGAGATTCCGATTTGCCCATTCTTTCGACAATGTAGCCAGTCCTGTAGTCGTGAAGAACGACCCGCTTATTCGCACAAGGATCGCGTCGTCCCTAATCTCTTCGATCAAGCCGCGAATAAAGCCTCGGTCGCCCTCTACGTCAAATATCTCGTCTGCATGGACGAACCCGGATACGGGACCATGCAGGGATTCGAGCGAGATAAACCGTTCACTGAGAAAAGCGCCGGTTTTGGTGGTGACTGGGATTGCGACCCTATCTCCAGGCTTCAGCCGCTCGCTGGCATCCATGCCCATGCTCCTAGATTGATCCGTGCGTCATGTGCAGCGCTCCGTTTGGCGGGAGGGAAACTGACGTGATCCCGCTCCCGTGGCCCGACTCTAGTATTGCATGGCCCCAATTGCCAGCAAATCCTGGTGCTTCCCCGTCCCTCCCTTCCCCCCTCTTCGGCGGGCGTGGTACCTTAGGGACCGCTTCAGCACGGACTGGCCAGGGACGGCTGCCGGACGGGTCGTGCGCCTGCCTCCAGCCCCGCTTCATTCCACGTCGCAACCGGTGACGTCGCAATGCCCCGCGCCCGGGAGACCGATTCCATTGTCGTGGTGGGTGCCAGCGAGCACAACCTGCGCAACGTGAGCCTCACGCTGCCGCGGGACTCGCTGACGGTGTTCACGGGCATCAGCGGCTCGGGCAAGTCCTCGCTCGCCTTCGACACGCTGTTCAAGGAGGGCCAGCGGCGCTTCCTGGAGTCGCTCTCGCCCTACGCGCGGCAGTTCCTGGGGCAGATGGAAAAGCCGCGCGTGGAGCACGTGGAGGGGCTCAGCCCGACCATCTC
>JBGOUY010000223.1:0-7574 GCA_041477795.1 bacterium
AACGCCCTGCGCAGCCAGCTTCACACCGCCCGCGGCCTGCAATTCGTGGGCGTGCCGAGCGCGCTCTGCGCCCGGCTCATCGAGCGCCACGGCTACGATGGGCTGTACCTCTCCGGCGCGGTGCTGAGCCAGTTCGTGCACGCCATGGCGGACGACGGCTCGCTCACGCTGGAGCAGGTGGCCACCTTCGCGCGGGAGGTCTGCGCGGCCGCGCCCCTGCCCGCCATCGTGGATGCGGACACGGGCTTCGGCGCCGGGGCGGAGGGCACGGATGTCTCGGCTTGCGTGCGCGCGCTGGAGGCCGCCGGCGTGGCGGCCATCCAGATCGAGGACCAGGTGCCGGCCAAGCTCTGCGGGCACCTGGACGGCAAGCAGCTCGTCACCCCGGAGGCCATGTGCGCCAAGCTGCGCAGCGCCGTGGCCGCGCGGCGCGATCCGGCGCTGGTGCTGATCGCCCGCACGGACGCCCGCGGCGTGACGGGCTGGGACGACGCATTGGCCCGCGCCCGCGCCTATCGCAAAGCGGGCGCCGATATGATCTTCATCGAGGCGCTGCCCACGGCCGAGGAGTTCCAGGCCTTCGCCGCGGCCTGCCCCGGGCCGCTGCTGGCCAACATGACCGAATTCGGCAAGTCGCCCCTGCTCTCGCGCGAGCAGCTCGCGGCCTTCGGCTACACGGCGATCATCTACCCGGGCCTGCTCATGCGCGGCATGCTGGCCGTGGCGGACGAGGCGCTGGCGCACCTCAAGGACAACGGCCACCAGCGCGCGCTGCTGCCCCGCATGTGGAGCCGCAAGCGCCTCTACGACCTGATCGCCTACGACCACGCCGTGCCTATCCCGCCGGACGCGGCGGACTAGCGGCGGTTCTCATCATGAGGGCGATGCGGCACCTCACCCCGGCCCGCTTGCGCGGGCCAGCCCCTCTCCGCAAACGGAGAGGGGCGACAAGCTGGTCCGCTGGCGGATTCCGGCCCCCCCTTCTCCGTTTGCGGAGAAGGGGGCTGGGGGGATGAGGTTAGCGCGTCAACGATTCCGGCTTGATTCTTGAGACCCCTATTGGCGGCAACCGCCGCCCAACGCGAGGCCCCGCCATGGAACGAACGCTGCGCATTCCCTGCACCCTGATGCGGGGCGGCACCAGCCGCGGGCTGGTCTTCCGCCGCGAGGACCTGCCGGCCGACGAGCGCATGTGGGACCTGATCTTCCTGGCCGCCATCGGCAGCCCGGACGTGCGCCAGCTCGACGGCGTGGGCGCCGGGGACTCGCACACCAGCAAGATCGCCGTGGTCAACCCCAGCGCCGACGCGGACGCGCACCTGGACTACCTGTTCGGCGAGGTGGCCATCACCGAGCCGCGCGTGGACTATGCGGGCAACTCGGGCAACATCATCGCGGCGCTGGGGCTGTATGCGATCGAGGAGGGCATCGTCCCGGCCCAGGCGCCGGAAACCTGCGTGCGCGTGCGCAACCTGAACACGGGCAAGCTGATCGAGCTATTCGTGCCCGTGGCCGATGGCCGCCCGCTGGACGACGGGGACTTCGCCATCGACGGCGTGCCGGGCTTCGGCCCGCGCATCGACATGCGCTTCCCCCGGCCCGAAGGCGCGCTGACGGGGCGCCTGCTGCCCACCGGCGAGCCGCGCACGCGGCTGGACGTGCCCGGCCTGGGCGCGCTGGAAGTGACCCTGCTCGACGCGGCCAACCCGGTCGTGCTGCTGAACGGGGCGGACGTGGGCGTGCGGCCCGATGCGGCGCTGGGTGCGCTCAATGCCGATGCGGCGCTGCTGGAGCGGCTGCAGGCGGTGCGCTCGGCGGCGTCCGTGGCGATGGGGCTGGTGAAGCGCCCTGAAGAGGCCTGGGCCTACAGCAACATGGTGCCCTTCCCCGTGCTGCTGTGGCCGCCGGCGGACTATGCGCGCTTCGACGACCCCAAGGCGCGGGTCGCCGCCGGGGACACCGACCTCTGCGCGAAGGTGATCTCCCTGGCCCGCGTGCACAAGTCCATCATGGTCACGGTGAGCGTGGCCGTGACCGCCGCGGCGCTGACGCCCGGCACGCTGGTGCACGCGCTGAGCGGCGGCTGCGCGGCGGCGGGCGACCTGCGCATCGGGCATCCCTCCGGCATCGTGCACACGCGCGGCCAGGCCACGCCGCCCGCCACGGGCGGCACGGAGCCCACCATCGAGTGGGTGCGCATGGGCCGCACCGCCCGGCGCATCCTGGACGGCACCGTGCTCATCCAGCCCTACAAGCTGCGCTGGCTGCGCCAGCTCACCGGCCGCGGGGAGTGAGCGCGGCACCGCGCGGCCCGCTCCGGTGCCGCGGCAGCGCCGCCGTGCTGAGCCGCCCGGAGCGGCGCGAAGGCGCATTCCGCGCCCCACGCGCCTGACTGCCCGCGCTCGCCGCTGTCACAGTGGCCTGGGTCTCTGTGATCGTAACTCGTTGAAATAAAATCGATTTATCCGGTAGACAGGCCCGCCTCGCGAGGCTAGCCTGGAAGCTCAATCCGGGTCGCGTCCGCGAAGCGCGGCCCCCACGGGTTGGTTCCGCCTGCCCGCAAGCGAGTTGCAGCCGGGCGGGGCGGGCGTCTGCACCCCGGATCCTCCGGACGACCATCAACAGGGAGAAAGCGCCATGGCACTGCATCTGGGCGATATCGCGCCGGACTTCACGCAACAGTCCACCGCGGGCGACATCCATTTCCACAAGGCGATCGAAGGAAGCTGGGCGGTGCTCTTCTCGCACCCCAAGGACTACACGCCGGTCTGCACGACCGAGCTGGGCGAGGTGGCACGGCTCAAGCCGGAATTCGACAAGCGCGGGGTCAAGGTGTTCGGCCTCAGCGTCGACCCCCTCAAGGACCACGAGGGCTGGGCGAAGGACATCAAGGAAACGCAGGGCCACGCCCTCAACTTCCCGCTCATCGCCGACGCGGACCGCAAGGTGGCCAAGCTCTACGACATGATCCACCCCAACGCCAGCGACACCTTCACGGTGCGCTCGGTGTTCGTGATCGACCCGGCCAAGAAGGTGCGCCTGACCATCACCTACCCGGCGCCGACGGGCCGCAACTTCGATGAAATCCTGCGGGTCATCGATGCACTGCAGCTCACCGACAAGCACAAGGTGGCCACGCCGGTGAACTGGAAACAGGGCAAGGACGTCATCATCCTGCCTTCCGTGCAGGACGAGGCCGAGCTCAAGCGCCTCTTCCCCAAGGGCTACAAGACCCTCAAGCCCTACCTGCGCATCACGCCGCAGCCCAACCGCTAGGCGGTTGCGGAAACAGCAACAACGACGAGGGAGCCATGCCCCCTCGCGCTCCCCGGATGGAGGTGCGCGGCTGCTATGCAGCCGCGCCCATCGTGCATGTGAATGGGGTGCGGGGGCATCGCGGTGTGGGTGCGGGGCTTAGTAGGGGCTTAGCATGCTAAGCCCCTTCTCCACGTGCCCGCATCCCACGGCGCGACGGATTGCTAGTCGGAGCCGCCGGCCACGGCAGCCGGTCGGGCGGGTGCGTCCGCTGTGGCGCCTTCGCCCGGCAGCAGCAGGCCCACCGCGGCGGCCATCGTCGCGAAGGCGGCCATGGCCACGAACAGCCAGTAGAAGCCGCCGGTGCGGTCGTAAATCAGCGCCACCAGGGGCACGGCCAGCGCGCTCACGCCCAGCGAGACCACGAACTTGAGGCCGAAGGCCGTGGCCCGCCAGCGCGCGGGGGAATAGCGCGCGTAGAGCGAGCTTTCCGCCGGCGCCGCGCCGTTCTGCAGCAGCACCATGGCCATCGCCACGCCCACCAGCGGCCAGTCGTACAGGCCCGCGGCGAGCAGGATGAAGGGCACCTGCAGCGTGTACGCCGCTACGTAGACCCACTTGAGCGGGAAGCGATCGGCCAGCAGGCCGCCCACCACCTGCACGGAGGCCGCGCCCAGGTACACCAGCATCACGAACCCGCCCACGCTCGCGGCCCCGCTGCCGCCCGTGAACAGGTGCAGGCGCTGGGCGAAGATCTTGGGCAGCGCCACGGACGTGCTCTGGAAGATCAGCCCGGCCATCATCGTGACGACCGTCAGCGTGAGGAAGGCCGAGACCATCGCCTGGCCGGAGACCTCGGGCTGGGGATGGACGTCCACCCGCAGGTCGCGCAGGCCGGCCAGGCGCGCGCCCAGCAGGAACAGCGCGCCCACGCCGATGGCCGCCAGGCCCGGCACGATGAACGCCGCGCGCCAGCTCCACAGGTCCGTCAGGGTGCCGGCCACCAGCGGGCCGCAGGCCAGGCCGATGCCGCCCGACACGCCGTTGAGCCCCAGCGCGCGGCCCCGCTTTTCCGCGTGTCGCACGACCATGGCGATGCCGACCGGGTGGTAGATGGAGCCGAACAGGCCGATCAGCGAGAGGCCCACCGCGATCCAGAGCGGCGAGGGCGCCAGCCCGGTCAGCACGGCGGAGGCCCCCATGCCGAAGAGCAGCGTAGCCAGCATCCCGGTTTCGCTCCACTGGTCCGCCAGCCAGCCGGCCGGCAGGGCGCCCACGCCGAACAGGATGAAGCCGCCCAGGGACAGCGACAGCAGTTGCCCGTAGGGCAGGTGGAACTCGTGTTCCAGGCCCAGCACGGCAGTGGGGTAGAGCAGCATGAACAGGTGCGTCAGGCCGTGGGCTCCGTTGGAGAAGCCGATCGCGACGCGTCCGGGGGCGGGCATCGGGGTGGGTTCCGGCGGTGGTGCGCTGCACAACGGGAGGCGGGCCGCGGGCTGGCGGCCGTCCCGCACGTCTTTTGCCAAGTATAGGTGAGCCGGCGGCGGGGCACAATCGGCGCGCGGCGGCGGGGGCCCTGCGCGCCGGCGGCGCCGGCGGCGGCGCCATCGCGCGGGCGGGCGCCCTGCTGCCGCCCGCGGCGCTCCAGCGCCTCAGCCGGCGCGGCGGCGGAAGACCTGCAGCGCCTGCGGCGTGAGCGGGGCGAGCCGCTTGACCGCGCCGGAGCGCACGATGACCTCGCCCACGTAGAGCGAGCCGCGCGGATCCACCCACAGGCCGTGCGGCGCCACGAAGTTGCCCGGCAGCACCTCCTCCTCCCCGCCGATGCGCGTGAGGATCGTGCCGTCCGGCTCGCACACGGTGACCCGCGCGATGGGGTCGTGCCCGGCGGGCGGACGCTCCATGAAGCGGAAGTGCACCGGCGACTGGTTGGCCACGCGGAAGCCCAGCTCGGCGATGAAGATACGCTCCTGGTCGTCGATGAACAGGTCGTCCGGGCGGCCGACCCACTTCCATTCGCGCAGGAATTCGCCCTGGGGCGAGAAGATCTGCACGCGCGAGTTTTCCCGGTCCGCCACGTAGACCTGGCCCGCGCGGTCCACCGCCAGCCCGTGGGGCAGGTTGAACTGCCCGGGTCCGCTGCCCGGCTCGCCCCAGGAGAATGCCAGCGTGCCGTCCGCGCGGAAGCGGTGCACGCGCGCATTGCCGTAGCCGTCCGTCACGTACTTGCTGCCGTCCGGCAGCACGACCACGTTGGTGACCCTGTTGAAGGGCCCGGCCGCGCGCTGCACGGGGGACTGGCCGATGGCAAAGCCCGTGTCGGAGGCCTGCCCGGCCTTGCCCATCGTCTCCAGCAGCCGTCCGTCCGTGCTGAAGGTGCGGATGGTGTGGTCCTCGCAGTCCACGCAGTGCACGCGGTCGCGCTCGTCGATGAAGATGCCGTGGGGCCGCGTGAAGACGCCCTCGCCCCAGGCGCTCAGGAAGCGCCCCTCCTTGTCGAAGACGATCACCGGGTGCTCGCCGCGGCAGAAGACGTAGACGCGCTCATGGGAATCCACCGCCACGCCGGCCACCTCCACGAAGGACCAGCCCTCCGGCAGGTGCTCCCAGCCCTCGATCACCTCGTATTCCAGCCTGTGCGGGCCACGTGCCATGGCGGGGTCTCCCGGTTTGGGTGGTGGGCAACGGCACAGCGGCGCGCAGTGCCGCGGGCGCGTGCGGCGAGCTTGCCGCTTCCGATGCTTAGCGGGGAGACGGGGGTGGGCGCAAGTCCGGCGTCCCGCTGCCGTGTCGGCGCCGCTGCAAGGGCAGGGCGCCGGCGCGATCCGGTCGGGGCGGGGCGCTAGCGGGCGGGCGGCGCCGCGGTCGGGGCGCGCAGCTCCGCGCGGGCATAGTCGCAGATGGCCGCGATGAGGCGCTCGAGGTTCGCCTGCAGCTCCGCGAAGCCCTCCAGCTTGTGGTAGCCGCGCCGGTGCATGTAGAGGTTACGGTTGATCTCGATCTGCACGCTGTGCTGGCCCTGCTCCGGCCGGCCGTGGCGCCTGATGACCTCCATGCCGCGGAAGGGGCGGTTCACGCGCACCTCGTAACCCAGGCCGCGCAGCAGCCGCGCGATGTGCTCGGTGAAGCGCGGTTCGCAGGTGGTGCCGTCCCGCGTGCCCAGGCAGAAGTCCACGTGGTTCACGGGGCGTCCGTCGCGGCCGGAATCCGGCGGCGTCCAGGAGTGGCAGTTGACGTGCCACACGGCGCCGTGGGCGGCGCGGGTGGAGGCGACCAGCTCGTGCAGGGCGTCGTGGTAGGGGTGGTAGTAGCCCTGCAGGCGCGCCTGCACTTCGGCCACGGCCAGCCGCCGGTCGTAGATGGGCTCGCCCTGGGCCCGCGTGCGGATGAGGCCCTTGCCCGCGCGGGTCTTGCCGCCCGGGCGCAGCTCGCCGGGCCAGTCGCCGTCCAGCAGCTCCGGGTCCAAGTCCAGCGGATTGCGGTTCACGTCGATGTAACTGCGCGGGAACAGCGCGCGCAGGAGCGTCGCGCCGTGGGCCGGCGCGGCGCCGAACAGCTCGTCCACGTACATGTCCTCCGCGGCGCGCAGGGCGTCGCGCGAGACGACGTGCCGGAAGTCTGCCGGGTAGGCCGTGCCGCTGTGGGGGGAGTCGAAGACGACCGGCACCGGCTCCGCGGCGGGGTCATGGCGTTCCAGGACGCCCGGGATGAGCCGCTCCGCCGCACGCATCAGGCCCCCACGCCCTGGGCGTCGTTGCGGTGACAGGCGCTCCAGCGCCCGGGCTCCACCTCCCGCAGCGCCGGCGCCTCCCGGGCGCAGCGCGGGCCGGCGTGCGGGCAGCGCGGGTGGAAGTGGCAGCCCGGCGGCGGATCGAGCGGCGAGGGAATCTCCCCCTCGATCGGCGCGTAGTCACGGTGGCGCATCCCGATGCGCGGCACCTCGTTGAGCAGCGCCACGGTGTAGGGATGATTGGGCGCGCGGAACAGCGCCTCCGCCTGCGCGATCTCCACTACCCGCCCCAGGTACATGATCACCACGCGGTCGCTGAGGTGCTCCACCACGCCCAGGTCGTGGGAGATGAACAGATAGGTCAGCCCCAGGTCCGTGCGCAGGTCCATGAACAGGTTCAGCACCTGGGCCTGGATGGAGACGTCCAGCGCGGAAACCGGCTCGTCGCAGACGAGGAAGTCCGGCCGCACCGCCAGCGCCCGCGCGATGCCCACGCGCTGGCGCTGACCGCCGGAGAACTGGTGCGGATAGCGGCGCTTGAAGCCGGGCTCCAGGCCCACGCGCAGCAGGAGCTGGTCCACATAGTCGT
>JBGOUY010000187.1:0-8815 GCA_041477795.1 bacterium
AACATCGTGACGCCGGAGATGGTGACCGCCATGGCGCCCAATCCGGTCATCTTCGCCCTGGCCAATCCGGTGCCCGAGATCAGCTACCCGGCGGCCAAGGAAGCCCGGCCCGACGCCATCATCGCCACCGGCCGCTCGGACTTCCCCAACCAGGTCAACAACGTGCTGTGCTTCCCGTTCATCTTCCGCGGCGCGCTGGACGTGCAGGCGCGGGAGATCAACGAGGCCATGAAGCTGGCCGCCGTGCGCGCCCTGGCCCAGCTCGCCAAGGAGGACACGCCGGACGAGGTGCTGATCGCCTACGGGCTCAAGTCCCTGCGCTACGGGCGCGACTACCTGATCCCCACGCCCTTCGACCCGCGCGTGCTGCTGTACGTGGCGCCGGCCGTGGCCCAGGCCGCGATCGATTCGGGCGTGGCCCGCATCAAGAGCCTGGACCTGGACGCCTACCGCGACCGCCTCGCCTCCAGCCAGAGCGTGACGCAGGAGACCGCCCGGCGCATCATGCGGCGCGCCCGGCGCTCGGAAAAGAAGCGCGTGGTCTTCCCCGAATCGCGCAACGAGACCATCCTGCGCGCGTGCCAGCTCATCACGCAGGAGCGCATCGCCAGCCCGATCCTGATCGGCGACGACAAGCGCATCCGCGAGCGGGCCGAGGAGCTGCGCGTGTCGCTGGAGAGCGTGGAGATCCTGGACAACCGTCAATCGCCGCTGCTGCGCGGCTTCAGCGATGAGCTCTACGATGCGCGCAAGCGCAAGGGGCTCCTCGAGAACCAGGCGCGCCTGATCATGGAGCGCCCGGTGGAGTTCGCGCTGATGATGGTGCGCACGGGGCACGCGGACAGCTTCGTGGGCGGCATCACGCGCACCTACCCGGAGATCATCCGCCCCGCGCTGGAGATCGTGGGCATCCGCGACGGCGTGCAGAGCGTGGCCGGCTTCTACATCATGCTGTACCGCGACCGCACGCTGTTCCTGGCGGACACGACCGTCAACATGAACCCGGCGCCCGCCGTGCTCGCCGACATCGCCATCAACACGGCCCAGGCCGCGCGCTTCTTCGGGCAGGTGCCCAAGGTGGCCTTCCTCTCCTATTCGAACTTCGGCTCGGTGCGCAATCCGGACCTGGAGCGCATCGGCGAAGCGCTCAAGCTCGTGCGCCAGCGCGAGCCCGGGCTGATGGTGGACGGGGAGATGCAGGCGCACTACGCGGTCAATCCCGCGCTGCGCCAGCAGCACTATCCCTTCTCCGACCTGCACGGCGCGGCCAACGTGCTGATCTTCCCCAACCTGCACGCCGCCAACATCGGCTATCGCCTGCTCTCCGAGCTGAGCGAGGGCGAGATCATCGGCCCCATCCTCACCGGGATGCGCCAGCCCATCGGCGTGCTCTCGCAGGAATCCCTCGTGCAGGACGTGGTCAACATGACCGCGCTCAGCGTGGTCGAGGCCGAGGAAGGCGTGATCTAGCCGGGGCCGCGCGGCCGTCCGACTGGCCAATTGCATGCCGGCCGGCCGGGTGCGCCGGTGGAGCGCCGGCGGCTGCTTTTCCCCGTGCCGTCCTCGCGGCGAAAGCGTACTATCAGTCATTATCGTGCGCAGGTTGGGGTGCATGTACCGGCGACGGGTGTGCTCGCGGCGCCGGACTATGAGGGGAGTCCCGGCTATGTTGGCAAAGCTGGATAAGGAGGCGCTGGACTACCATCGCCTGCCCAGACCGGGCAAGATCGAAGTGCGGGCCACCAAGCCCCACGCCACGCAACACGACCTCACGCTCGCCTATTCGCCGGGGGTCGCGACGCCCTGCCTGGACATCGCCAAGGACGCCGCGCTCGCCTACGACTACACGATCAAAGGCAACCTGGTCGGCGTCATCTCCAACGGCACGGCCGTGCTGGGGCTGGGCAACATCGGGGCCCAGGCCGCCAAGCCCGTGATGGAGGGCAAGGGACTGCTCTTCAAGATCTTCGCCAACATCAACGTGTTCGATCTGGAGGTGGCGGAGACCGACCCGGTCAAGTTCGTCGAGGTGGTCAAGACGCTGGGGCCCACGTTCGGCGGGATCAACCTGGAGGACATCAAGGCGCCGGAGTGCTTCTACATCGAGTCCGAGCTGAAGCGCCTGATGGACATCCCGGTCTTCCACGACGACCAGCACGGCACGGCCATCATCACCGGCGCCGCGCTGCTCAACGCGCTGGAGCTGGCCGGCAAGCGCCCCGAGGACGTGCGCGTGGTCTTCGCCGGCGCGGGCGCGGCGGGCATCGCCACCGCCAAGTTCTATCTGACGCTGGGCGTGCAGCGCAGCCACATCCTGATGACGGACAGCCGCGGCGTGATCTACCAGGGCCGCGACAAGAAGATGGAGCCCAACAAGGCGCTCTTTGCGGCCGATACGCAGGCGCGCACCCTGGCCGACGCGGTCAAGGGCGCGGACGTGTTCATCGGCCTCTCGCAGCCCAACATCCTCACGCCCGCGATGCTGAAGACCATGGGGCGCGACCCCGTCGTGTTCGCGCTGGCCAATCCGAACCCGGAAATCGCCTACCCTCTGGCCCGCCAGACGCGCCCCGACGCCCTGATCGCCACCGGGCGCTCGGACTTCCCCAACCAGGTGAACAACGTGCTGGCCTTCCCGTTCATCTTCCGCGGCGCCCTGGACGTGCGGGCGCGGGAGATCAACGAGGCGATGAAGATGGCCGCCTGCCAGGCCCTGGCGCAACTGGCGCGGGAGGATACGCCGGACGAGGTGCTGAAGGCCTACGGCGTGCCGTCCATGAAGTTCGGGCGCGACTACCTCATTCCCACGCCCTTCGATCCGCGCGTGCTGCTCAAGGTCGCGCCCGCCGTGGCGCAGGCCGCCATCGACACGGGCGTGGCGCGCGTGAAGTCGCTGGACATGGCGGCGTACCGCAAGCAGCTCGCCGCCACGGCCGCCGCCGGCGCCTGATCCGGAGCGGATGCAACCTCGTGTGGGTTCCACCTCCGCTTGTGCCGCGTGAAGGGGGTGCTGGGGCCAGCGCTGAGGGCTTGCCCGAAGCGCCAACGGCTCTGGCCCCGCCGGAGGGCCTGGCTGAGCGCAGTCGAAGGGTGGGGGTCTGGAGGAGGGCGGCAGCGCCTTCCTCCTCCGGCGCCGTTCAGCCCTTGACGCAGATGACGGGCGTGAGGCGGGCCACCTTGGCCGACAGGCCGGCGTGGTGGGCGGCGTCCACCACGGCGCCGACGTCCTTGTAGGCCCCGGGCGCTTCCTCGGCCACGCCGCGCGGGGACTGGCTGCGAATGAGGATGCCGCGCTGGGCCAGATCGTCCACCACCGCACGTCCGTGCCAGGTCTTGCTGGCCTGGCGGCGGCTCATGCGGCGCCCGGCGCCGTGGCAGGAGGATGAGAAGCTCAGCGCCTCGGCCTGCGTCGTGCCGGCCAGCACGTAGGAGGCGGTGCCCATGCTGCCGCCGATCAGCACCGGCTGGCCGAAGGGCTGCAAGTCCGCGGGCAGCTCCGCGTGGCCGGGGCCGAAGGCGCGCGTGGCGCCCTTGCGATGCACGAACAGCTCGCGCGGCGTGCCGTCCACGGTGTGCCGCTCCAGCTTGCAGGTGTTGTGGGAGACGTCGTAGAGCACCTCCAGCGCGGCACGCGGCAGCACGCGCGCGAAGACCTCGCGCGTCAGGTGCGTGAGGATCTGCCGGTTGGCCAGGGCGCAATTGATGCCCGCGCGCATGGCGCCCAGGTACGCCTCGCCCACCGCCGAGCGCAGGGGGGCGCAGGCCAGCTCGCGCTCGGGCAGCGCGATGCCGTGCTCCGCCGCGGCGACGGCCATGCTGCGCAGGAACTCCGTGCCGATCTGGTGCCCCAGGCCGCGCGAGCCGCAGTGGATGCTCACCACCACGTCGCCCACCCGCAGGCCGAAGCCGGCGGCGATGCGCGCGTCGAAGAGCTCCGCCACCGCCTGCACCTCCAGGTAGTGGTTGCCCGAGCCCAGCGTGCCCATCTCGGCCTTCTGGCGCTCGCGGGCGCGGGGGGAGACCTGCGAGGTGTCCGCGCCGGCCATGCAGCCGCGCTCCTCGGTGCGCTCCAGGTCCGCCCGCTCGCCCCAGCCGCGCCCCAGCGCCCAGCGCGCGCCGCCGGCCAGCATGGCGGACATCTCCCGCTCGTCCAGCACGATCTGCCCGCGGCTGCCCACGCCGGCCGGGATGCGGGCGTAGAGCGCGTCCGCGAGGCGCTCCTGCACGGCCAGCACGTCCTCCAGCGTCAGCCCCGTGCGCAGCGTGCGCACGCCGCAGGAGATGTCGAAGCCCACGCCCCCGGCGGAGACCACCCCGCCCTGCGCCGCGTCGAAGGCCGCCACCCCGCCGATGGGGAAGCCGTAACCCCAGTGCGCGTCCGGCATGGCGTAGGACGCCACGACGATGCCCGGCAGCGCCGCCACGTTGGTCACCTGCTCGTAGACCTTCTCGTCCATCTCGCGCAGCAGGGCCTCGTCCGCGAAGATCACGGCCGGCACGCGCATGCGCCCCTGCGGCTCCACCCGCCACTCGTGCGGCGAGACCTGCGTGAAGCGCGACGGATCCATGGGACTCCCTCCGGAACAACGGGGCCGGCCGGCCAGGGGCCCGCAGCCAGCCGCGCGGCGCGCGCGTCAGCCTGCCGTGGCAGCGGCGCCTACACGTCCACCACGCACTGGGCGACCCAGGTGTGGTCCTCCCGCTCCACGCGCAGGGCGGTGTACGTGGCGCCCTTGACCTCCACGGCCGGAATTTCGGCCAGGGACGCGAGCGGCTCGCCCCAGGCTTCGCCTTCCATGCGGCGGCCCGTCGGCCAATCCTCGTCCATGTGCACGGCGTAGCGCGCGAAGACCATGCGCCGCACGTCCATCTCGTAGATCAGCGCATTGAGCCAGTCCACCAGCAGCAGCTCGTCGTCCGGGGCCTCGCAGACGATGGGCACGCGCACGGTGGGCTTGACGCTGCTAGGGTCGACCAGCACGGCCGTGAGGGCCAGGCCGGCCTGCTCGAAGGCCGCGGAGCGGGTGGGGCCGCAACCGCGGATGCCGATGTCCGCCGCGTGCTCGAAGTGCTCCCAGCGGCTCCCCCGCGATCCTTGCGCCATCCCCTCGTCCTTGTCGTGTCCGGCGATTGTGAGGTGCGGCGGGCGTCGCTGCCGGCCTCCTTCCACTGTAGCATCGGCGGGGGCGGCTGTGCGACGCGCCGTGCGGGGCTGCCGGCCGGGCGCCGGGCATGACCGCGGGCCCGCGGCCGTGGTAGGGAAGCGGACTGGGCGCGCCAGGCGCCCACACGGGCCCGCCACCCTACCCTCCAGGAGCGCCATGGGACTCAAGATCGGCATCATCCTCAACAACCAGTTCCGCCCGGACGACGACCCGGTCTCCGCGCTGGAGGAGCAGTACCTGATGGTGCGCCACGCGCGGGACAGGGGCTGGGACAGCGTGCTGATCTCCCAGCACTACCTGCCGGAGGGCAACGCGATCATGCTGCAGCAGGTGCCGCTGCTGGCGCGGCTGCAGGCCGAGGCGGGCGAGCTGGCCCTGGGCGTGGCGATCTTCCTGCTGAACCTGCACAACCCGGTCTACACCGCCGAGACGATGGCCACGCTGGACATCATCGCGCGGGGCCGGCTCATCTTCGGCATCGGGCTGGGCTACCGCGACCTGGAGTTCGACGCCTTCAACGTGCCCAAGGGCCAGCGCGTCCAGCGCTTCGAGGAGTACCTGGCGCTGATCAAGCGGCTCTGGAGCGGCGCGACGGTGAGCGCCGAAGGGCCGTGGGGGCGGCTGGACCAGGTGCGCCTGAAGCTGCTGCCCGTGCAGCGCCCGCACCCGCCGATCTGGTTCGCGGCCAACCACGACAATGCCGTGCGCCGCGCGGCGCGCCTGGGGGACTGCTGGTACATCAATCCCCACGCCACGCTGGAAACCAACCGGCGCCAGATGGGCCTGTTCGTGGCGGAGCGCCGCGCCAGTGGCCTGCCCATGCCGGCCGAAGTGCCCTGCCGCAAGGAGATCTTCTGCGGCCGCAACCGGCGCGAGGCGCTGGCGATGGTCGGCCCGTACCTGGCGGAAAAGTACCGCCTCTACGCCGCGTGGGGCCAGGAGAAGGCCATGCCGGCCGACGAGAAGCTGGACCAGCCCTTCGAGGAACTGGCCAAGGAGCGCTTCGTGATCGGCTCGCCGGAGGAGTGCTACGAGCAGCTGCGGCCCTACTGGGAGGAGCTGGGCGTGACGCACTTCGTCTTCCGCACGCACTTCATCGGCATGCCCATCAGCCACGCCCTGCACAGCATGCGCATGATCTCCAGCGAGCTGCTGCCCAAACTGCGCCAGGTGCGGCCCAAAGCGCTGGCGTAGGCGCGGCCGGTGGCCCCCGCGCGGGGCGGGGGAGCGCACCCCGCGCCGCTACTTCTTCTTGGGCGCCACCAGCTTGTTGCGGATGGCCGGCACGGAGCGCACGTACTCGGCGATGGCTTGCCGGTCCTCCGCGCCGAGCTTGCCGAAGCCGTGCTCGATGACTTCGCGCATCAGCCCCTGCACGTCGTCGTCGTCCGGCTTGAACCCGGTCTCGAGGAGCCACTCCAGATCCTTGGCGCTCCACTTGCCGATGCCGGTTTCGTCGTCCGGCGTGATGTTGGGGGCCAGCGCGCCCTCCGGGCCATCCAGCGAGCCGGCGAAGAGCCGGTCGGCTTTGAGCCCGCCCAGCAGGTTGCGCGGGGTGTGGCACTCGCTGCAGTGCGCCACGGCGCTGGCCAGGTAGGCGCCGCGGTTCCAGGCGGCCGGGCGCTGCGGATCGGGCTGGAAGCGCCCGGGGCGGAAGAACAACCGCTTCCAGACCGGCACGCCGATGCGCCAGCCGAAGGGCGGCCACACGGCGTGGGGCTTGTTGGGCTGGTGCAGCGCCGGCTGCGCGCGCAGGTAGGCCCACAGGTCGGCCAGGTCGCCGTCGTTCATGCGCGTGAAGGACGTGTACGGGAAGACCGGAAAGTAGTGCTGCCCCTGCGGGCCCACGCCCTCGCGCATGGCGCGGACGAAGTCCACTTCGCTCCAGCGGCCCAGGCCCGTCTCCGGGTCGGGCGTGAGGTTGGTGCTGTAGAAGGTGCCGAAGGGCGTCTTGAGCGGCCGCCCGCCGGCCAGGGGCTCGCCCTTGCCCTTGTAATCGGTGTGGCAGCCGCAGCCGCCGGCGGCGCGGTAGATATACTCGCCGCGGCGCAGCGCCTCCGCAGCGGGCGCGCCGCTCGGGGTGCCCATAGCGCCGGGAGCGACCGCGGAGGCGCCGCCCTCGCCGCTGGCGCCGCCGGTCTGCCCCAGCGCCGGGGCGGCCAGTGCCAGCAGGGCGCACAGGACGGTCAGGCCCTGCCGCGCGCGCGTTCGGAAATGCGGAAAATCCTGCAAGGACGTGGCGGACGATCGGGGTGGAAGGATCGCCAGGGGTGCGGCGGGGCACCCCTGGCGAGGGGAACCGGGCGCAGGGCCGCGGTTACTTCTTCTTATTCTTGTACGACTCTCCTTCGGGCTTGCGGAACTCTTCGTGGCAATCATTGCAGGCATTGTCCAGAGCCTTGGCCGCTGCAGCGACGTCACCACCCGCCTTGGAAACTTTCTCCAGTTCGACGCTGGCCATCTCCACCTTCTTCTCATACTCCTTAAACTCGTTCATTTTCTTCCAGATCGTCGGCTCGGCGTCGGTCATCCCCTCCGTGACCTGCTTCTCGAACGCGACGGAGATCAACTTGGTCGTGGCTAGGATGGACTCGGCATGCCCGGCGATATTCTGCTTGTACGGCAGCCCTGACTTGAGGATTTCGAAAATGGCACCGATATTCGCGATCTGCGACCGCATCAGCCTCTGGCGGTACTTGATGTACGCGTCGTCGCTCTGGGCGAAGGCGCTGGCCAGGGGCAGCAGGCAGAACGCCCCGAGCACGGTCAGCGTGATCGTCAAACGGATGGAACTCATGTGAATCCTCTCTCCTTGGTGGAGGTGGACAAGCGCAACGGGTGGCTCCCTGCCGCGCACGCGTTCGGAAATGCGGGAAATCCTGCAAGAACGTGGCGGACGATCGGGGTGGAAAGATCACCAGGGGTGCGGCGGGGCACCCCTGGCGAGGGGAACCGGGCGCAGGGCCGCGGTTACTGCTCCAGAAGACGCTATGGCCGGACAACGTGCCAGACGTGGTTCACATCATCGCCAGTGACATCGCCGGGCGCGGCATCCTTTTTCCACGTGTAGAGGGGCTTGCCCTTGTACGCCCACTGCTTCGTGCCTTCAGGGCGCGTCACCAGCGAGAAGTCGCCTTCGGGCTGCGCGGCATCGTTGGCCATGAGGGGCGGCCAATTCTCCGCGCATTTTCCGGTGCAGTTGGAGACACCGGGGGCATCCTTGTCGAACGTGTACAGCGTCATGCCTTGGGCATCCGCCAGCACCTGGCCGATCTTGCTGTCGCGGGGCTGGGCCGGCTGCGCGGCGAAGGCGCTGCCGAAGGGCAGCAGGCAGAAGGCCCCGAGCACGGTCAGGGCAATCGTCAAACGCATGGAACTCATGTGAATCCTCTCTCCTTGGGGTCGGTGGACAAGCGGAGCAAACGTCTCCCTGCTGCGGTCAACACAGGCAGCCTGCTCGATATTCCCCAATGCAAGACCGCATTCGCGGGGAAATTGCAATGCGCGGCTTGGGGATAGGCCGCTGCGGCGGCCGGCCTGCGCTCGCGGCAGCGCGGCCGGGCGCTGAGGCCGGGGCGGGCAGCGGCTGGCGGGCGGCGCGGCGGCCGGCCAGGCGGCCGGCGCGGCGGGCGGGCCAGGGCGCGGGGGGA
>JBGOUY010000015.1:0-29496 GCA_041477795.1 bacterium
AATCGATGATGTGAATGAAAGCCTCGTAGCAGGAGAAGAAGCCGTGACGCCCCGTCAGCAGGTAGCCCTCCAGCCAGCCCTGGCAGGTGTGCTCGCTAAGGATCTCCATCACGCGGCCCTCGGGCCCCAGGTGATCGTCCGTGGGCAGCAGCTCGGCCAGCCAGGTGCGCGGCGTCACGTCCAGCACCCCGCCCAGGCGGTTGGAGGCGGTCTCGTCCGGGCCGAAGATGCGGAAGTTGCGCAGGTCCATGTTCATCTTCATCACGTCGCGCAGGAAGTCCCCCATCACGCGCGTGGCTTCCGCGGTCACCGTGCCGGGCTTGGGCACGGCCACGGCATACTTGCGGTAGTCCGGCAGGCGCAGGTCGCGCAGCAGCGTGCCGCCGTTGGCGTGCGGGTTGGCGCTCATGCGGCGCGTCCCGCGCGGGGCCAGCTCGGCCAGCGCGGGCTTGAGGCGGCCGTTCTTGTCGAACAGCTCCTCGGGCTTGTAGCTCCGCATCCACTGCTCGAGCACCTTGATGTGCGCGGGCTTTTCCGCCAGCTCGGACAACGGCACCTGGTGCGAGCGCCAGGAGCCTTCGGTCTTCTTGCCGTCCACCTCCTTGGGTCCCGTCCAGCCCTTGGGCGAGCGCAGGACGATCATGGGCCAGCGCGGCCGGGTCACGCCGCCATTGGCCTTGGCGGCGCGGGCGGCGGTCTGGATGGAGGCGATCTCGGCGAACACGGCATCCAGGGTGCTCGCCATCCGCTCGTGCATGGCCTCGGGCTCCTCGCCCTCCACGAAGTAGGGATGGTAGCCGTAGCCGACGAACAGGCTTTCCAGTTCCTCGTGCGGGATGCGCGCCAGCACGGTGGGGTTGGCGATCTTGTAGCCGTTCAGGTGCAGGATCGGCAGCACCGCGCCGTCCGTGGCCGGGTTGAGGAACTTGTTGGAGTGCCAGGAGGTGGCCATCGGGCCCGTCTCCGCCTCGCCGTCGCCCACCACGCAGGCGACGATCAGATCGGGATTGTCGAAGGCGGCGCCGTAGGCGTGGGAGACCGCGTAGCCCAGCTCGCCGCCCTCATGGATGGAGCCGGGCGTCTCCGGCGCCACGTGGCTGGGGATGCCACCCGGGAAGGAGAACTGCTTGAAGAGCTTGCGCAGCCCCTCCTCGTCCTGGGTGATGGTGTTGTAGACCTCGCTGTAGGTGCCTTCCAGGTACGTATTGGCCACCAGGCCCGGCCCGCCGTGGCCCGGCCCGGCGATGTAGATCACGCTCAGGTCGTGCTTCTTGATGATGCGGTTCAGGTGCACGTAGATGAAGTTCAGCCCGGGCGTCGTGCCCCAGTGGCCCAGCAGGCGCGGCTTGATGTGCTCCAGCTTGAGCGGCTCGCGCAAGAGCGGGTTGTCGAGCAGGTAGATCTGCCCGACCGAGAGGTAGTTGGCGGCGCGCCAATAGGCGTGCATCGCTTGCAGTTCCTGCTTGGAGAGTGCCGGAGACATCGGAGCCTCCTTTGCGGCTCGCGCTAGGGGTTGGGGGGTGGGCGGCCCAGGCAGCGGGCGGTATCCCAGGCGATGATCCGTTCCTCGTCGCTCGGGACCACGTAGGCCTGAATGGCCCCACCCGGATCGCTGATGCAGCGGGGCGCATCGCCCCGCGCGGTATCGTTGCGCGCGGCATCCAGGCGCAGGCCGCACCAGTCGAACGGCCCGCAGACCCGCGCACGGATGTCCGGCGCATGCTCCCCCACACCGCCGGTGAACAGGATGGCGTCCGCGCCCTGCAGCACGGCCAGGTAGGCGCCGATATACTTGCGGATGCGGTAGCAGAACAGCTCGATGGCCAGCCGCGCGCGGGGGTCGGCGGCCTCGTGCTCCAGCAGCACGCGCAGGTCGTTGCTCTGCCCCGAGACGCCCTTGAGCCCGCTCTGTTCGTTGAGCAGCACCTCCACGGCCTCCAGGGACAGGCCCTCCTGGCGCGCCAGGAAGGCGGGCAGGGCCGGGTCCAGGTCACCGCAGCGGGTGCCCATCAGCAGGCCCTCCAGGGGCGTGAAGCCCATGGAGGTCTCCACCGAGCGCCCGCCCTGCACCGCCGTGGCCGACGCGCCGCTGCCCAGGTGCAGCACGATCACGCGCCCGGCGGGCCGGGCGCCGGGCTGCTCGCCGTACTGTTCCAGCACGGAGCGGCAGGAGGTGCCGTGGAAGCCGAAGCGGCGGATGCCGTGCCGTGCCGCCAGCGCGTGGGGCAGGCCGTAGGTGCGCGCCACCTCCGGCAGGCCGTGGTGGAAGGCCGTATCGAAGACGGCCACCTGGGGCGTGGCCTCGCCCAGCACCGCCTGCACCGCATTCACGCCGGCCAGGGAGGGCCGGTTGTGCAGCGGCGCCAGCACCTCCAGCGCGTGCAGCGCTTCCCGCACGGCCGCATCGATGCGCACCGGCTCGTGGAAGCGCTCGCCGCCGTGCACGAAGCGGTGCCCCACCGCGGCGATGGCCCCGGCCGGGCCGCCCGCCGTGCCGCCCGCCGTGCCGCCCACAGCGTCGTCCACGGTGTCCAGACGCACCAGCCCGCCGCGCGCCAGCCAGTCCAGCGCGATGCGCACGGCGGCCGCATAGTCCGGCGTCTCGGCGCGCAGGCGCTCGGGCGCCGCCCCTGGCCGCCGCAGCGTGACCTCCGCCGCGCCGCCGATGCCCTGGATCAGCCCGCCGCCCAGCAGGCGCCCCTCGCCCGAGCGGGCGGCGTTCGCCTCAATCTCACGGAGCTGGAACTTGAGGGAGGAGCTGCCGCAGTTGATGACGAGGATCTTCATGGCCGATGGGCGGGCGGAGCGCTCCCGGAGCGGGATCGCGCCGCGCCTCGCTAGAGTCCGACGACGTCCTGCAGGGCGGGCAGCATGCGCTGCACGCAGGCGCGGCCTTCGGCGATGGCCTCTTCCGCGCGGTCGAACTCGAGCAGGCTGATGTGGGAGATGCGGGGCGCCAGCAGCACGTCCGGCGGGTCGCCGGCCATGCGGCTGCGCGTGATGCGGTCCTGCATCACGTTGAGGGCCCCCACGACCACCTCGATCATGCTGGGGCCCTTGTCCGCGGGCGGGCGGGCGGGCGACTTGCGCCGCAGGGGCAGGCGCAGGCGCCGGCGCGGCGGCACGGCCCCGCCGAGCACAAGACTGGGCTCGACGTCCGGCTCGCCCCCGTGCAGGGCGTCGAGGCCCGCGCCATTGCGGGCGTTGAAGCGATTCATGCGATCCCCGAAGGGATTCACCCCGATCACCAGGGTCGCGCCCAGCGCCCGGCACAGGGAGACCGGCACGGGGTTCACCAGCCCGCCATCGACCAGCCAGCGCCCGCCCTGCTGCGCGGGCGTGAACAGCCCGGGCACGGCGATGGAGGCCCGCACCACGTCCAGCAGGCGGCCCTCGCGCAGCCACACCTCGCGGCCCGAGCCCAGGTCGGTGGCCACGGCGGCGAAGGGCCGCGGCAGCGCAGCCACGTCCACGTCCGGGATGTAGCGGGCGAGCGATTCCATCAGGCGGCTGCCCTGCACCAGGCCGCGACCCGAGATGCGCCAGTCGATCAGGCGGAAGATGCCGGGCCGGCGCAGCCGCAGCGCCCACTGCTCCAGGCCGTCCAGGTTGCCGGCCACGTAGGCCGCGCCCACCAGGGCCCCCATGGAGGTGCCGCACACGATCTGCGGGGTGATGCCCAGCTCGCCCAGCGCCTGCAGCACGCCGATGTGCGCCCAGCCGCGGGCCGAGCCGCTGCCCAGGGCGATGCCAAGGATGGGAGCTTCGCGGGACGGCGGGGGGTGACGTCCACGCTTGGATGGCTTCATCGCAACCGGTCATGCGCGCCGCGACGGCGCGCGTTCGAATTCCTGCCGCTTCCCCCGCCTGCTGGGACCAGTCTAGCATGGCCCGCCGGCGGGCGCAGGCCCCGCCCGCAGATGGCGGAGGAGCCGCGGCCTGGACTAAAGGCGACACCGGCCGGGAAGGCACGGCGGGCATCGCTTTCGCCGCTGCCGCGGCGGACAAGCCAGGCCGACCCGCTGCGCTACGAGGCCCCCTCGGAGCCGACCGCCTTCTGGATGCCTTCGATGGTGGTCTCGTCCTCGAGCGTGGACAGGTCGCCCGCGTCGCGCCCTTCGGCCATGGCCGTGATGGCGCGGCGGATCACCTTGCCCGAGCGGGTCTTGGGCAGGCCCGCCACGATGTCCACCTCGCGCGGGCGGGCGATGGCGCCCACCTGGTCGTCCACCTGCTTCTTGACGGCCGCCTCCACCTCCGCCGCGGTCAGGGTCACGCCCGCCTTGAGCACGACGATGGCCACGATGGCCTGGCCCTTCAGCTCGTCCTTGACGCCCACGGCCGCGGCCTCGGCGATGGCGGGGTGGCCGCTGATGGCCTCCTCGATCTCGCGCGTGCCCAGGCGGTGCCCGGCCACGTTGATCACCTCGTCCGCGCGGCCCAGCACGAAGTAGTATTGGTCGGCGTCCCGGATGGCGTAGTCGCCCGTGTAGTAGAGCAGCTCGGGGAAGTGGCTGAAGTAGGACTGCACGAAGCGCTCGTCATCGCCCCATACGGTGGAAAGGGCGCCGGGCGGCAGGGGCGGCCGCGCCACCAGCACGCCGCGCTCGCCGGGCGGCATGACCTTGCCCGTGCCGTGCTCCACCACCGCCAGGTCCCAGCCGTAGACGGGGAAGGTGGGCGAGCCGGGCTTGACCGGCTCCTGCTCGACGCCCACGCAGTTGGCCAGGATCGGCCAGCCCGACTCGGTCTGCCAGTAGTGGTCGATCACGTCCACGCGCAGGTTGTCGTGCACCCACTCATAGGTGGGCGCGTCGAGGGGCTCGCCCGCCAGGAACAGCGTGCGCAGCGAGCTGACGTCCGCCTCCTTGAGCCACTTGGGGTCCTGCCGGCGCAGCACGCGCACGGCCGTGGGCGCGGAGAACATCACGTTGACCTTCTGCTCGGCCACGATGCGCCACCAGATGCCCGGGTCCGGGTTGATGGGCGTGCCCTCGTAGACGACCGTCGTCATGCCGTAGAGCAGCGGGGCATAGACGATGTACGAGTGCCCCACCACCCAGCCGATGTCCGACGTGGCCCAGTAGGTCTCGCCGGGCTTGCAGCCGTAGATGTGCTTCATGGAGGCGTTGAGGGCCACGATGTGCCCGCCCGTGTCGCGCTGCACGCCCTTGGGCACGCCCGTGGTGCCGGAGGTGTAGAGGATGTAGGAGGGCTGCGTGCTCTCCACCCAGACCGGCGGCACCTGCGCCCCCTTCTTGGCGGCGGCCAGCTTGAGCAGGTCCAGGTCGCGGCCCTTCTGCCACTTGAGGTCCTTGTCCAGCCCGCGGTCGATGATCAGCACGTGCTCGGGCGGGAACTTGGCATCGGCCAAGGCGCGGTCCACGAGCGGCTTGTACTGCACCGCCTTGCCCGCGCGCATGCCCGCATCGGCGGTGATGAGCAGGCGCGGCTTGGCGTCGTCGATGCGGGCCGCCAGGTTGTGCGGGGCGAAGCCGCCGAAGACCACCGAGTGGATCGCGCCCAGCCGCATGCAGGCCAGCATGGCCACCAGCGCCTCGGGGATCATGGGCAGGTAGATGATGACGCGGTCGCCAGCCTGCAGCCCCTGCTCCTGCATCACGGCGGCGTAGCGGTTCACCTGCTCGTGCAGCTCACGATAGGTGAGCGTGCGCGTCTGCTTGACCTCGGTGGAGATCCAGACGATCGCCTTCTGGTCGCCCCGCGCGGCCAGGTGCCGGTCCACGCAGTTGAAGCAGGTGTTGGTGCGCCCGCCGACGAACCAGCGCGCGAAAGGCGGCTTGCTGTAGTCCAGCACCTGCTGCCAGGGCGTCTCCCAGTAGATGCCCTGGGCCTGCTCGGCCCAGAAGGCTTCCCGCTCCTGGATCGAGCGGCGGTGGAACCGATCGTAGCGTGCGGACATGTGGCTTCCTCGGAGGCGGTGCAACCGGTTGCGGTGATGCGATCGCCACCCTCGCGAGCCGCACGGGCCGGAGGGTGCGTGCGTCGCGGGCGATGCGGAGCAGGGAATGCGAACCGTCCAAGCGATGGCACACCGTACACCAAGTCTCCGGCGGGGTCACGCCGCGGCGGCTGGGCCCTCGCGGCGGGCGTGGCGCGCTGCGCCGGGCTGAGGTCGCTGTTGGCTGTTGCTCCTCCCACGTAGGGGAGGTGCTGCTCCGCGTGAGCGGAGCGGGGAGAGGTCCCGGCGGCGCGGGGGACCGCTCCCCCTGACCCCCTCTCCCACGGGAGAGGGGGAATCCGTCGGCGGCCCGCGCCAGCGGGCCGGGGCCTGTCCCGAGCGTAGCCGAGGGCTCAGGTCGCTGTTGGCTGTTGCCCCTCCCACGTGGGGGAGGGGCTGCTCCGCGTGAGCGGAGCGGGGAGAGGTCCCGGCGGCGGGCGTGGCGCGCTGCGCCGGGACGGGGTAGGCTGGAGGAAGCCGCCGGCCGCACCGCTCTTTTCGACGCCACCCACCCGCCCCCTCGCGCAATGACCCCTGACGTGCTGACCCTGCAGCCGATCCGCCGCCTCGCCGGCACCGTGACGCTGCCCGGCTCCAAGAGCCTGTCCAACCGCGTGCTGCTGCTGAGCGCGCTCGCGGAAGGCACGACCGCGCTGGAGAACGTGCTGGACAGCGAGGACGTGGCGGTGATGGTGGCGGCGCTGCGCCAGCTCGGCGTGGCGGTGGAGGGCGAGCTCGCCACGGGCCGCCTGAGCGTGAGCGGCCGCGGCGGACCCCTGCCGGGCGGCAGCCACGCGCTGTTCCTGGGCAATGCGGGCACGGCCATGCGCCCCCTCACCGCCGTGCTGACCCTGGGCGCGGGAGACTACACCCTGAGCGGCGTGCCGCGCATGCATGAGCGGCCCATCGGGGACCTGGTGACGGCCCTGCGCGGGCTGGGCGCGGAGATCGCCTGCCTGGAGCGCGAGGGCTACCCCCCGCTGCGCATCACCGCGCGCGGGCTGCCCGGCGGCGAGGTGGGCATCAGCGGCAGCACCAGCAGCCAGTACGTGACCGCGCTGCTGCTGGCCGCGCCCTACGCCCAGCGGCCGGTCACCGTGCGCATCGTGGATCGGCTCGTCTCGGCGCCCTACGTGGCCATGACCCTCGCGCTGATGGAGCGCTTCGGCGTGCGGGTCAAGCGGGACGGCTGGCAGCGCTTCCACGTGCAGGCGGGCCAGCGCTACCGCTCGCCGGGCCGCGCGCTGGTGGAGGGCGACGCCTCCTCCGCCTCGTACTTCCTGGCCGGCGCGGCCATCTGCGGCGGCACGGTGCGCGTGCAGGGCTGCGGCACGGACAGCCTGCAGGGCGATGCGCGCTTCGCCGAGGTGCTGGAGCGCATGGGCGCCACCGTGCGCTGGGAGCCGGCCGCCATCGAGGTGGAGGGCGGGCGCCCGCTGCACGGCATCGATGCGTCCCTGCAGAACCTGCCCGATGCGGCGATGACCCTGGCCGTGGCGGCGCTCTTCGCGCGCGGGCCGACCACCCTGCGCGGCATCGCCAACTGGCGCGTCAAGGAGACGGATCGCATGGCGGCCGTCTCGGCCGAGCTGCGCAAGCTGGGCGCGCGCACGGAGATCGGCGCGGATCACCTGGTGGTGCACCCGCCCGCGCAGCTCCGCCCGGCCCGCATCGCGACGTACAACGATCACCGCATGGCGATGGCCTTCTCCCTGGCCGCCTGCGGGGACGTGCCCATCGTCATCGAGAATCCGGGCTGCGTGGCCAAGACCTACCCCGACTACTTCGCGGTGCTGGCGCGCCTGAGCGCGGAGGGCGACGCGCCGCCGGCGGGGCCAGCAGAGCCCGAGCCGGAGGCGGCCCCATGAGCGCCGCGGGCCCGCCCCGCTTCGGCTTCGAGCTGCTGCTCGCGCGCCTGCTGCGCTACCGCGCCGAGGCGGAAGCGCAGCGCGCGGGCGCCCTGCCCGAAGCGGCGCTGCCTGAGGCCGCGCTGCCCGAAGCGGCGTTGCCCGAGGCCATGGACCGCCTGCGCGTGCTGCGGCGCCTGCAGGCCGAGCTGGGCGTGGAGGTGGAGCTGCTGCTGGAGCGGGGCTTCGACAAGGCCTACCGGCGCGTGGTGGAGGGCGTGTGAGCGGCGGCGCAGCGCTCGGCCAGGGACTCGGCACGGGGCAGCCCGTGGTCGTGCTGGCCGCCGGTCACGGCACGCGCATGGGCGGGCCCAAGGCCTTCACCGAACACCACGGCCGCACCTTCCTCGAGCGCATCCTGGCGCGCTGCCGGGAGCGCGAGGCGCGCGTGACGCTGGTGACCGATCCGCGCTTCCGCGCGCGCATGGAGGCGCTGCTGGCGCGCCAGCCGCCACCCTTCCCCCGCATCGTGGAGGCGGACGGCACGCTGGACATGCTGGAGTCGCTGCGGGCCGCCCTGCGCGCCGGGCCCTACGAGCCGGGCCTGTGGCTGTGGCCGGTCGATGCGCCCTTCCTCTCCGCGGCGGGCTGGCAGCGCGCCAGCGAGCAGGCGGCCGCCGATCCGGGCGTGATCTGGAAGCTGCGCGTGCGCGGCCGCACGGGCCATCCGCTCTGGCTGCCGTTCTACCTGACGCCGGCGATCCTGCGCGGCAGCTGGCCGGACGGCCTGCGCGGCGTGCTGGCCGCCCAGCCGCCCGAGCGCATCCAGGTGCTCACCCTGGACGACGAATACCTGGACGACGTGGACACGCCGGAACAGCTTGCCGGACTGGGCTGGCTCAACTAGCCGCCAGCAACCAACAGCAATCCACAGATTTCACAGATGACACAGATTGAACTGCCCAAGCCGCGCGCCGATACCGCTGATTCCAAGTACCCACCCAAGTTGTGGTGAATCCGTGTCGCATTGCCAGATGACGCAAGAATCTGTGCAATCTTGGATAGGTAGTTGCCGTTCCAATGCCTACGCTCTCCGAAATCCAGCGCGCCCTGCAGCGCCACACGCCGCATATCCGGCCCTTCCAGGCGGAGCCCAACCGCGCCGCGGTGGCCATGATCCTGGCCGGCCCGCCCGCCGAGCTGAGCCTCGTCTTCATCCGCCGCGCCGAGCGCGAGGGCGATCCGTGGAGCGGGCACTACGCCTTCCCCGGCGGGCGCGCCCACGCCGACGACCCCACGCCCCAGGCCGTCGCCGAGCGCGAGACGTGGGAGGAGGTCGGCCTGCGCCTGCAAGCGGAGCACCGGCTCGGGCCGCTCTCCGAGATGCCCGTGCGCCTGGGCGGCGTGGACACGGGCATGGTGCTCTCGCCGTTCCTGTACTATCTGGGCGAAGCCCTCGCGCCGCTTGCGCCCAATGGCGAGGTGGCCGCAGCCTACTGGGTGCCCCTCGCACACCTGTGGGACGGCGGCAACAGCACGCACCTGGAACTCGAGCGCAACCACACGCGCATGCTCTACCCCGCCATCCGCTACCGCGACTACGTGATCTGGGGCCTCACCTTCCGCGTGCTGACCCTCTTCTCCGACATCCTGGACGATCCCCTGCCGCACCTGGAAGAAATCCCCGGCCTGGGGCGCTGAGCGACGGCGCGGGCACGCGGGGGCGCTGCCCCCGCACCCCCGGCAGGGAGCAAGCCCCCTGCACCTTTTTCACATCCAGCATGTGCGCGGCTGCAACGCAGCCGCGCACATTCAAAAGGGGTGCGCGAGGGGGCTTGCTCCCTCGCAAGGTTGGGGTTGTTCCCCAATCTGCTAGCGGTTGCCACCGCGCGCGGCCTCCAGCTCGCGCAGGCTGGCGGTGTAGTGGTGGGCGATCGCGGCGGCGTCGTAGCGGAAGGCGGGGCCGACCGGGCAGGCCAGCCGCGCGAGGCAGGTGCTGCGGCAGGGGGAGTGCGGCGCCAGGCGGAAGTCCGCGCAGGCGCGCCAGTCGAAGCCGCTCTTGTGCACCGCGCCGGCCGGGCAGGCCGCCTCGCACGGCGCGGGGCAGGGGGTGCAGGGGCTCTCGCCCGCGGGGGCGCTGGGGGGCACGGCCAGCACCGTGAGCAGGGCCCCGCGCAGGGCCCACCAGGGGCCGGCCTGCGGCTCGATGATGACGCCGAAGGGCGCGCGCTCCAGCCAGGGCGCCGACCCGAGCAGGCGCGGGAAGCCCAAGAGCTGCCGCGCGTGGCGGAAGGGATACACGCTGACGAGCGAGGGATCGGTGGCGTGCAGCGCCGTGGCGAGCGTCTCCACGGTGCGCTCGCTGTGGCGGTCGATGGGGTCCGCGGCGGGGTCGGGCACGGCGCCGAGCGTGGCCCGCAGCCCGCGCCAGAGCGCCGGCCCGGCGGAGCCCAGCACGAGCGCGCAGCGGTAGCCCGGGTGCAGCGTCGCGGGCGTGCGGGCGCTGCGGGATTGACGCGCCGGCGTGGCAAAGAGCGGATCGATGGCCGCGCGCGGCACGGCCCAGGCAAGATTCAGCCCCGCGGCAGCGGCCTGCTCACGGAGACGGGGCCAGGGCGTGGAGTCCGCGGGCAAGGGGCTCCTCCGCTGCAGGGGAACGGGCGGGCAGCCACGCGGGCACCGCGGCTAGGGCGGCGGCAGCGGCCGCGTCGGCGGAGTAGGGGCATAGCATGCTATGCCCCTGCAGCTACATCTTGGGGTCGCGCAGCGCGCAGTCACCCGGGCACGCTGCTAGGAGCGCGCTTCGCCCAGGAACATGGGCTGGCCGGGCAGCGTCTCCTCGAACTTGTCCACCTTGAGGGTCTTGGCATCGCCCCAGGGCTCGCCCGACTTGCCCTGCAGCAGCTTCTTGGCGGCGTCCTCGCTGCCGAAGAAGCCGATGCGCACGCGGTACACGAAGCGCTTGGTGAGCTCGTTCTTCGTCTGCCAGATGTAGGAGAAGTCGCCCGCCTTGGCCACGAGGTGCAGGTCGCTCAGCGCGGCGGCGTGCGTGTCGCGGTCGCGCAGCTCCACCACCCACGGATTGGCCAGCAGCGCCCCGAAGACGAGGCCCTCGCCGCGCTGCTCCGCCGCGCTGGGCTGCACGACCCACAGCGCCTCGGGGAAGAAGTTCTGCTTGGCGTAGCGCTCCTTGATCTCCGCGCCCAGCGCCTTGGCCTTGGCCTCCGAATCGTAAAAGCCCGAGCGGATGCGGTAGAAGGTCTGGCCCTTGTCCTCATGGCGATAGAGGTAGGCGTAGTAGCCGTCCTTCATCAGCGTGCGCACGACGAACTGGCCGCGCTTGAACTGGCGCTCGTTCATGGAGGCGAGCTGGAAGGTGTACTTCTTCTCGCCGGAGACCTCCGCGCGGGGCTGGCCATCGGGCTTCACGGTGAGCCGCTGGCCCTGGGCGATCATGACCTTCCAGTCCTGCTCCTGGTCATTGATGAAGGCCCACTCGATCTTGTCGCGGTTCTGGATGAGGATCGTGCGCCACTGCCAGGGATTGTCCACCAGGCCGCTTTCGCGGGCGATGTGCCACAGGTTCTCGCCGGCCTTGACCGTGTAGGTGCGGCCACCGCCCGGGGCGGGCTCGCTGCGCGCGCCCGTCCCGGCCAGCTTCTCGCCGGAGATGCCCGCGGCGGACTTGCCCTGCTCGATGGTGGTGCTGACCGAGGACCTGCCCTTCTGGATGGTCTGGTCGACCTTCGCGACGAAGTCCTTGATGACCTTGAGCCGCGAGTCGGTCTGGATGCGTTCGCGGTTGATGTAGTACAGCGCGGAGACGACCCCGGCCATCAGGATCACCAGGCCCAGCAACCCCCAGATCAGGGTGCTGCTGCCCTTGCGCTTGGGTTTGCCCTTCGCTCTGGCCGGTTCGGGTTGCTTCGCCATGGCAGTAGCCCTTCCTTGCGCCGTTGGATGTCCCGGATTCGCCCGTCCCGTCCCTGGGCAGGGCACGCGTCCCGGTGCCGCAGAGGCGCGGCGGTGCGGGCGGTGGGTGGCATCGGCTGGGGCGCCGCGCGCGCTGGCTTAGCGGACGCGTCTGCGCGGCCTTGCCCGACGGGCAGTGGCGGGTACTCGGACAGGGCGGGTCGCTCCGGGGCGATCGCCGCCATGCCCCCACTGCCTCATGTATAGCCCACTCCCCGTGCGATATCTACTATCCGATATCTAAACCAGCAAACGAAATGCCTTTCCGTTTCATAGGGATACGGCAGGCACGGCCAACCGCTGCCGTCCCTGCCCCCCTCAGCCCTGCGCGACGATCCAATCCAGCGCCGCCGCCACGTCGTCGAACACCTGCCCGCCGCGCGCGCGGAAGTCCGGCGGCAGCGCGGCTTCGGTCTCCCTGCCGTAGCCGGTGCGCACGAGCACGGGAATCACGCCCAGCTCGGCGCCCGTCTCCAGATCGCTGGCCTTGTCGCCCACCATGAACGCGCCGCGCAGCCCCTCCCGTGACAAATTCAATTCCTGGGCCGCGCGCAACAGCATGCCGGCGCCGGGCTTGCGATCGGGGTGCTCGCGGTCGTAGGGCGGGCGCCCCTGCGGGTGGTAGGGGCAGTAGAAATAGCCGTCCAGCGACGCGCCCGCCTGCGCCAGCAGCGCCTGCAGGTGCCGGCCGCTTTCCTGCGCGAAGGCTGCGCTGATGAGGCCGCGCGCGACGGCGGATTGGTTGGTCACGACGATCAGGGGATGCCCGGCCGCGCGGGCCGCGCGCAGGGCCGGCGCCACGCCAGGCAGCAGGCGCATCTGCTCGAGCCGCTGCAGGTAGCCCACTTCCTCGATGAGCGTGCCGTCGCGATCCAGGAAGATCGGCGCGCGAGGGGCGGTCATGGGCGCTCACGGAACGGAGCGGCGCGGCGCGGCGGCCGCACCGGCGGCGCCCGGCGGCGGTTCGCCACGCAGGAAGGCGCGGTTGGTCTCGCTGAGGTCCGCCGCGCGGGGCGGGGCGCGCCAGCGCCGGTGCATCCAGAAGTACTGCTCGGGGTGCCGGCGCACGGCGCCTTCCAGCAGGTCGAAGAAGGCCTGCGTGATGCGCAGCAGGTCCAGCTCGTCGTTGCCGCTGGGCGGCGGGACGGGCAGCGGCGTGAGGCGCACGCGGTAGCGGAAGCGGCCGACCTTGTACGCCTCCCCGAACAGCGCCGGCACGCCGGTGTGCTGGATCAGCGAGGCCGGCCCGGGCGCCGCGCTGACCGGCCGCCCGAAGAAGCGCACGAAGTGCCGGTTGCGGCTGAAGTGCTGGTCGGCGGCGATGCCCAGCGTCCCGCCCGCCTTGAGCGCGCGCAGCATGCCGCGCATGGCGGCCTGCTTGGAGATCGTGCCCACGCCCATGCGCTCGCGCATGGCGTTGATATAGTCGTCCGCCCGCGCATTGTGCTGCCGGCCCACGTACGCCGCGTAGGGCTGCCGGTGCGCCGCCAGGCCCATGCTGAGCAGCTCCCAGTTGCCCAGGTGGCCGGACACGACGAGCGCGCCCTTGCCCTGCGCCAGCGCGGCATCGAGCAGCTCGGGATTGTCCAGCACGACGTAGGGGCTCAGGTCGTCCCGCGGCACACGCGGGAGGCAGAGGAACTCGGCGATCAGGGAACCGAAGTGCCGGTAACAGCGCGCGGCCAGCCGCCAGCGCGCGGCCGGGTCCAGCCGGTCGCCAAAGGCGATCGCCAGGCTCTCCAGCGTCGTGCGCCGCTCCAGGCGCAGGCCGTGGAACAGGAACCAGCCCAGCCCCGCGCCCAGCCAGCTCGCCGCCCGCAGCGGGACGGGGCGCAGCAGGCCCTGCAGCAGCCGGATCGCTGCCATTTCCAGCAGAGAGCGAACGCGTGGCGAAGAGTCCATCGTCCCGGCCGGGGTGTGCCGCATCAAAACTTCAGGTCGAGCACACGGGCGGTAAAGCCGGTGATGCGGCGGGGATCATCGCGGGAGGTGATCAGCATGAAGGGCGGCGTGGAGAGCTGCGCCAAGGGCGGCAGAGGCGGCGGGCCCCCGGCGCCGGTGAAGGTGCTGCTGCCCGGATCGAAGGTGATGCCCTGGTACACCAGGAACAGCGCTACCCCCAGGCCCAGCACGCCGCCGGTCGTGGCGCCGGTGATGGTGGAGTTGCGCGCGTCGCTTGGCGCGGACTTGTTGGAGGAGGCGATCACCGCCGCCGCCACGCCCAGCGTGGCCCCCACGGCCGAGCCCCAGATCACGTTGAAGAACACGTTCTGCATGACGGGCTTGGGCGGTTCCTGCGCCTGGGCCGGCCCGTAGCAGAGCAGGGGCAGCACCAGGCTCAGCAGCAACGCTTTGGCGAGAGGGGACAGGAATCGCATCGGGAGGCCGGGGCGCGTTGGATCGCTCAGAAGTGTAGGCTGAACACAGGCACGCGCAACCCGGGTCCCACCGGTTGCGCTGCGTCGCGGTGCGCCAGCAGGTAGGGCTGCCCGTTCAGGTCGGCCACCGGATCGGCGCTGATCCGGTTGCGCGGGTCCAGCGGGTTCTGGGCCGCCGCGGTCGGGAAGATCGCCGAGCGCTGCAGCACGTACAGGCCGAAGCCCGCACCCAGGATGGAGCCCCACGCCGCGCCGACGGCGATGCTGTCGCCGAGGTTGTTGCCGGGATTGGCCGGGTCGGTCAGCCAGACCAGCGCACCCACAGCCACTCCGGCGACGACGCCGAGCGCGGTCCACTCGAACTCCGCCCGCATGACCAGCGGTCCGCGCTCCTGCGCCAGCGCCGCGGACTGGGATACGGCGACCAGCAGCGCGGCCAGCACGACCATCCGTTTCAGAACCATAGCCTCCCACACTGGCAGTTCACGGATTGTCCCCGCTCCATGCAAGGATCTTTCCTTCCGGGCCTGCCTTTCTTTTGCCGGGGGAGCCGGACCCTGTCAAATAGGGCGCCAGGTAGCGCGCGGTATGGGAGCGGCCGGAGTCCGCCAGCAGGGCTTCCGGGGTGCCGGAGACGACGATTTCGCCTCCCCGGTCGCCCCCCTCCGGCCCCAGGTCGATCACCCAGTCGGCACACTTGATCAGCTCCAGGTTGTGCTCGATCACGACGACGGAGTTGCCGCTGCGCACCAGTTGCTGCAGCACGGCCAGCAGCCGCTCGATGTCCTCGAAGTGCAGGCCGGTGGTGGGCTCGTCCAGCAGGAAGAGCGTGCGCACGGAGTCCTTGCGGGCCAGCTCGCGGGCGATCTTGAGCCGCTGCGCCTCGCCGCCGCTGAGGGTGTTGGCCGGCTGCCCCAGGCGCAGGTAGCCCAGCCCGATATCGAGCATGGGCGTCAGGCGGTTGCGGATGGCCGGAATGGCGCGGAAGAACTGCTCCAGCTCGCTCAGCGTGAGCGCCAGGATGTCCGCGATGGTCTTGCCGCGGTAGCGGATTTCCAGCGTTTCGCGATTGTAGCGGGCGCCATCGCACACGTCGCACTTCACGAACACGTCGGGCAGGAAGTGCATCTCGATGCGCTTGAGCCCCTCGCCCTGGCACGCCTCGCAGCGGCCGCCCTCCACGTTGAAGCTGAAGCGGCGCGCGGCGTAGCCGCGCGCGCGGGACTCCGGCACGGCGGCGAACTGCTCGCGCACCTGCTCGAAGACGCCCAGGTACGTGCCCGGGTTGGAGCGGCTGGACTTGCCGATCGGGCTCTGGTCCACGTGCACGACGCGATCCAGGTACTCGGCGCCCTTGAGCCCCTTGAGCGGCAGGCCGCGCAGCGACTCTCCGCGCAGCGCCGCCAGCACGGCGGGATAGAGCGTGTCCAGGATCAGCGTGCTCTTGCCCGAGCCCGAGGGCCCGGTCACGCACACGAACAGGCCGAGCGGCAGCTCCAGCGCCACGTCCTTGAGGTTGTTGCCGCTGGCGCCGCTCAGCGCCAGCTTCTGCCAGGTGCTGCGGCGGCGCTTGGCGGGCACGGGGATGGCGCGCTTGCCCGTCAGGTACTGCCCGGTGATGGACGCCGGGTTGGCGCACAGCTCCTCCCGCGTGCCCGCGGCCACCAGGTAGCCGCCGGCCTCGCCCGCATGGGGGCCGATCTCGATCAGCCAGTCCGCGGCGAGCATGGTGTCCCGGTCGTGCTCCACCACGACCACCGTATTGCCCGCGTCGCGCAGGCCGGCCAGGGTGGCCAGCAGGCGCTCGCTGTCGCGCTGGTGCAGGCCCACGGTGGGCTCGTCCAGCACGTAGATCACGCCGCTCAGGGCCGAGCCGATCTGCGTGGCGAGCCGGATGCGCTGGCTCTCGCCCGTCGAGAGCGTGTCCATCGCGCGCTCCAGCGAGAGGTAGTCCAGGCCCACCTCGATCAGGAAGCCCAGGCGCCGCTCGATCTCGTGCACGAGCTGCCCGGCGATGGCGCGCTCCATGGGCGCCAGCCCCAGCTCGCGCACCCACTTCCGCGCGGCGGGCAGCGTGAACGCGGTGACCTCGGCACTAGTGCGCTCGCCCACGCGGTAGTGGCGGCTCTCGCGGCGCAGGCGCTGGCCCTCGCAGGTGGGGCAGACGCGCGCCTCCATGTAGCGCCGCACCTCCTCGCGCACGGCCGCCGACTCGGTCTCGCGGAAGCGCCGCTCCAGGTTGTCGATCACGCCCTCGAAGGGGCGGCTGTAGCGGTAGCTGGTCTCCTCGCCCTCGAAGGTGAACTCCAGCTCGCGCGTGCCCGAGCCGTAGAGCAGCACCTGCTGGTGCGCCGGATCGAGCTGCGCGAAGGGCGTGAAGATGCTGAAGCCGTAGTGCTCGGCGACCTGCTCGATCGTCTGGTGGAAGGCCAGCGAGGTGCGCTTCTCCCAGGGCGCGATGGCGCCCTCGGCCAGGGTCTTGTGCGGGTCGGGCACGACCAGCTCGCGCGAGACGGAAAGCTGCGTGCCCAGCCCGTGGCAATCCAGGCAGGCCCCGTTGGGGCTGTTGAAGGAGAACAGGTTCGGGTGCGGCTCGGGATAGGTGATCCCGCTGGTCGTGCAGCGCGGCGTGCGGCTGTAGGTGAGCGCCTGCTCCTTGGCGCCGCCCGCGCCGCCCGATCCGGCGAGGAACACCAGCGTCACCAGCCCGTCGCCGTGGCTGAAGGCCAGCTCCACCGCCTCGGTGAGGCGCTGCTTGTCCGCACCGGCCAGCGCGAGGCGGTCCACCACCAGTTCCAGCCCGGCGGGGGTGCCGGGCTGGGCCGGGGCGTCGTCGATGCCGTGCACGGAGCCGTCGATGCGCACGCGCACGAAGCCCTCGCGGCGGAAGCTCTCCAGCAGGGCGGGGAAGTCCAGCTCGGGCGACCAGTGCACGGGCGCACAGACCAGCAGCCGCGCGCCGTTCTTGCCGCGTGCCAGGGCGGCGTCCACGACCTGCTGCACGGTGTGCCCGGCGATGGGCGCGCCGCACTGGTAGCAGTAGGGATGGCCCACCCGCGCATAGAGCAGGCGCAGGTAGTCGTAGATGTCGCTGGAGGTGCCGACGGTGGAGCGCGGATTGGGCGTGCTGGAGCGCTGCTCCACGGCGATGGCCGGGCTCAGCCCCTCCAGCGCGTCCAGGTCCGGCTTGTCGAGCTGGCCCAGGATCTGCCGCGCCGAGGGCGAGAGCGCCTCCATGTAGCGGCGGTGGCCCTCGGCGTACAGCGTGTCGAAGGCGAGCGAGGATTTGCCCGCTCCCGAGGGCCCCGTGATCACCACGAGGCGCTGCTTGGGGATGGAGACGTCGATGTTCTTCAGGTTGTTCTGGCGGGCGCCCTTGATCCGGATCCAATCCACCATTGCTGCCTCAATCCATCGAGGTTGCCAAAGTGGACCAGTCTAGCACGCGCAGTGCGGCGCGGGGGATTGAATCCACGATTTAGGCGTGTTCTCCCTTGAGGCCCAGAGCGTCGAGAAGATCCCAGGCTTTTTGCAACCGTTCCGGCGTCGCCTTTAGTGGCTTCAACTGCCGAACTCGGTCGTTAATCTTATCGCTGTCCCCAAGGTCTCTGAAATACTGGATGGTAGCTGCCAACTCCAAGACGATTGCCGAATACCCTTTCAAGACCCCGAGTTTCTCAAGTACGACCTCGGCATCAAGCGCGCCGATGCGAGTCGGGGGCTCCGCGTCGGTGCGATAAACGACATAAGGGACTTCGTGAAATCCCCGTCTCTCTTCTGGCTTCAGAAGTCCGGTAGCCACCGAGGCATCTGTTTCGAAAGCCAGATCAGAGGAAAACGGGCCGTAGTTGTGATATTCGAACTCAAACCCGCTGCCCAGGCCGCAGGCGTCAAGCAGGTATACCGTCTTTTGGAGCCGGGTTTTCCCGACAATCTCCCCCCCGTTTGCCGCCACAAGCTCAACGACCAAGTCCATTTGGTCAGTCATTTTGACACCTCCGCCCAAATGCGCTCCAACGCAGCCACACCCTTGTCGTCTGGCACGTAATGCCGCTCGACTCTCATTTCCCCGATAGCCTTGACAACGTCAGAGTGCTCCGAAATGTCCGTCGGACCTGCACTTTCATTAGCGTGAATTAGGACGTTCTGCAAGACGTCTCGATCTCCGAAATCATGGACCCCGTACGCCGTAACACTTGTCTTATCCGTCAAAACCGTCCTTCCGAATAGCAAGCCATCCTTGGTGCCGTCCAATTTTTGAAGTTCCCGCCTAAGACGATTCAGCGAAGTGCCAGGGCTGTTCCCAGCGACGGCACCCGCGTCAAAGCACTTAAAGAGACGCCGCTCTAGAAGCCGCTTCGACATGTCGGCTATGTAAGGATCGGAGCTTGATTGCATGAAGTTTACGGCTCCCCAAATCGAAAAGTCGTCTAGTTGAACATATTCACTTACCGTTGGATCGCTACTTGATAGAAACTTAGCTATAGGATGTTCAGATGGTATTGGACAAGCTTTCCGGTCTTTAGACCGGACCTTGGTGCTTGCCTCTTTAAGCAGTGCCATAAGGATCTGCTCCGCCGCCCTAGTTGTCTTATGAAGATAAACTTGTGAATAGAGATGGAACCGAGACAGCAGATAGCCTTCGGCTGCTTGTAGGCCCTTATGATTCAGACACAATCCGGTTATATCGTCAAAGTCTTCCTTTTCACCCATTGTGAGCTTGTCGATGACCAAACAGTCAAGGAGCCAATCGAAATCGAAACCACCGAGCCCGGTCCCCGTCATGTATCTATCGCGGCGCAAATAATCGAGCCGATCGGCGTCAAATTGACTTGAAACGATTGACGAATATATGTCGCGGGGCCCTTCTGCCTTGATGACCGCACCTATCTCGTTGGCCAGCCCCGAGCCTCCTGCACCTACAAGGACAGCATGGATTTCCGTATCTCCTTCGATGATTCTGGAAGACCATTCTTCGTGATCGACGTGAATCCCGATGTTCTCTTGCACCTTCTTGAAGGCATGACTAAATGGCCCATGACCGACGTCATGGAGTAATGCGGCCAGAAGTGCTACCCGCGCTCTTGTCGCGTCCACAGACCCCGCGATTTGCCTAATGCGCTCAAGCAAGAGCCTTGCGGTGTGATAGACGCCAATGCTGTGGGAAAAGCGAGTGTGTGTAGCGCCCGGATAGACAAACTCCGAAAACCCAAGCTGCCTAATACGACGAAGCCTTTGAAACTCGCGCGTGTTGATCAACTTCCATGCAATACGATCCACGTCGCTGGCCACTCGGAAAACTATCAGGCCATGAACGAAGTCTCTAATCCTCCGATCCTTTTCCATTCTGCCTCGACGGGATGAAAACTTTCGAGTTCCCTCGTCATTGCTTTATACGTCGAGCAGATGGGCGCCATCAAGGATTAAGTTTCCAGCGGCGCCCCCAACGGCGCGCCCGTCAGGGGGCCGTCTCCAGGACGCGCGTGTGGTGGATTTCCTTGCGGCCGAGCCGACGCACCTGGCGCTTGTCCACGGTGACGACCGCCACCGTCTCGCCACCGAACGTCACGAACTCGACCTCGAAACCAGAGTCGCCGTGCAGGAGCACGACGGTCCCCACGTCGCCGGCCTTCAGACCGTGTTCGGGCAGGTCCTCTGCCAAGGCGATGACATCGAGCTCGCGGATCATTCCGGTGCATCCCCCTGGCCAGCAGGTCGAGCGGAAACAGACTATGCCTCCACCAGCGCCCCCAGCGGCGCGCAGAGGAAGGGCACGAAAACCTCGTTCCAGGTGAGGCTGCCGTGCTGGGAGACGAGCTGGCTCTCGAAGGGGGTGGCGGCCTTGGCCGGGTCGCGCCGGCGCCAGTTCCAGCCGTCGTCCAGCAGCACGACCAGGTCGCCCAGGGATTGGCGCAGCCAGGCCTCGTGCGCGGGGTCGGCGCCACCCCCGGCAGCGCCGCCCGCGCCGTCCATGGGCGGGCCGGTGAGGGCCTTGATCTCGTCGAAGGTGAAGACCTGGCCGTGCTCGCCCGTGTGCTCGCGCAGCCAGGCGTGCACGGGCGCCTCCTGGCCGCGGTCGAGGTAGACGTGCATGACGCGCCCGGAGTTGCCGATGGCGCGCGTGTGCGCCTTGAGCCAGTCCGCCGGCTCGCCATAGAGCGGCAGGTGCGAGTGGAGGGTGCTCTGGCCGTGATCGGCCACCACCAGCAGCGCAGTCTCCTCCCGCACCGCCGGGGGCAACGCGGCCGCCATCCAGGCCAGCGAGTCCTCGATGTGGCGCAGGGCGAGGCCCATCTGCGGGGAGTCGCCCGTGAGCACGTGGCTGAGGGAATCCACGTCCTCCAGGTACACGCCCACCCAGCCCGTCTCGATGGCTTGCAGCATCTGGGCGGCCTTGGTGAAGCCCTCCAGGGGCGCCATGAAGCCGACGAGCTGCGTGCGGCCGTAGATCAGGGTGGACAGGCCGCTGCCGACGATGTGCCGGTTCATGAGCTGGTAGCCGGGCGGCACGCCGTTGGCGCGATCGAGCAGGCCCGGCTCGCGCTTCCAGCGGTTCACGTCGAAGCCGCTGGCGCTCAGCGACGCGCTGGCGCCCGGCACGGTCATGCGCAGCATGTCCACCACGGCGCCGGGAAAGTCCTTCCAGATGACGTGGCCCGGGATGCCGTGCCGCGCGGGCGGGAGCGCCTGGTACAGCGAGGAGAGCGCGCAGCTCGTGATGGTGGGAAAGACCGAGGTGATCCAGGTGCCATGCTGGGGATAGAGCGCCTGGAAGCGCTGCGAGAGCGCCAGCTCCTTGTAGCCCAGGGCATCCAGGCAGAGCAGCAGCACGCGCCGCGCGCGCCGGGGCGAGCCGGGCGGCAGGTGCGCCAGCAGGTCCGCCGGCTCGGCCAGCGGATGGCCCAGCAGGCGGAACAGGGTGGGGAAGACGCCCGTCAGGCAGCGCCCGTAATCCGGCCGGTAGAAGCCCGCGCGCTCCGGCCAGCGCAGGCGTTCCATGGCTGGGTCGGGGCGGGCGGCGCTGGGAAGCATGGGCAGTGTCCGGCGGAACGCGGGGCAGAAGGAGCGGCGGCTGCCTTCAATTGTAACCCGAGGGGGGGCCGGGGAGTAAAGCGGCATCTGCTGCGCCCCGCACGCCGGCCGCCACCGTGAGCTGCCACAGTGCGCTGCCGCGGGGGCCGCACGGTACCGCACAGTGCCGCACAGCGCCGCAGCAAGCCCGCCCGCGCTCAAGCCCGGCCGGGAGTCAGCCGATACACCGGATACACGGGCGCGCATCCCTGCGCGCCCATTGGAACTCGCAACCGGTTCGGCTAGACTGGCCCTGGCTGTGCCGGCAAGCCGAGCGGGGGAGATTCGGGTGCATCTGCGGGAAGACGAAAAACGGCTGCGCGTGGCCGCGCAGGGTGTGCTCGCCTTCATCGGCCTGCTGCTGATGGGCGCGGGGCTGGCCCTGCTGAGCGGCGTCGCGCACACGGGCCAGCCCACGGCGACCACGGCGCTGCTGATCGTGCGTCCGCTCCAGGATCGCGTCGTTCAGGACGCCGTTCAAGACGCCGGGCAGGACGCTGCGCAGGAAGCCGGGCAGGGCACTGCGCCCGCGGCTGCGCGCTCCGCGTGGGGCGATAGGGACGAGGCGGCCGTCTTCGGCCCGCCGCGCGCGACCGAACCCCCGCGGCACGAGGGCCGCCCGCAGCGGGGCCATCCACAAATGGGCCACGCCGCCGTGCGGCTGGCCATCGTCATCGACGATCTGGGCAACAACCTGGAGTGGACCGAGCGCTTCCTGGCGCTGGGGCAGCCGCTTACCTACTCGATCCTGCCCGCCGTGCCGGCCACCCGCGCCTCGGCCGCGCGGGTGCGCCAGGCGCACGGCGAGTACATCATCCACATGCCCATGCAGCCCTTCGACTTCCCGCGCGAGAACCCGGGACCCGAGGCGCTGCTGCTGAACCAGGGCATGGAGGCGACGGCCCAGCGCGTGCGCGAGTACCTGCGCGAGCTGCCGGACGCCGTGGGGGCCAGCAATCACATGGGCTCGGCGTACACCTACGATACGGACCGCATGCAGGTCGTGCAAACCGTGCTGGCCGAGCACCACCTGTTCTTCTTCAACAGCAAGACCTCCGCCACGCCCGTGCCGGAGCGGGTGGCGCGCCAGTGGGGCTACGCGTACCTGGAGCGCAACGTGTTCCTGGACAACGATCCGTCCGAGGCGGCCATCGAGCGCGAGTTCCAGCGCGTCGTGCGCCAGGCGCAGCACGCCGGCCACGCGGCCGCCATCGGCCACCCCTACCCGCAGACGCTGCGCGTGCTGCAGCGCGGCCTGCCGCGGCTGGCCCGCGCCGGCGTGACGCTGGTGCCCCTCTCGGCGCTGCTCACGCGTTAGAGGTTGCGGAAAGACCACAGGCTGCGAGGGAGCAAGCCCCCTCACGCTCCCCATATGGAATGGCGCGGCTGCGTTGCAGCCGCGCAAATGCTGCATCTGCAAGGGGGCCGGGGGCAGCGCTCCCGCGAGCGCATTCCGTCCCTTTTCCGCAACTGGCTACGACACGGATTCCCCGTGCAGCACCAGGTCCAGCCCCTGCTCCTCTTCTTCCGCGGTCACGCGCAGGCCGATGGTCCAGTCCAGCACCTTGAGGATGACCAGGGTCAGCACGGCGTCCCAGACGATGGTGGACAGCACCCCGTAGAGCTGGATCAGCACCTGCCCCGGCGCGCCTTCGATCAGGCCCGGCGTGCCGCCGATGGCCTTGGACGCGAAGACGCCGGTGAGGAGGGCGCCCAGCGTGCCGCCGATGCCGTGCACGCCGAAGGCATCCAGGGAGTCGTCATAGTGGAAGCGGTGCTTGAGCCAGGTGGCGCCCCAATAGCAGCCGGCACCCGCCACGATGCCGATGACCAGCGCGCCGCCGGGGCCCACGAAGCCCGAGGCGGGCGTGATCGCCACCAGCCCCGCCACCGCGCCGGAGATGACCCCCAGCACGCTGGGCTGGCCGCGCAGCCACCACTCCGTGAACATCCAGCTCAGCGCGGCGGCGGCCGTGGCGAACTGCGTGACGGTCATGGCCATGCCCGCGTGGCCATCCGCGGCCACGGCGGAGCCGGCGTTGAAGCCGAACCAGCCCACCCACAGCAGCGAGGCCCCGATCACCGAGAGCGTCAGGTTGTGCGGCGACATGTTGACCGAGCCGTAGCCCTTGCGTGGACCCAGCACGAGGCAGCACACGAGACCGGCCACGCCGGCATTGATGTGCACCACCGTGCCGCCCGCGTAGTCCAGCACGCCCCACTTGGAGAGGAACCCCCCGCCCCACACCCAGTGCGCCACCGGCGCATAGACGATGACCGCCCACAGGCCCATGAACCAGAGCATGGCGGAAAACTTCATGCGATCCGCGAAGGCGCCGGTGATGAGGGCGGGCGTGATGATGGCGAAGGTCATCTGGAACATCATGAAGACCGTCTCGGGGATGTTCCCGGCGGCCAGCGTGTCGCGCCCGATGCCCATCAGCATCCACTTGTCCAGGTTGCCCACGAAGCGGCCTTCCCCGGAGAAGGCGAGGCTGTAGGTGGCCACGATCCAGAGCACCGTCACCAGGCAGGTGATCGCAAAGCTCTGCATCAGGGTCGCCAGCACGTTCTTGCGGCGCACCATGCCGCCGTAGAAGAGCGCCAGGCCGGGGATCGTCATCATCAGCACCAGGGCCGTGGACGTGAGCATCCAGGCCGTGTTGCCCGTGTCCAGCACCGGCGCCGGGGCGGGTGCTGGGGCGGGAGGTGCCAGGGCGGCCGGTGCGGCGGCGGCCGGAGTGGCCGGGGTGGCCGGCGCCTGGGCCCGCACGGGGGCGGTGGACGCCAGCAGGCCCAACAGCAGCAAGACCACGGCAGCCGCGAGGGTACGACGAAGCACGAGATTCATTGCCTCCCCACGTAGACAGAGTCGCGCGGGCGCCGGCTGTCCCGAGCCGGGCCGCTCGTATGGAATGGGTTGTCCCCGAACAGCAAGCAAAGCGCCCCATTCTTAATGCAATCGCGCTGCGTCGTCCAGTGGGAAGCATGAAGCGGGCGGGTCGGCGGGGCGGGAGCTCTCCCCGCCCCGCATCCTGCCGGGCGGCCGCCTCAGGCCCCGCCGAGGCAGGCTGCGCAGTCGATGGGGACGAGGCCCGGCGCGACCTCCCGCGCGAAGTTGCGTCCGCGCCCGTGCGTGGCCAGGTAGCGCCGCCAGCCCTGCGTGCTGTCCGGGCAGACGCCCCCCGCGGCCACGCGCCGCTCCACCGCCGCTTCGTCCTCCCACCCGCCCCCCACCACCTCCTCGGGCTGGAAGCGGATCGACCCGTCGTACACGCAGGCATAGACGCGGATCAGGCTGCACGAATGGGCGTCCTGGTAGCGGTGGCCGAACAGCTCGTAGATCGGCACGCCCGTCACGCCCAGCTCTTCCCCGATCTCGCGGCAGGCATTGACCGGGTAGCTCTCCCCGCTCACCACCGTGCCGCCCACGCACATGTCGTGCAGGCCGGGGTAGACGTCCTTGTCCGGGCTGCGCTGCTGCACGAACACCCGCCCGTCGGGATGGAACACGAAGGTGGCGGTGACGCGGTGCAGCAGGTTGCGGCGCCGGATCTCGCTGCGGGGCAGGGAGGCCAGCGTGCGGCCGGCCTCGTCGATCCAGTCGACCTGTTCCGGGGGAGAGGGCGCGCGGGGCATGGGGATGCGGATTCAGGGTGGGGGCAACGCTGACGGCGCGCCGCCTGCGGACTCTACAGTCCGAATGGGCGTGCGGGGGCGCTGACCTGTGCACCCCTTTCTCATTAAGGATTGGCGCGGCTGCGGTGCGGCCGCGCCAATCCACAAAGGGTGCGGCGCCGAACGCTTGCGCGAGGCGCCAACGGCACAGGGGGCTTGCTCCCTCGCAGCCGTTGTCTTTCACAGCCTTTCTACACCTCCCGCCACTCCACCCGCGTCGTCTCGCCGCTGAACACCAGCTTCTCGATGCGGAAGCGGAAGTCGGACTGCACCACCATGCCCGGCCGCAACGCCGGAATGTAGGGCAGCACGAGGGTGCGGCGCTCGTTGTCGCGCTCGGAGATCAGCTCCGAGCCGATGGGCAGCGGCGCCTTCGTGTACGGCCCCGCGGCCCAGTGGCCCCAGTACATGCGCCCGTCGGGGAGCTGGAACCAGACCGCGTCGTCCAGCTCCCACGCCTTGGCCAGCGTGGCCAGGGCCAGGCGGCAGTTGCCGTAGCTGCGGAAGCGCACGTGCCGCTCGTCCAGGTACGCCGCGCCGGCGGGCAGCAGGAAGCGCAGGCCGGTCGTCTCCTCGATCTTGGCGATCACCATGCGCGGCGTGCAGTGCATCAGGTTCAGCACGAGCTTGAGATCCAGCACCGTGCACAGTTCGTTGGCGTCGATGCGCACGCGCCCGGGCGCGAGGCGGCGCGTCCCGTTCACGGCGCCGGTCAGCACGAGGTACTCCTGCGCGTCGCCCACGCCCACGTAGAGCTCCAGCAGGGCCCGCTCCAGGCGCTGCCGCTCCTCGAGCACCTCGAAGATGCCCGTGCCCACCTCGCTCAGCTCCAGCCGGACGTAGTCCGAGGCCAGCGCGATGGGGCGGCCGTTGATGAGCAGGCGCTTGGTCAGGCGCACGATGCCTCCGGTGGAGCCCCCCGCGCCCGCGGCGTGCGCAGGGGCGGGCGGGGTGCGGGTGTGGCGCGGGCGGGCGGGACGCGGCCGCTGCGCCCCTCCAGGGTACCCGCCCCGCCGGGAGCCGACAAATCCCCCGGCCCGCGCGCCGGCGGGGGCCTCCCCCGTCACGCCTGCGGCGTGACCGCCCCCTCCGAAGGAGGGGGCTCCGGTTGGCGCGTTTCGGTCGCACGGGCACGGCCCCGTGCCACTTTTCCCCCTCCTTCGGAGGGGGTAAGGGGGAGGCCTCAGCGCGCTTCAGCCGGACGGGGTGAGGCCCTGCCGCCTAGCGCGGGACGGTGCCGCCGGCCAGCTCGGCCCGCAGGCGGAGCAGGCGCGCGGGCTCGTTGCTGAGGATGCCGTCCACCCCCAGCGCCAGCAGGCGCGTCGCCTGCGCCGGGTCGTCCACGGTGAAGGCGCGCACGGCCAGGCCCAGCCCGTGGCTGGCCTGCACCAGCGCCGCGTCCACCTGCCGGTGGTTTGGATGGATGGCGCTGAAGCCGTGCTCGTGGGCGTAGCGCCACGGCTCGATCAGCACGTCTTGCAGCAGCGCGGCGCAGGGCAGGCGGGGCTCCAGCGCGAGCGCTTCCTGCAGCGTGCGGTGGTTGAAGGAGGAGAGCGTGACGCGGCCCGCGAGCCCGGCCCGCGCGACAAGCCGCAGCACGGCGGGCACCAGGCCGGGGTACGGGCAGCGCCCCGTCTTCAGCTCGATGTGCAGTTCCAGCGGCGAGGGCGCCAGCAGCGCCAGCACCGCCTCCAGTGGGGGCACGCCCTCGCCGCGCAGCGGCGGCCGGAACCACGCCCCCGCCTCCAGCGCCGCCAGCTCCGCCGCGCTGGCCGCACCCACCGCGCCGTGGCCGGTGGTGGTGCGCTCCAGCGTCTCGTCGTGGATGACGACCGGCACGCCGTCCCGGCTGAGGTGCACGTCGAACTCCACGCCGTCGGCCCCGGCGGCGAGGGCGGCACGGAAGGCGGCCAGGGTGTTTTCCGGCGCGGCACCCGAGGCGCCGCGGTGGGCGATAATGCGCGTCATGGCTCCGCTCCCCAGGGCGTCGGGCCTGGCCTGCGCCGCCCGCCGGGCGCGGCCGCGCGGCCGGCGCCGGCCCCGCAGCCGCCCATGGAGCGGCCCGCTGCGCGCAATCCGCCGCGGGGGTCCGCGCAGGCAACTAATAAAATTGGAAAAATTCCGATGGTCGTATTGTGTGCCCGTGCGGATTCAGGTATAGAGATGCTTGAGTCTCTGGCGCTGGATGCGTTTCGAGGCCCGCTGTGCCCACCATAACGGTCAGGACCTTTGGTGAAAAGGGATTTTGCCATGTCCAACGAGTTGATCACCGCTCTGGAACACCGCGTCACCTCCGCAGTCGATACGATCGAAGGGCTGCGGACGGAAGTCCGCGTGCTCAAGGAGGAGCGTCAGCTACTCGAGTCCAAGCTGCGCGAACTGCTGCAGAAGATCGAGGGCGTGGACAACGGCGCGACGCGCGCGGCCAGCAGCGAGGCGACCCACGATGCCGACGCCAACCGCACGGCGGGCTATGGCTTCGGAACGATGGGGATGGGTCGATCCACCACCGAATACTAGAGCCGTCCCAGCGCAGCGTGGGGGCGCCGGCTTCGTCGGCGCTCCGGCCCGCAGCCGAGGCCGCCACCGCGGAGGGACCCGTCAGCCGCACCCGCTGGCCAGGCCGGCGTGCGCGTGCCGGGCGGAGCCTGCGGCGCGTCGTGCGGAACGTCGTGCGGAGCCTGCGGCGCATCGTGCAGCGCGGGCCGCCGCGCCGATATATGCGCGGCGCACGGCAAGTCCCGGCAATCCCGCGAACCCCGCCGCGGCCGCCCGCCTCCAACCCGCGTATGACCGCGCCTTTGCAGCGCGCCGCGCCGCCCGGGGCGGCCGGGCGCGCCTCCCATCGTCCCGTTAGAAAGCCTGTGAAAAACAACGGCTGCGAGGGAGCAAGCCCCCGAAGGCCAAGACCCTGTTGGTCACATGCCCCTTAGCCCCGCCTGCGCCGTCCGAGCGCATCCGCTGCGGCCCCCCGTCTGCCGGCTGCGCGGAGGGGCGCTGCTGCTCGCCGTGCTGGCCCACCTGGCGGCCCTGGCGTTGCTGACGGTGCCGGCGCCGCCCGTGCGCGCCGCGCCGCCGCGACCGCCCTTCGCCGTGGCCGTGCTGCCCTTCGCCGACCTGCGTCACCCCGACCAGCCCTCCTGGCTCGGGCGCTACCTGCAGGAGCGCATCGCCAAGGCCCTGCTGCGCGCGCCGCAGGTGGCCGTGCTGGCCGGGGAGGCCGCGGCGCAGTGGCAGCGCAAGCTCGGCCTGCCGCCGGGCGAGCCGCTCCGCGCCGATGCGCTCGCGCCGCTGGGCGTGACCGTCGCCGTAAGCGGCTCCACGCAGGAGGTGCTGGGCCTGGTGGAGGTGCGGCTGCACGCGGTGACGGCCGAGGGCGATCTGCTCGCCGGGGACGCCGGGCGGCTGCGCATCGCGCTGCGCAGCGATCCGCCGGCCGTGGCGCTGGAGCGCGTGCTGGGCACCCTGCAGGCCGCGCTGCTGCCCACGTTGCCGCCCTCGGTGCCCCTCGCCGAGCCCCGCCCGCCCGCCGACTGGCAGGCGGTGGAGACGCTCTACACGCTGCTGGGGCAGGTGCCCGTGCCGGGCGACCGCGCCGCGCGGCCGGAGCGGGTGGCGCGCCTGCGCCCGCTGGCGGCCGACCCGGCGCTGGGCCCGCGCGCCCGCGAAGCCCTGGCCGGCGCGCTGCTGGAGCAGGCGCTGCTCTACCAGCCCGAGGGCGCCGGCCGCGAGCTGATGCTGGGCGACGCGCTGCAGCAGGCCACCCTGGCCCTCCAGGCCGACCCGCGCGATACGCAGCGCTTAGCCCTCAAGGCCGAGCTGCACTTCTTCCTCAAGCAGTATTTCGAGGCCAAGACCGATGCCTCCGTGGCCCGCCTGCGCAATCCGCTGGAGGGCCTGGCCTACGTGGTGCTGGGGCTGGTCGCGGGGCTGTCGACGGGCGAGGCCAGCGAGCGGTTCAAGCGCGCCCTGGCCATCGATCCCTTCCTGCGCACGGACGCGCGGCCGGCTGGCAGCGCGCCGTTCCAGGGCGGCATCCTCGAGCCCTCCTTCGCCGAGTGGGAGCGCCTGCGCGCCAATCGCGGCCTGGCCCGCCCGGACGACACGCCGGCGCTGCTGGCGCAGGCCATCGACCGCTTCGAGCAGCGCCAGTACGACGAGGCCGAGCGCCTCTTCAAGCAGGCCGCCGAGCGCGACGAGCTGGACCCCGTGCCGCTGCTGTACCTGAACCGCATCCTCATCGCGCGCGGACACCCGGAGGAAGCGCTGCCCGGCCTGCGCCGGCTGCTGGCCGGCAACCCGCAGGACCCCGACCTGCTGCGTGCCCTGGCCACGGCGCTGGCGGCCAGCGGCGAGCACGCCGAAGCGGTCAAGACGTACCGCCAGCTCCTCGCCGATCATGCGGACGACCTGCCCGGCTGGCGCGGCCTGGCCGCCTCGCAGATCGCGCTGGAGAACTGGCCCGACGCCCTGACCGCCCTGCGCGCCGTGCTGCAGGCCGCGCCGGACGATGCGCAGGCGTGGCTGCAACTGGGCACGGTGCAGGCGCACCTGGAGGACTGGGCGGGCGCGCAGGGGGCGCTGGAGC
>JBGOUY010000298.1:0-5202 GCA_041477795.1 bacterium
ATTGCTTCAAGAGCGATCATTGGGAAATCGGCGTGTCTAAGTACGTTTGATAGGCGTGCTTTCGGGTTAGGCTTTCTCCAATCAACAAGTAAACTCCTATCGTCGGAAACACAAAGAACCCTGCATTACTGACCTCAGCTGCAAAATACCTTATGGCCAGATAGGTGGCGACACCGGGAATTGTGGACTTGTAGAATTGCCAAGGCTGATTCCTAAATAAAGTGTAGCCGTGACCTAATGACAAGATCAAACACAACCAACTGTTTGCTGTGACGAAGATACTCGCAAGAGACTGCAACAGCGATATGATCCAAATTGTCAATCCTATGGAAATGTATAGCTCAATGAAGATGTATACTTCATAATTGAGGGTTCTGTGTGCCCAGCGGTAAATCTCTCGTCTTGATGAATTCCTAACAAACTCTTGATAAGTTTCCTCCCGGCTTTCTCCTTGATCCATAGCTTGAATAGTCTCCCATGTCCCCGATCGCCTCAAGCCCTCTTTAGGGATTCATCGTAGAACTCCAGGAGTTCCGATTTCGGATAGCCCTTGCCGAAGGGCATCCCGGCCACCTTGCGGTTGAGATGTGCGTCGGCGGGAATCAAGACTTTCGGGATGATCCTTCGGTCGTCGCGTGACCAATAGGCGAGCGCAAGTTCTTTCGGAAGCAGGCCATGACGCCTTAGAAGCGCCAAGTACCTATAGAAATGGGAAACCTGACGTCTCCAGTTGTGAATTGTGTCTGCCGTGGCGCAGTGGTTGGCTAGCAGCTTCTCAAACTTGGCAACTTCAGATATGTACTCTTCGTGGATCGCCTTAAAGTAATCTCCGTCAAATCCTCTTTCCTTCCACCAACTTTTCAACTCTTCGGCGGCATCAGGATGAACTAGGTCGCTACCAGGAGTTCCGTTGTCAAGAGCAACATTTCGACGCTTGCTGATATCCTCACTCCACAGATGCAGCCCATGAACAGCGCGTAGCATTGGTTCGGAGGAGTACAACTTGAAGAGTTCAGTGAGATTTGTGAGAAGTCTTTCATCTCTAAATTGACGATCCGACTGCCGAATCATCAAGACCACCCCAAGAAACGCCAGGCCTGAAAAGACCGCCGCAAGAGCACCGAATGCCGAGCCGAATGCGGCGCGTTTCTCGTCTGCGCGCCAGCCCCAGTCAGATTCAGGAAAAAGCCAAACGACCGCCCCGTAGTAAATGAGGGCTACGAGCAGGGCTAAGACGATTATGAAGGCCCCTTTCACGATCCAAGATTCGAAGGCGTGCTTGAGGAGTGTCATCCCGGACCTCCCCCGCCTCTTGCTGCGGGTATTGGCTTGGGCGCCGCCCTGACTTGGCCCTTCCTGGCGGCCTGGATTGCGGCGTAGACCTTCTCCGGCGAGAGCGGCAGCTCGGTGATGCGCACGCCCACCGCATCCTCGATGGCGTTGGCCAGCGCGGGCAGGAACGCCGCCAGCGAGCCCTCGCCGGCCTCCTTGGCCCCGAAGGGCCCGCCGGACTCGTTGGACTCGACGATGATCGTCTCGATCTGCGGCGACTCCATGATGGTCGGGAAGCGGTAGTCGAGCAGGTTGGGCGCCAGGGGCAGCCCATTTTCGTAGTTCGTCTCCTCCTGGCGGCCCTGGGCCATGCCCATCCACACGGAACCCTCGATCTGCCCCCGCACCGAGAGCGGGTTGAGGGCGAAGCCGCAGTCGTGGGCCACGGTGACGCGCTCCACGGTGACCTTGCCCGTGGCGGGATCCACGTCCACCTCCACGGCCTGGGCCGAGTAGCTGAAGGCCGGCGATGCGCCCACGCCGGCGCCGCGGTAGTTGTTGCCGCCCTGGCTCAGGCGCGGCGTGGCGTAGGTGCCCTTGGTGACCAGCGTGCCCTCGTACTCAAGCGCCAGCTCCACCGCGGCATTGAAGGGCAGCGTCTTGTCGGGCTCGGCGACGACGCGGAAGGTCTCGCCCACCAGCTCCAGGTCGGAGGGGAAGACCTTCAGCCCCCGCGCGGCGGACTGGTAGAGGATGTCGCGCATGCGCTCGGCGGCCTGGATGGCCGCGTTGCCCACGTAGAGCGTGACGCGGCTGGAGTAGCTGCCGTTGTCCTTGGGCGTGATGGCGCTGTCCGAGGCGATGACGCGGAAGCGCGAGGGCGGCACGCCGATCACCTCCGCGGCCACCTGCATGACCATGGTCGAGGAGCCCTGGCCGATGTCCGCCGCGCCGGTGAACACGGTGATGTTGGCGTCCGTGTCCAGCTTCATGGTCACGGTGGCGTGGGGCATGTTGGAGCGGTTGACCGGCTTGGCCGCGCCGCTGCAGTAGTGGCTGCCGGCAAAGCCGATGCCCTTGCCGTAGGGCAGCCGGCCCGCCTTGTCGCGGTAGCGGGAGACCTCGAGCACCTTCTCGATGCACTCGGGGTAGCCGTAGCTGTTCACCAGCAGGTCGTTGATGGTCAGGGTGGGCGTGTGCAGCAGGTTCACCTGCCGCAGCGTCACCGGGTCCATGCCCAGCTTGCGGGCCAGCATGTCCAGCGCGGATTCGAAGGCGAAGCGCACGTCCACCGTGCCGTGGCCGCGCATGGCGCCGTTGGCCGGCGTGTTGGTGAGCACGCGGTAGCCGTGATAGCGCACGTTGCGGATGTCGTAGATGGCGTTGAGCAGGGCCCCGGCATAGAGGATCGTCACGACGCCGTAGCCGCCGTAGGCCCCGCCCCGCTGCACCACCTCCGCCTGGCAGGCCAGCAGGCGGCCATCGCGCGCGGCGCCCAGCTTGAGCGTGGTCCAGGTGGCGGGCCGGCCGCGGTGCGCGAAGAACACCTCCTCGCGGCTGAGCGTCACCCGCACCGTGCCCTTGGCCTTGCGGGCCAGCAGCCCGCAGACCAGCTCGTAGCTCTGCGTCTCGGTCTTGGCGCCGAAGCCCCCGCCCACCAGCGGCTTGATGACGCGGATGCGGCTCATGTCCAGCTTCATGGTGGCGGCCAGGTCTTTGTGCACGTAGTAGGGCACCTGGGTCGAGCACCACAGCTCCAGGCGCTCCTCCACCGGGTCCCAGCAGGCCACGGCGGCGCTGAGCTCCATGTGCGCGTGGTTCACCTCGGGCGCATAGAACTCCTCCTCCACGATGGCGTGGCTGGCGGCGAAGCCGGCGTCCACGTCGCCGAACTCGGTGTCCACCTCGCGCTCGACGTTGCGCGGCTTGTGCTCGTGGAGGAGCACGGCGCCCTCGGCCATCGCCTCGAAGGGGTCGCTGTAGGCGGGCAGCGGCTCATAGTCGACGCGGATCGCCGCCAGCGCCTGCTCGGCCGTCCAGGCATCCACGGCGGCCACGGCGGCGACCTCCTCGCCCTTGTAGCGCACCTTCTCGCGGGCGAGCGGGTACTCGTCCCGCGCCACGGGCAGCACGCCGAAGGTGACGTCGCTGTCCTCGCCGGTCACCACGGCTTTGACGCCGGGCATGGCCAGGGCCGCCGAGACGTCAATGGAACGGATGCGGGCGTGGCTGTGCGGGCTGCGCAGGATGCGCCCCACCAGGGCATCGGGGAAGTGCAGGTCGGCCGAGTACTTGCCGCGCCCCGTGGCCTTGTCCACCCCGTCGATGAGGGGCTGGGGCTTGCCCACGTAGCGATGCCCGCCCTGGCCGAGGGCCTGCTTGAGCGATTCCGGGTCGATCCGGGTGCGACCCTTCATGTCCTTGGCTTGGGTCATGCTGAGGTCACGTCCTCGACTTCTTGGCTGCGGAACGGCGCATCGTCTCTCATGCGGTCTACCGATAAGCCACTTTCCGGTGCGCGACCCGCACCACCTCGATGATCAAACGGTCGCGCTCCACCGTGTAGATCAGCCGATAGTCGCCGCTGCGCAGCCGGAATGTGTGTTCCGCATTAACCAGCTTTCTGGTACCCGGCGGAAGTGGATCGTCCCGTAACGATTCTGCAAGGGCCACCCGTCTGCCGATGGCATCCTTGGGCAACGCTCGCAGTTCCTTTTCGGCGCTCCGTCTCCATACCAGACTATAGGAGGCCATCGGCCTTCAAGCGCTCGACCAGCCGGGCGTGGTCCACCGTCTCGTCGTCCCGGCGCTCCGCGATGGCGGCTAGATCAGCCAGGTCTTCCAGCAGTTCCTCATAGTCCGCCAAGGGCATCACGACCGAAACCCGCTCGCCCACGTCGTTGACCAGGTATTGCACCTTGTGTTTGCGCTTCTCGTCCATGTCGCGCGCCTCAGCCCGCCTTGCGCCCGGCGGCGCCCCGGCCCTTGAGCTTGGCCGCGGCATACTGCACGGACTCGATGATGGTGTTGTAGCCGGTGCAGCGGCAGAGATTGTTGGAGAGTCCCACGCGGATCTGCGCGGGCGTGGGGTCGGGGTATTCGTTCAGCAGCGCCCGCGCCGCCATGATCATGCCCGGCGTGCAGAAGCCACACTGGGAGCCGAGTTTCTGATGGAAGCCTTCCTGGATCGGGTCCAGCTCGCCCTGCGCCAGGCCTTCGATGGTGGTGACCTCGTGGCCGGCGGCCGTGGCGGCCGGCGTGAGGCAGGACAGCGTGGGGCGCCCGTCCACCAGCACGGTGCACGCGCCGCAATCGCCCCCGTCGCAGCCCATCTTGGTGCCGGTCAGCCCGAGCCGGTCGCGCAGGAAGTCGATCAGCAGCTCCTGGCCGGCCACGGCCTCCTCGCGGGCGAGGCCGTTGATGGTGAGGCGGATCAGCTCTTTCATGTCCGTCCGTGGCGTGGGGAGCGCTGCCAGGCCGGCGGTGGGGAACAGTGGGTGCAGCGGCAGCCCCCGTTTCCGTCCGGCCTCGGAGCGCCGGCCCTAGTCCCGAGGGTAATCCGCTTTGCTGAGTGCTGGCAACACTCGTCGGGCGCGGCAGGCCGGGGCTGCGGCCGGCGGTGGAGCCGGCCCGTCCCGCGGGCGACGGAGTGCGTCCGCGCGCGGCAGACGCGGCCAGAAGGAGCGGGCGCGCCGTCGCGCGGGGGCACGCCGCCCGGCGGGCTTTCAAGAGCGGGCCGATTCCGCTAGATTGGACGCGGAGCCGTCGCGCAGCCGCCGCTGCTGCTGCTGAGCGCCCTTGGTGAGCGCGACCCATGAACGCCGCCGCCCGCACCGCACCGGATCCACCACGGACCCGCCATGAACGACACGATTACCGTGCGCATCCGGCGCTCGGAGGGCAGCGCCTCCGCGGCCTCCGGGGTCCCTG
>JBGOUY010000269.1:0-6067 GCA_041477795.1 bacterium
CTCGTTCGCAGTCAATCAAATAGTATAGCACGCTTCGCGCCGAATGTCTGCCTGAATGGCGGTGGGTTCAGGTGGATGCTTCCGCTCCTTGGACGAGTCCCGTGACCTTGTCACAGGCGGCCTTGATGCGCGTCAAGGATAAGCGGCCGACACGCCGCTAGACTGAGTGCAGGTGTCCGGCGGATCCGGCGATGCGCGCCGGTAGTGGTCCGATGCGGTGCGAGTGACCATGAGTCTCGTGCGGGCGGAAGCCCTGAGCAAAGTCTACAACACGGCGGGTGTGCCGGTGCAGGCCATCCGCGAGGTGAGCTTCACGATCGAGCCGGGCGCGTTCGTGGCCTTCGTGGGCCCCTCGGGTAGCGGCAAGACCACACTGCTCAACATGATCGGCACCCTCGATCCGCCCACCCGTGGCAGGCTGTGGGTGGTGGAAACGGACGTCTCCACGCTGAGCCGGCGCCAAGCCGCCGAGTTCCGCGGCCGGCACCTGGGCTTCGTGTTCCAGGACTTCAACCTGATTCCCGTGCTGAGCGCCGCGGAGAACGTCGAGTATCCCCTGCTGATGGTGCAGCGCCGCCCGGCCGCCGAGCGGCGCCAGCGCGTGCAGGCGATCCTGGAAGCGGTCGGCATCGCCGATCTGGCCGCCAAGCGCCCGGACCAGCTTTCCGGCGGCCAGAAGCAGCGCGTGGCCGTGGCCCGGGCCCTGGTGACAAGCCCGAAGCTGGTACTGGCCGACGAGCCGACAGCCAACCTGGACAGCGCCACGGCGCACCGGGTGATCGAGCTGATGCGCGCCATGAAGGACCAGTTCGGCACCACGTTCATCTTCTCCACCCACGACCCGCGCGTGATGGCCGAAGCGGAGCTCACCTTCACGCTCACAGACGGACGGCTGGCGCAAGACATCCCGGCCGCGCGTGCCGCCCATGCTTGATATCCTGCGCATCGCCGCGCGCAACCTCTCGCGCTACCAGCGGCGCACGCTGCTCACCACGCTGCTGATCTCGCTGGGCATCCTGTCCGTGCTGCTGTTTGTGGGTGTGGCCGGCTCATTCAAGAACCTGATGATCGGCCAGATCACCGACTCTATGCTGGGCCACCTGCAGGTGCACCGCAGAGGCTACGTGGCCAGCATCGACAACCTGCCCCTCAACCTCAACCTGACGCCCCAGCAGGCGCAGCAGGCGGAAGCGGCCCTGCAGGCCGTGCCGCAGGTCGAGGCGTGGTCGTCGCGGGTCAAGTTCGGAGCCATGTTCTCCAACTTCACCGAGACCACCAATATCCGACTGGTGGGCGTGGACCCGGAAGCCGAGGCCCGCACTGCGCCCCTGCTGCGCGGGCGAGTGCTGGAAGGGCCCAAGCAAGGCCCCATGCTCACCCCGGGGCAGATCCTGGTGCCCGAGCTGCTGGCCCGCGGCCTGAAGGTCAAGCTGGGGGACACGGTGGTGCTGGTAGCCACCAACGAGAGCGGCTCGGTGAATGGGCAGACCTTCGTGGTGGGCGGCGTCCTGGAGAGCGCCACCGGGCCCGGCGGCCGCGACGGCTACATCGATATCGCCGATGCCCGCAGGCTTCTGCGCATGCCGCAGGCGGACGTGAGCGAGATCGGGATCCGCCTGCGTTCCCTGGGCGACCTGCGCTCCGCCTATGCGGCGCTCAGCGCCAGGCTTGGCGGGATCCTCGACGCGCAGGGCCAGCCGGTCTTCGAGGTACACACCTGGGAGGCACTGTCGCCTTTCTCCAATCTCGCCCGGATGATCGACCTGATGAACGTGTTCATCCAGGTCATGCTCATCGCCATCGTGCTCATCAGCATCATGAACGTGATGATGATGGCTGTGTTTGAGCGCGTGCGCGAGATCGGCACCATCGCCGCCATCGGCACGCAGCCCGCGCGCATCCTGTGGCTGTTCGTGGCCGAGGGACTGCTGCTGGGCCTGCTGGGCACGGCAGTGGGCACGGTCATCAGCCTGGCGGCGCTGTGGGCGCTGAACCTGGCCAAGCTCACCTTCGCCTTCGGCATGCAGGAAAAGCTGGTTCTCGCTCCCACGATTGCCCCGGGCGACGTCGCGTTCATCGGTGCGCTGGCCGTGGCCACGGCTGTGGTGGCCAGCCTGCAGCCGGCCCTGCGGGCTTCCCGCATGGACCCCATCCAGGCCCTGCACCACGTCTGAGCGCGCCGGCGCCCCTCGCCACCTATGAAGGAATCCATGTCCCGCCGCGCTGTCGCTCTCCCCGCACCGCGCTCTCTGCTGGCGTTGCACCTGCTGCTCGCGTTGCTGGCGCTGGCGCTTGTGCCCGGGCGCTCGTCCGGCGCCCCGCTCCCGGACGGCCAGGCCTTGCTGCGCGAGGTGGACCACATCCTGCAGCCCGACAGCTTCGAGTCTTACCGCAAGCTGGTGGACATCCAGCCCGACGGCTCGCACAAGGAATGGCTGCTCTATACGGTCAAGAAGGGCCAGGACAAGGTGTTGGTGCTGTTCCTCTCCCCGGCCAGCGACAAGGGGCGCAGCACGCTGCGGCTGGGCGACAACATGTGGCTATACATCCCCAGCGTGGCCAAGCCCATCCGTATCACGAGCCTGCAGTCCGTTACGGGCAGCGTGTTCAACAACGCGGACATCCTGCGGCTGGACTTCTCCGTGGAGTACAGCGCCGAGCAGGTGGAGGACGCGGGCAAAGAGTACCTGCTGTCGCTCAAAGCGAAGACCGACTCGGTGGCCTACGACCGCCTCAAGATGTGGGTGGACAAGAAGCGCACCGTGCCCACCCGCATCGAGGCCTATGCCGCCAGCGGGTTGCTCATCAAGACCCTGTACTACAGCGGCATCAAGGACCTGGGCGATGGCGTGCTCCGGCCCTCCGTGGTCGAGACCGACAGCCCGCTCTTCAAGGGCTACAAATCGGCGATGGTCTGGGCCAAGATCAAGCCCCGCAAGCTGGATGACGAGGTCTTCACCCTGAGCTACATGTCCCGCGTGGAAGAGCTGCGGTGACCGCCGATGGCCGCGCCGAAGCTTCGCCGGAAGGCGCCGCCCTGGATTCGGCTCCGTTCCACGCGGGCCCGGCGTGCGGCGCGGCTGCTCCGCGCGGCCCCCGTGCTGATGCTGGCACTGGCCGCCCTCGCCGCTGGCGTGGCCCTGCCCGGGCGGGCCACGGCGCAATCCACCGGCGAACCCACCGCGCAGTCCGGCGATCTCAGCATCGACCTGTCGGAGCTGGAGAAGAAGCCCTACCGGCTGGGCGGCTTCGCCGAGGCGGATGCCTTCGCCCTGACGATGAACCCGGGCGGCGCCCTGCATCACCTCCAGTACCCCGAAGGCGACCCGCCCCGCACGCTCGACCAGTCCGTTGCCAAGCTTCAGCTCGAGGGCGGCTACGCTTGGCGGTGGCTGGCCTTCAACTTTCGCGGCCAACTCACCGGCACGCGCGATCGGCTTGCCAGCCAGACCGACACGGTGGTGCAGGAGGCCTACCTGGCCGCCAAGCCATCGGCCACCTCGACCCTGGAGCTGGGCAAGCGCGTGGCCAAGTGGGGCAAGGGCTACGCGTGGAACCCGGTCGCCTTCGTGGACCGCCCCAAGGACCCCAACGATCCCGATCTGTCCCAGGAAGGCTTCGTGATGGGCCGCGCCGAGGTCGTCCGTAGCTTCGAGAGCGACCTGCGCAATGCCTCGTTCATGCTGCTGTTGGTGCCCGTCCACGGCGAGGTGAACGATGACTTCGGCAACCAGGAGAGCGTGAACGTCGCCGGCAAGCTGACCCTGCTGGCCTGGGATACGGACTTGGACGTGATGGCCCTCAGCAGCGGCGCGCGCAGCTCACGCTACGGCGCCGATTTCTCGCGCAACCTGGGCAGCAACGTGGAGGTGCACGGCGAGTGGGCACACCTGTCCGAGGTGCAGCAGCCCGTGCTGCAGTCCGGCGGAGCGGTGCTGACGCAGGTGCGCAGCGCAAACGCGTGGCTGCTGGGCGCGCGCTACCTGACCGAGTTCGACCTGACGACCATCGCGGAATACTACTTTAATGGCGCGGGCTACACGAAAGACGAACTGGAAACCTACTTCCGCTTCACCGACCAAGCCTGGCAGCAATTCCACGACTCCGGCGTCCGCACGGCGCTGGCCAAGGCCGGCTCCCTCTTGCAGGGCGCCTACGGCCGGCCTAACCCGGGGAGGCGCTACGCCTACCTGCGGCTGACCCAGAAGCAGCCGTTCGACTGGCTGTACGTGACCCCCGGCGCCATCGCCATCTGGAACCTGGACGACCACAGCCGCATGGTTACGGCCGAGCTGAGCTACACCGGTATCACCAACCTGGAGTTCCGCGCGCGCCTGATCTGGCTCCAGGGCGACCCCTTCACCGAGTTCGCCGAGAAGCCGTACGCGCACCGCGCCGAGCTGCGCGTGCAGTGGTTCTTCTGACGTGCGGCGCCGCTGCCATCGCAAATGCGAACGCCGCGGATGACGAGGTCGTGCATGCCCGGACTCTGGCTGGAAGGTGGGAGCGGCTGGCCGCCGGGGCCAGGCTGCCCCCGACGCTAGCAAAGCGTACCGGCCTCGTCTACGGCGGAGCCGGGGTGGCCGGCCGGCGCCCGGGGCCGGCAGTAGCGGGCCAGGAGCGCCCCTGCGGCCGGCCTGCGCCGGCCGACCCGCGCATCGCCCCGGCCACGGCAGGCGGGGGCGGCCCGCGCGGCGCAGGAGCGGGCCAGGGGCGGCCCTGCGCGAATTTTGCTGGCGCTGCAAATGGGGCGCTGCTAGCATTCCCGTGAACGTCAATCGAACCGCATCCCAAGCCCTCTACAATCCCGTACAGATCCCGTACAGAGCAGTGCCTGGAGTTGATCCGGCACGGGGAAGGTTCCCGATAGCGAAGGCCAGCAGTGAACGGAAAAGTGAAGTGGTTCAACGATGCCAAGGGCTACGGCTTCATTACGCCCGACGATGGCAGCAAGGATCTGTTCTGTCACCAGTCCGAAATCCAGATGGAGGGCTTTCGTACGCTCCGCGAAGGGCAAGCGGTTGAGTTCGCCGTCGAGCCGGGGCCGAAAGGACCCGCGGCCAAGAGCGTGCGGCCTCTGTAGTCCGGCCCCGGCACGGCACGGCCGGAGCAGCCTGCGGGCCTGCCGCCCCGGCATGGCGTTCGGCGCCATGAGCGGGGCGGTTCTGTTTCGTGCGCACCCATCCGTCCCGCGGAGCAGGAGCCTGCGTCGCACGAGGACGCGCCGCAGGAGCCCGCGGCGCGTCGGCCACGGCTCCGCTGGCGTTCTCGCCCGCCCCAGCGCAGGACGCATGGCACGTCCGCTTGGGTCCGTGGTTGCCGGCTGCGCCGTGATTCGCCGGCTGCGCCGTGATTCGCCGGCTGCGCCGGGCCGCGCTTTGTGGCATCCTGCACTGGGTGCGGATGCGCTCTGGGGGCGGCCTGGCAGGCCGGATCGCAAGATCTCCCGATGCAGCCGGTTGAGGTGGACGCAGTTGCGGCTTGGCCCGCCGCCGGGCCGTCCGCTACAGTGGCAGCAGAGCATCCCCGTTCACCTCGGAGCCGACATGAAGATTGAGTTCAGCTGGGAAGTGATCGACGCCCAGACCCTGCGCGCCAAGGTGCCGGGCGGCTGGCTGGTGCGCTTCCATGGCTCCAGCGGCGACGTCTCGCTGACGGTCGTGCCCGATGCCCGGCATGAGTGGGAGGTGGTGGTGCCGCCGGAGGTGGTCACCACCTCGCGCGAGCGCCTGGCCAAGCTGGAGCTGCAGAGCCGCGACCCGTACCTGGACGACGGCATCCGCGCGGAGATGGAAGACGAGATGGCCAACCTGCGGCGCTTCATCGGCATGCACCAGTGACTGTGGCCCGCCGTCGCCCTTCGCGTCGCGGGTCGGCCCCGGTACTACCTGCCAGCCCCCGCCAGCGGTCCAGCGCCCGCCGTTCCGTGCGGAGCGCCGCCGCCCGCGGCGCGACACGCCCCCGGAAGAATCGCGTGAAGGGCGCCGGGCAGAACGCCGCGAAGGCCACCCGGCGCACGGCCGCGGAGGCCCCCGCGCAGCGTGCCCCGCGCCGCAGCGGCACGATC
>JBGOUY010000339.1:0-4176 GCA_041477795.1 bacterium
AGGAAGCCCATGCCCGCCGCAAAGGCGAGCACCGTCCCGTTGGAGAGCGGCAGCAGCAGGAACAGCGCGATGATCACCGCCCGCGTCAGGTACAGCGCGCAGAGCGCCTTGCGCTTGCTGACGCGTCCACCCAGGTAGCCGAAGGTGAGCGAGCCAAAGATGTTGAACAGGCCGATCAGGCTCAGCGCCACCGCCGCCACGGTGGGGGCGATCTGGTTGTCCACCAGGAAGGCCGGCAGGTGCGTGCCGATGAACGTGATTTGGAAGCCGCACACGAAGAAGCCCCAGAACAGGAGCCAGTAGCGCGGCTGCGCGCCGGCCTCGCGGAAAGCCGCCAGGGGCGAGGCGATCACCGTGGCGGGCGCGGGGCGCTCCGCCTTGCCCACCAGCACCACGGCCAGCGGTGCGCAGAGCAGCGCCAGCCCACTGGCGATCACCATGGCCTGGCTCCAGCCGAACGACGAGATGAAGCCCTGGCTGAGCGGCACCAGCACGAACTGGCCGACGGAGCCGCCCGCCGAGCCGATGCCCAGGAACAGCGTGCGGTTGCGCTCGCTGGTGGCGCGGCCCATGGCGCCCAGCACGACGCCGAAGCCCGTGGCGCTCAGGCCCAGCCCCACCAGCACCCCCGCGGACAGCATCAGCGCCATCGGCGTGTCGGCGTAGGCCATCAGGTAGAGCCCGAGGCCGTAGATGAGCCCGCCCGCCGCGATCACGCGTCCCGTGCCGTAGCGATCCGCGAAGCCCCCGGTGAACGGGGCGGAGAGCCCCCACACGATGTTCTGCAGCGCGATGGCCAGGGCGAACACCTCCCGCCCCCAGCCGTAGGTCTCCGTCATGGGGCGCAGGTACAGGCCGAATGTATTGCGCAATCCGATGCACAACGCGGACACCAGCGTGCCGGTCAGCAGCACCAGCAGCGGGGTGCGCCAGGAAGCCTTGCTCATCGAGCTCCGCAGGGGAATGGGAAGAAAGGGGCCCGGCTGCCCTCCGCGGGCCGGCTCGGGTGCAACGCCGCCGCTAGGCAGCGTACAGAGCCGCCGCTAGGCGGTGCACAGCGCCGCCAGCGCGGCGGCCACATCCGGCAGATCGTGCGGGAAGAGCGTGCGGAAGTCCAGCAGCACGCGTCCTTCCTGCAGCCGCGCCACGATGGGCGGCTCGTGGGCACGCAGCGCGGCGGCCAGGGCCTCGCCATCCGTGCCGGGGCGCTCCAGGGCCAGGCAGAGCGTGTCGATGCGCACCTCCGGCACGGCGCCCCCGCCGGCGAGGGACTGGTCGCGCACCAGCTCCCAGGTCAGGCCGCGCCCCCGGCTGGGCTCCAGCGCCGCCAGCAGCTCGCGCGCCAGCGGCTCCATCTCCGCCGGCGTGCGCTCGAGCAGGTCGATCACGGTGTTCTGGCTGCGCAGCCGGTCGATTTCCAGGTAGGCCAGCAGGGACTGCTCCAGCAGCGCCATGCGCACGCGATCCACGCGCAGGCTGCGGTAGAGCGGGTGCTTGCGCATCCGTCGCACCGGCTCGCCCTTGCCCACCACGATGCCCGCCTGCACGCTGCCCAGCAGCTTGTCCCCGCTGAAGGTCACTACGTCGGCCCCGGCCAGCACCTCCTGGGCGACCGTGGGGATGTGCCGCAGGGCGGGCTGGCTGAAGCGGTAGAAGTTGCCGCTCCCCAGGTCGTGCCACACGGCCAGGTCGCGCTCGCGGGCCAGCTCGGCCAGCTCGGCGATGCTGGCTTCCTCGGTGAAGCCGCTCAGCGTGAAATTGGAGCGGTGCACCTTGAGCAGGGCCACCGTATCGGCCGTGATGGCGTCGGCATAATCCGCCACGCGCGTGCGGTTGGTGGTGCCCACCTCCACCAGGCGCACGCCGGACTGGCGCATGATGTCCGGCACGCGGAAGCTGCCGCCGATTTCCACCAGCTCGCCGCGCGAGACGATCACCGCGCGGCCGGCGGCCAGCGCGCTCAGCAGCAGCAGCACGGCGGCGGCGTTGTTGTTGACGACGAGCCCGCTCTCCGCGCCCGACAGGCGCGCCAGCAGCTCCGGCACGCGCCCGCCGCGCTCCCCGCGCTTGCCGGTCGCCAGGTCGTATTCCAGGTTGATGTAGGCGCCGTGCAGGCCGGCCGCGGCCTCGCTGAGGGCCGGCGCCAGCACGGCGCGCCCCAGATTCGTGTGCACCACCACGCCCGTGGCGTTGATGACGCGGCGGAGCTGGTTGGGCGCCGGCCGCGCCACGGCCTGCTCGATGGCCTGCAGCACCTCCTCGCGCGGGGGCACGGGCAGCTCCGCCTCGCGCAGCAGGGCCTCGCGGTAGCGCTCCAGCACGCGCGTAACCTGCGTGCGCACGGACTTGCCGCTGGGCAGGCCGCGCGACTGCAGGTGCTTGTCCGCCTCGGTCACGGACGGCAGCTTGCGCAGCCGGGTCTGCACGGATTCGGATCGCCTGGTTTCCATGGGCCCTCGCGGGCTGGCCGCCCGAGTTGGCCTTCCGGTGCGCCCCATGCGCCCGGCCGGCAGCGAATCTCAAGTATACCGCGGCCCTGCAGCGGGGGCGAGCCGTGGCTGCGCGGCCGGCGACGGCCCGGCGCTGGGGTGGAGAATGGCGCCGCTCAGGCCGGGCGCAGGGAGGCGAAGTTCTGCAGCAGGCGCAGGCCGGCGTTCTGGCTCTTCTCGGGGTGGAACTGCACGCCCCACACGTTGCCGTGGCGCACGACGGCCGCGAAGCGCTCGCCGTAGTCGGCCAGGCCCAGCGCATCGGCCGGGTCGCGCACGGCGGCGTAGTAGGAGTGCACGAAGTAGAAGTAGCTCTGGTCGGCGATGCCCTCCAGCAGCGGGTCCGCCTGCTGCCAGGCCACCTGGTTCCAGCCGATCTGGGGCACCTTGAGGCGCTGGCCCTGGGCGTCGGCGCCCTTGAAGCGCACGATGCGCCCGCGCAGCAGGCCCAGGCCCTCGTGCAGCCCGTCCTCCTCCGACTCGTCGAAGAGGAGCTGCAGGCCCACGCACACGCCCAGGAAGGGCACGCCCGCGGCCACGCGCTCGCGCACGACCGATTCCATGCCCGCCTTGCGGAGCTGCTCCATGGCCGGGCGGAAGGCGCCCACGCCGGGCAGGATGATGTGATCCGCGCCGGCCAGGCCCGCGGCCTCCCGCACGATGCGGTTGGGCAGGCCCTGGTAGTCCAGCGCGTTCTTCAGGTTGTGCAGGTTGCCGACGTTGTAGTCGATGATGGCGATCATGCCTACAGCACGCCCTTGGTGGAACTGACGCCCGCGCGGCGCGGCTCCAGGGTCACTGCATCGGCCAGCGCGCGCCCGAAGGACTTGAAGAGCGCCTCGCACTTGTGATGCTCGTTTTCACCGTACAGCAGCGCCATGTGCAGGGTCAAACGGGCCGCGATGGAGACGGACTTGAAGAAGTGCGGGATCATCTGCGTCTCCAGCGTGCCGAGGCGTTCCCGCGCGAAGCCGCCCTGGAAGTGGAATTCCGGGCGGCCGGAGAAGTCGAGCACGGTGCGCCCGAGCGTCTCGTCCATCGGGACGTGGCTCTGCCCGTAGCGGCGGATGCCGCTGCGCTCGCCCAGGGCCTTGTCCAGCCCGCGCCCCAGGGCGATGGCGACGTCCTCCACGGTGTGGTGGCTGTCCACGTGCAGGTCGCCCTCGCATTTGAGCTCCAGGTCCAGCAGGCCGTGGAAGGTGAGCTGCTCCAGCATGTGGTCGAAGTAGCCGATGCCCGTCTCGATGCGGGCCTGGCCCGTCCCGTCCAGCTCCAGCGTCAGGCGGGTGCGGGTCTCGCGGGTGGCGTAGTCGATCTCGGCACGGCGGGACAAGGCGGTCTCTCCGGTTCAGCGGCGCGCGGCCGGCTTGGCGGCGCTCGGTTTCGTGCTCGGCTTGGCCGCTGACTTTGCGCTCGGTTTCCTGCTCAGTGGCGTGGCCGCGGGCGTCGCCGCGGCCTGCGCGGGCCGCTCGCCCCGCACGCGCACGGCCTCCGCGTGGGCGGGGAGTTGCTCGCGCTCGGCGAAGGCGCGGATCGCGTCCGCCTCGCGCGCCAGCCGCTCGGGGGAATAGCGTAGCACGGAGGAGCGCTTCACGAAGTCCGGCACCCCCAGCGGGGAGGAAAAGCGCGCCCGGCCGCCCGTGGGGATGGTGTGGTTGGGCCCGGCGAAGTAGTCCCCGACGGGTTC
>JBGOUY010000006.1:0-33965 GCA_041477795.1 bacterium
ATAATCCCCTATCACGTCGCTCTTCGGCTGCTTGTGGTTGACGAGACCCTTTAGGGCGCATGGAGGTAGCCCCAGGCCCTCTGCGCACGTGAGGTAGGTGCGCCGCAAGTCATGGACGATCCAGCTAGGCAATCCAGCGAGGATGCGACCGACATCCGTGTTGCCGTTCCAGGAATGGGCTTGGTATGACTGCTGGGCACGACCAGAAGTTGTGGCGTCTGGGCGCCCGTGGAGTGTCATACGGGGTGTCACACAAACCTGTCTGATTCCGTAGCATACCGTGATATAGCGTCATACGTGGTGTAGCACGGAAATGACTCTTATGATTGATATAGTGCTGATATCGTGAGAGAATTCGGATTTTGTGTGTCGAGTCCTCTCTTGGGCATTACCAGCCGTAAACTTCTAAAGACAATCGCTTTTTCCCCGCCTTCTTTGCAGTCATCGCACGGGTGCCACACCGTCCGGGGCAACTCCGGCGGGTGGTGAACCGTCGCCGAGCGTACGTTCCTGATCAGGCGCAGCGGCGTCTGGCACATTCGACGTGGCCCCGTCACCCCCACCCCGCTGCAAGCGCATTCCTCACACCGTGGAGGCTTGCTGCGGCTCGTTGGGGAAGACCGGCCGGCCCAATCCGTCACCAGGCAGGACATCACCCCTACCGGAATCGCCTGCCCAGCCTTCCTGTGAGTTGGCTGCGGCTCTCCGACCTGCCGCCCTCCGACCAGGTCAATGGGTTCTTTTCCCCGCCTCAAGCAACGCGATCTTGCTTGCAGTCAAACGTGCAGAGCTTTGTCGGGCGCGACCGCTCCGGCCAGTTCGGCATCCGCGCTCACCATGAACGGCTGATGACCGTGCTGGGCTTCGGGCTCGCGCGCTTCCGGCAGGCAGACGCTCCCTGGCAGCACCTGGGCCTGCCGGGGGGACTGCTCTACTTTGTCGGCAACGAACTATTCGTCTGCACGACCCGTTACATCCGGGACGAACGCAGAGAGCGACTCATCCAGGCGCTCGATGAGGAGCTTCGTCGCGAGGAGGCGCTGCAGGATGAGTTTCGTCACAGCCTGCGTAGCCTGGAGCAGGAGATGCTGCGTCAATTGTGGAGAATGCCTGGTGAAGAAACGCGCTGAGCCGGACCAACTCAAGGCGGAACTGCGCGAGCAGGTGCATCGGATCGAGCGCGCGCAACAGGAACGGCGCACGATTCTGGCCCAGGCCGCCAGCCTTGGCGTGCTGGGGTTGCTGCTTGCCATCCCGATCGTGGCGGGCGCCTATCTCGGGCGTTGGCTGGACAGCCTGTTCGCAGGCTACTCCATCCGCTGGACCATCGGCTTGATCGTGCTTGGCGTCTTCCTGGGTGCGACCAACGTGTACCTGCAACTGCGCCGATAGCCATGCCAGAGCAACAGCCAACCGGTCTTCACTTCGGGTCTCTGTTGATTCCCGGAGCGGTGCTCACCACCTGGGCCATCATGGCGCTGCTGGTGGGAGGGGCGATGCTGCTCACGCACCGCATGCGGGATGCGCCGCTGACGCTTCAGTCCGCCCTGGAAGGCGTCGTGAGCGCCATGGAATCCGCGATCGGCCAGGTGCTGCCGGAATACGCCCGCGCGGTGCTGCCATTCGTGGGGAGCCTGTGGGTGTTCCTGGTCGTGGCCAATCTGGCCGGGCTCATCCCCGGCGTCAACTCTCCCACCGATAACTTGTCCGTAACGGCTGCGTTGGCGCTGCTGGTGTTCTTCGCGGTGCACTGGTACGGCATCCGCAGTGCCGGGCTGTGGGTCTATCTGCGGCACTACGTCACCCCGAGCCCCGTGCTGCGGCCCTTCCATCTGATCAGCGAGCTCACGCGCACGCTGGCCCTGGCGGTGCGGCTGTTCGGCAACATGATGAGCCTGGAGATGGCGGCGCTGATGATTCTGCTGGTGGCAGGCTTTCTGGTTCCGCTGCCGATCCTGATGCTGCATATCGTGGAGGCGCTGGTGCAGGCGTATATCTTCGGAATGCTGGCGCTGGTCTACATTGCAGGCGCTGTGCAGGCTCACGAGACTCGCGCGGGCCGCGCGGCAGAAACGCCAGCGGAGCACTAGCGATGCAACCCATGCATTGGTTCGTTCTGGCCTCCACCGTGGCGGCCGCCCTGGCCATCGCGCTGGGCACGATGTTGCCGGCCGTGGCAATGGGGCGCGCCATCACCCAGGCGCTCGATTCCCTCGCGCGCCAGCCTGAATCGGAGGTCTCCATCACACGCACGCTGTTCATCGGATTGGCAATGATCGAATCGCTGGCCATCTATTGCCTGGTGGTGGTGCTGATCATCCTGTTCCGCAATCCGCTGGTGTAATACCTGCTGCACTAGGGGCCGGCCGATACCGGCACCGTCGTGCGGGTAGCCGCGCCCGCGAGCATCGTGACCCATGGCAGGAGATACGCCGTGACCTTCAACGGCACCACCTTCGTCCTCGAGATCGTCAATTTCCTCGTGCTGGTCTGGCTGCTGCACCGGTTCCTTTACCGCCCGGTGCTGGCGATTCTCGATCGCCGCAAGGCCGGCATTGAGCGACAGCTCACGGACGCGCACACCCTGCGCGAGGAAGCCGCCGCGCTGGAGCAACGCTATCGCGAGCGCCTCGCCGGCTGGGAGCGCGAGCGCGAGGAGGCCCGCGCCCGCCTGAACGCGGAGATTCAGAAGGAGCGCGAGCAACAGCTGGCGAAGGTGCGGGACGAGCTGGAGCGAGAGCGCGAACGCAACCGCGCCCTGGACCGCCAACGCGATCAGAAGCGGGCCGAACAAGCGAACAAGGAGGCATTGGAGCTCTCGTTGACGTTTGTGACCCGCCTGTCAGCACGCCTGGCCGGCCCGGAGATGGAAGCACGGCTGGTGACGATAGGGATGGAAGACCTTGCCGCGCTGATCGCGGAGCGCCAGCAATTCATCGCACGCGCGATCCGCGACCAACAGGGCACGGTGCAGGTTGCGACAGCATTTCCCCTGGAACCCGGGCAACGCAAGGCCGTCGCGGCCGCACTGGGCCGGATTGCGGGAGCGGGCGTGGCCTGCGAATTCGTCGAGCAGCCCGATCTGATCGCGGGCATTCGCATCAACGCCGGACATTGGGTGTTGAGCGCGAACTTGCGCGAGGAGCTTAAGTTCTTCCAGGAGGCGGGCAATGAGACCCGACTCGGCCCCTCAGCTGCGTGAATCCACACTGGCGCGGCTGGCCGCCCGGTTGGAGGACTACCGCCTCGCGCTTCGCGTGGCCCAGCGCGGCAGCGTCGTCTCCGTGGGCGATGGAATCGTCTGGATCGACGGGTTGCCCTCTGCCGCGATGGAGGAGGTGCTCCTCTTCGACGACGGAAGCCAAGCACTGACCTTTCACCTGGCGACTAAACTGGTGGGTGCGGTGTTGCTGCACCAGACACCGGCCCTGACCGCCGGCACCGGCGTGCGGCTGACCGGACGTGAGCTGAGCCTGCGTGTGGGCGATGCATTGCTGGGCCGGGTCATCGATCCCCTCGGCAATGCACTGGATGGCGGCGCCCCGCCGGAATGTCCGCTGCGGCGTCCGCTGCGGCGCAAGGCGCCGCAGATCGTCGAACGGCACTTCATCCATCGGCCGCTCTACACCGGCAATAAGATCGTTGACGCCATGATCCCCATCGGGCGCGGACAACGCCAGCTCATCCTGGGCGACAACGGAGTGGGCAAGTCCACGCTGGCACTCGATGCGGTGATCAACCAGCGGGAGCAGGGCGTGCGCTGCGTCGTCGTGTTGATCGGGCAGAAGCGCTCCACCGTCGTCGAGACACTGGAGACCCTCCGCACAACGAATGCGATGGCCAACACAACGGTTGTCGTGGCGGAGGCGACGGCGTCCCCAGGACTCAAGTATCTGGCACCCTATGCCGGCTGCACGGCGGCGGAGGGCTGGATGGCCGACGGGCGCGATACGCTGATCGTCTATGATGATCTGACCACCCACGCGCACGCCCACCGCGAGCTGTCCTTGCTGCTGCGGCGCCCTCCAGGCCGGGAGGCATATCCAGGGGACCTCTTCTTCCTGCACGCACGATTGCTCGAACGCTCGACCTGCCTGTCCGCCTCGGCCGGCGGCGGCGGCATGACGGCCCTGCCCATCGTGGAGACGCAGCAGGGCGAGATTTCCGCGTTTATCCCCACCAACCTGATCTCCATTACGGACGGCCAGCTCTACCTCGATGCGGGCCTGTTTGCGGGGGCTTCCTGCCGGCGGTGGACATCGGCAAGTCGGTTTCCCGGATCGGGGGCAAGGCTCAGGATGCCCTGGTGAAGCAGGAGGCCGGGCGCATGAAGCTGGACTATCTCCAGTTCCTGGAGCTGGAGGTGTTCAGCCGCTTCGGCACGCAACTGGAACCGGCCATGGCCCGCAAGATCCAACGCGGCCGTGTGCTGCGCGAGCTGCTCAAGCAGCACCAGCGCGACGCGGTGACGCCGGTCGCGGAGATTGCCTGGTTGATCGCCTACAACGACAGTCTGCTGGACGACGTGCCCGTGGCGCAAGTCGGAGGGGTGCAGCAGGCGCTGATTCGCCGGGCCCAGGACAGCGGATTGACCCTGAACGATCCTCGTGAGCGCTGGGTGGAGCAGGTGCGCCAGTGGTGCCCGGAAGCAGTGTCCGAATCCAAAGCTGTCACGGCGCATGAGCAGCCTGCCGGAGCCAGTGCGCCCGCCCAAACCGCGGAGCAGTGATGAGTCGCCGGCACGCCGTGGAATCCCGGCTGCGGGTGTATCACGAGTTGCACGAGATCATGGGCGCCATGAAAAACATCGCGCTCATAGAGTCGCGCAAGCTCGCCCGCGTGCTGGAGTCCCAGCGTGCGATGTGCGAGATCATCGAGCGCTCGGCGGAAGACTTCTTCGCCTACCATCCCGAGCTGCTGATGCGGGGCAGATCCGAACCGACCCTCATCGTCGCCATCGGATCGGAACGCGGCTCCTGTGGCAGCTTTAACATGGAGGTGGAGCAACGCCTGCGAACGGAAGTACAGCGTTGCCGGCAGCCGCCCTGTGTCGTGCTGGCGGGTAGCCGCCTGGTGCAACGGGCCGAGGGGCTCGCGGGGGTCACGCTGAGGCTGGAAGGCCCCGCCATGATGGAGGACGTGCGGCCGGCGCTCGCACGCCTGCTGGACGCATTGTCGGCTCAGCCCGACACGGAGCGCTCGTTCACGCTGCAAGGCCTGGGCATCGTCCACCATGTCCCGCACGACGCCGGCGGCGAGGTGCGATTCTACCACCCGTGGAGCAGTTCCGACGGCAACAGCACACAGGCTCCGCCGCTCCAAGGCTGATGCTGCCTCCCGCAGAGTTCCTGGCCGGTCTGATCGAGCAATACCTCCATGCCACGTTTCATCACGTCTTCTACAGCTCGCTGTGGATGGAGAACGATCAGCGGTTGGCGCATATGCAGGCGGCCATCAACCGCCTGGACGAGCGGACGGAGAAGGCGAGGCTGCGCATCTATGCGCTGCGCCAGGAGGAAATCACCGAGGAGATCGAGGAAATCATGCTCAGCGCAGAGGCCCTGTTGCGCCGCGCACCCACCCCCTGAGCGAATGCGTCCAGGTTCCGAGCTATGGCTTGTTGGCACTGCCAGGCTCGTGCCGCGTCAGGATCGGCTTGAGTTGCTGCGTGAAGAAGTCCGTCAAGCCGGCGCGATTGAGGTGGTCGGTGTCGAAGAACAGGCGTGGCTCATAGGGCAGCGCGGAGAAGTCCAGGTAGGCCACGCCCCGCTCGCGCAGCAGGCTGGACACGATCCGGTCGAAGGCGTCCTCGCCCGGCAGCAGCGCGCGGTAGGCGGCCGGCACGGGCGTCTTGATCACCACCAGGCGCAGGCCCCGCCCCTGCGTATAGGCCACGAAGTCCGCGAACATGGTGAGATAGCGGGCAAAGGTGGCCTCGTCGGCGGCGCCATCCGGATACAGGTAGGCGATGCGGTTCTTGACTGCGCTGGCGGACGGCCGGTAGGCGCGCTCGAACTGCGCCTCGCCCTCCCATACGTCGCGCTGGAAGCGCTCGCGGTTGTTGATCTTGGAGAAGCCGCTCAGGTAGTCCAGCGCGGCCAGCGGGGATACGCCCTCGCGCACGCTGTAGGCCAGCAGGCGGCGCGCCACGGAGGGGTCCAGCGGCGTGCGACGCAGCAGCTTGGCGTCAGCGAAGCGGTCCTCGTTCCAGGCGCGGGAGCGGAACGCGAAGGAGTCCACCACGTAAAGCACGTTCGCGGTGCGATGGTCTTCCAGGAAGCGCTCCAGCACAAACCGGTTGTAGAGCACCCCGTTGCCGGGTGTGGCCAGGTCCAGGATGCGCAGCCCCGTCTCGCGCTCCATGATCGCGTTGAAGTTCGCGAAGTCGAAGGGCATGGCGTGGGAGGCGCCCAGGATCACCCAATCGAAGCGGCGCTCGGGTGTCGTGGCGATCTTGTAGAACGGATTGGTATCGCCTGTGCGGTACAGCAGCCATTCCGCCCCGGCATACAGCGCCGCGTAAAGCAGGACGCCGATGGCCACGAACCTCAGGGCTGACTTGACCGGACTGCTCATGGCAGCTCCCATTGCTGGTGGAGCTCATGCCGCGCCGCCGGCGATTTCGGGCGTGGGACGCGGCCGCGCGGGCGCTCAGAACTGCATGTAGATGAACTCGCGGGCCTGCCAGCGCCCCAGGATCAGCAGCGCCGCCAGCACACCGTAATAGGCCGTCCAGCGCCAATAGACCGGCGCGGCAGCCAGCCGCTCGCGCAGCGGGCGGCGCTCGTCCAGCACTTCCAGGGCCAGCAGCACGGCGATGAGGCCCACGGCCAGGGCCTGCTCCCCACTGTACGGATAGCGCAGGGCTAAGGCGGGGAGCTGGCCCAACGCCCCCGCGATGCGCCGCAGGATCAGCACGGCCTGCCCAATGCTGGTGGCGCGGAAGAACACCCAGGCCAGCAGCACCGCGTGGAACGTCAGCAGCACGCGCAGCACGGCCCAGACCGGGCTGCTCGCGATGCGCGGCAGATGGCCGCCCAGGGCATGCCAGAGCGGCCGCGTGGCCAGGCCGGCCCAATTGTACAGGCCGTTGAGCGCGCCCCACACGAGGAAGGTCCAGCCCACCCCGTAGCCCAGGCCGGCGTGCCACAGTCCGCTCACCGTGAAGACGGCCATGATGTTGGCGTATTGGCGCAGACGCCCGGCGCGGCTGCCGCCCAACGGGAAGTACAGGTAATCGCGGAACCAGTGCGCCAGGGAGATGTGCCAGCGCTGACCCCAGAACTCTGCCGTGCTGCGCGCCAGGTAGGGTCGGCGAAAGTTCTCCATCAGATCGATGCCAAAGAGGCGCGCGACGCCGATGGCGATGTCCGTGTAGCCGGAAAAGTCGCAATAGATCTGGAAGGCGAAGAAGTAGACCGCCAGCACCAGCTCGAGGGGCGAGGCGTAGGCGGCGATGGCGAAGGGGCGGTCCACCAGGGGCGCCAGATTGTCCGCGATGACAACCTTCTTGAACAGGCCCCAGCCGATCAGCTGCAAACCGGCCACCAGCCGCTCCGGCTCCACGCGCAGGCCCGTGCGCAGCTGAGGCAGGAACGTGGTGGCGCGCTCGATGGGCCCGGCCAGGATCTTGGGGAAGAAGGCGACGTAGAGTGCGAGCTGCCCCGCATGCCGCTCGGCGGGCAGACGCCCCGCGTACACGTCCAGCAGGTAACTGGCAGCGGAGAACGCGTAGAAGGAAAGCCCCACAGGGTTGCGCAGCCCCAGCCGGGGCAGCGCGGGCGCGGTGCCCAACCAGACCGCAACCAGGCGCTCAAGTTCGCCCGCGGCGAAGTCGTAGAACTTGAATGCGGTCAGCAGCCCCAGCACCGCCACCAGCCCCAGCATCAGCAGCGCCACGCGCGCGACGGGGCGTTGCGCGCGGCCCAGGCCCCAGCCGCAGGCGTACACGAGCAGGGTCACGACCCCCAGCCAGAACGCATTGAGGGGCGCGGAGGCTGCATAGAAGCCGTAGCTCGCCAGCAGCAGCCAGGCCCAGCGCACGCGCACGGGCAGCAGCGCGTGCAACAGCAGCGCCAGCGGCAGCAGGGTCAGGAAGCTGAAGGACGTGAAGAGCATGGGGCGCACCCATCGCCCGCGGCCGCGCTGTGGCGGCCGCCGTGCCTAGTAGGACGCGCCACCGGCGCGCAGCTCTTCGGGCACCAAGTCTATCGGGATGCCCGCGTTCAGCACCAGGTAGCTCGCCAGGGCCTCGCGCTGCGGCTCGGTGAGCTTCACGCCGATGTGACTGGGCTTGTGCATCGTGCCGAGCCACGCCTCCTTGGTGCGGTCCTGGGTCACGACCACCGTGATGATGTGGCAGGACTGGCAGTAGTCCAGTGCAAGCTCGCGTCCGTCCGCCGGCAGCAGGTGCGCCCAATCCGTCTTGGCGAATTCCGTCGGCACGGCCTTGGGCGGCAGCGGCATGTTGAACGCCAGGTAGTCGGCCAGCGTGAGCAATTCTTTGTCACCCATGGCCTTGAGCGTAGGCACGGCGCCACGGCGGCCCTGCAGGTCCGTGAGCCATTCCTCGCGCGTACGCTTGCCGGTCAGCAGCGCCTTCAGCACGGTGGGAGACGGGCTGCTCTGGGCCACCTGGATCAGCAGCGATTTACCCCCCAGCGGAATGAAGGCGAACACATCCTCGCCCTGCGTGGCCGCAGGCAGCGAACCGGCCAGCAGCAGTACCAGCAGCGCGGTCAGCAGCGGGACTGCCAGCGCGGCGGCTGGTGACGCCCGCCTGCACGGTGGGATGGCTTTCATGGGGGATCTCCTTCTGGTCGGGCGGGTCGGTGCTTGCGCACTCTGCCGGCGGGCGCGGCGCGGGAACACTGCGGGCCTCGGCTGCGGGCGACTTAGAAGCGAAGGTCGGACGGCACGTCGTCAATCTTCATGGGCATGTTGAGGGCCGAGTAGCGGCAGAACTCTTCCCGTTCCTGCGCGGTCATGCGGAGCCCCCGATGGAACGGAGCCAGGAATTCGTTGTGCCACGCCTGCAGGTCGCGCTCCTGAGTCAGGTAGCCGGCGAAGAGCGAGTGGCAGGACTGGCAGTTGTTCCAGGCCAGCTCGCGCCCGTCGGGCGGCAGCGCCGCCGTGGGGTTACCCTGCTTGGCGGCCTGCTCCAGCGCACCTGCGGGCAGGGGCATGTTCACGGCCAGGTAGGCCACCAGCGTGGCCAGCTCCTTCTCGTTCATGGCGCCTTGGCGCGGAGCCAGGAACGCGCGCCACTCTGCCTCGCTGCGTTTGGCGGCGCCGATCTGCGGCAGCTCCGCGGCGTCCGGCGACGTGCCTAGCAGCGCCAGCAGCAGGGCCTTGCCGCCCTTGGGCATGAACTGCGGATCCTGCTGGGCCAGCGCCGGCGTCGCCAGCAGCAGGGCGCCCAGCACGATCGTCACCATCGCGGCCTTCATTTCGCCTCATAGCGTCGCAGTCGCTCGCGCATGGAGAACACAGGGACGCGCAACTCGGCCTGGGCCTCTTCGGGCGGGAAGCCGTCGCCGCGCAACTGGTCAATCATCATCACGGTGAGGTCGTCGTAGTACTGCTCGCGGCAGCGTTCGCACACCAACGCCGGGATGTCTTCCACCACGACGAGCCGATCGTCGTGCCAGAAGGCCGAGCGCACGCGCTCTTCCCGGAGGTTGGGGCTCTCGCACTGCTCGCAAATTTGCGGACCCTGCCGTTCCGGCTCCATGGCCTCACGCGCTCCTGGTCAGAGGTAGGGAAAGGTGGCCGCGTCCTGCGCCGACCATCGAGGGTGGGCCGCGGACGGCTGGTCCGGCGAGCCACAGCCGTGCATCGGGCGGTTCCCGACAGGTGACTGCCCTGCCGAGCGCGACCCCGCCGACGCGGCGGGCCGGCAGGGCCGGGGCGGATTGCTCCGCCCCGGCCCCACGCGGACTGCGAGACCGCGCCTCAGGCGAGCAGCTTCTTCGCTGCCGCCACGACGTGGTCCGCGTTGGGCTTCATCCACAGGAACATCTCGGGTGCGGCTGGCGGCGGGGCATCGGGGAACGCCACGCGCTTGAAGCGCGCGCCGTCCACGTTCTCTGCCACGCGCGCGATCACTTCCGCGCCCGGACACAGCGTGTAGTAGGACTGGTCCACCGTGAGCAGACGCTTGGTCTTCTGCACGGACTTGACCAGGGCTTCCGTGTCCATGGGATGGAGCGAGCGCAGGTCAATGACCTCCACCTTCACGCCCTGCTTCTGCAGCGTCTCGGTGGCCTTCATCACCTCGGGCATGCTGCCGCCTGAGCCGACGATGGTAAGGTCACTGCCGGTGGTGCGCACCGCGGCCTTGTCCAGCGGGGTCTCGTACTGCTCGTCCGGCACGTCCTCCATCAGGTCGCGCAGGCCGGCGGGGTAGAGGTACACCACCGGGTCCGGCGAGCGGATGGCGGACACCATCATGCCCTTGGCATCCGTGGGCGTGGACGGGATCACCGTGCGCACGCCGGGAATGTGGGCATAGTACGAGTCGATCTCGTAGTCCGAGTGCTGGCCTCCGAAGCCGGGCGTCTGCCCGGTCATCTCGAGGATGAACACGACGGGCATAGCGGCCTTGCCGCCGGTCATGCTGCGCAGCTTGCCCACATGATTCTGCAGGAGCTGAAACACCATGCCGTTGCCTTGGTACGGGATGTAGGTGACGGCCGTGACGCCTGCCAGGCCGGAGCCCAGCACGGCGGCGGTGTACCACATCTCGTCAATGCCCGTGTTGTTGACGCGGATGCGTCCAAACTCCTTCTCCAGGTTGATCACCGGCTTGCCCGGGTTGGACGCCACGGGCGGCGTCAGTTCGAACAGCCACACCATATCCTTGCGCTGCCGCATCTCGTACTGTACGGCCTCGAGGACGGAGTACATCCAGGTCTTGCGTGACATTGCGCTACCTCCTGATCTTCCGGAAATCCGTTGAGACTGCTGCCATGAATCGTTCGGACTGCGGAACGATTAGCCGAATTGCCGAGCAGGCACACTGCCCTCGGTGTAGACGTGCTTCAGCCCGTCTTCGGGCTTGCAGAACGGCTGCTTATCGGCCCACGCGAAAGCCTCTCTGGCCTCCCGTTTCATAGCGGCCTCGATCTCATCGGTCTTTTCGCGATTCATCACGGCCCAGTTGATGAGCTGGGCGCGGAAGATATCCACCGGGTCGCGGGCCATCCACGCGCGTACTTCCCGTTCCGGGCGGAACGAGGTGATCGCGAGCGGGTCGTAGCCGAAGGCTCCGAGCTGGCCGGGTTTGGCCCCGGGAGCGCCCCAGTGGTTATAGAAGCGGTACGTCTTGGCCTCGATCAGCGTGGGGCCCTCGCCCGCGCGGGCGCGCTCCACGGCTTCCTTGGCCACGTTGTAGACCTGGATCACGTCCTGCCCATCCACCACCACGCCCGGGATGCGATAGGTGCGTGCGGCATCGGCGATGTCCTTCATGGGGCAGGAATACGAATAGTGCGCGTACTGGTGGTACAGGTTGTTCTCCAGCACGTAGATGAACGGGAGCTTGAGCATGGCCGCGTTGTTCAACGCGCTGTGGAAGTGCGGCGTGGAATAGGTTCCGTCCCCGCCGAAGACCACGGACACCTGCTTGCTGCCCCGCGCGCGGATGCCAAAGGCCGAGCCGGCCGCGATGATGAGGCCGGGGCCGATCATGCCATCCGCACCCATGAAGCCGACGGCGGGATCGCAAATGTGCATCTCGCCGCCGTATCCGCCGTTGAGCCCGGTCGCGCGGAAGTCGTACTCCGCCGCCATCGCCTTGATGTCCACGCCCTTGGCGATGGCATGGCCGGACGGCCGGTGGCTGCTGTAGACATAGTCCACTTGGTCCAGCTTGCCCTTGTTGCGCAGGTTTGCGCAGACGCCCACCGCCACCGCTTCCTGGCCGGGATAGAAGTGGTTGTAGCCGCGATAGCCCGGCTCAGTGAGCATCTTGTCCACCATGGTGCGCTCGTACCAGCGGATGCGCAGCATGGTGCTGAACATTTCGGTCAGCTTCTCGTTGGTCAGGTCCTTGGCCCAGAATCCGATCTCGCCATTCGCCTTGGCCAGGGATGCCCCGAACGAGATGGCCGCGCCGGCGCCCGCCAGCCCCTTGATGAAGGAGCGTCGGGTTGGTCCGAGACGCGTTACGCCCCCAGCCTTGGCTGTCGATTCGGAATCGTTGTTGATGCCCATATGCCCTCCTAACCCCCGAAACCCATTCGGCGCTCCTTATGCTTGCAAGTGGCCCATTTGTTCACGATCGAATGACCACGATCTATCATCGCCCGACAACCAAGATGCGACTTTGATCTGGGTCAAGTGCTCGCCATGCCGGCTGTGCCGTCCGTGACGAGAGCTACCGAAGACGGAGCCCGGAGGAGGCGCCGAGTCGCGTGGTTCATCGCTGGCGCGGGTCTAGCGGCACGGCATGCCCGACAGCAACCTCGCGCGTCGCCCGGATCATTCACCGTCACCTGGAGATTCACGGCGCCAGAGCCGGTCATGGCCGCGGGAGCAGTCACCGGGCCAGGGTGAGCCGTCAATGGCTGCAGCCGAACAGACTTCACCCTCACGCCTCTGCGCTGTTCTGTCGGGGCCAGTGACAGCACGTTTGTGATGTTAGCTTGGGGCGAGCCGCGCATTGACCCGGCGCAGCAGGCTCTGGCCGGGCTGGGCGCTCGAGCCCAGGCGGCGCACGCGGCGCGGGTTGCGCCGCCTCTCAGATGCAGCCCGGAAATCTCTGTTCGCGCGGCAGCGGAGGGCGGGCGTTGACCCGGGGATAGCGGGGACGCCGATAACGTGTTAGTAGCTGGCGTTCCGGCCCATTCGCTGGAACCGGTCGGGATGTCACCGGTCGGTACGTGGCGAGTGTGGTGGCGTTGGTTGTTCGGCGTGTAGTGGAGTCATGCTCAGCAATTCTGTGCCGGCCTGATTGGGGAAGGTGGCCGGCGCAAATCATTTCCAGGTTGTTTTTCGCGGAACCCTGGCGGTACGGCGCGGGTGGCGCTGCGCGCTGCACCGCGTCAGGGACCAGCATCATCCTCTGATCCCATATGAGGTCAAATGAAGCACATATCGGTGGGGGCGGTGTTGCTGTTCATGGCAGCCATGGCAGCACCGGGTTATGCATCGCCGCTGTTCTCGGGCACGGATTCCATGGATTATGACGTGATCGGCGTGCGGCCCTATGTCATTCAGGGGACGAATTCCCCGGTCATGCTGATCCAGAGCCGGTATCCAAAGACCGGTGACTACGTGGTGATGCTGCGCTCCATGGCCGCCGCCACCAACAAGCAACTCATCGCCGAAGTCCGTTTCCGGGACGGTGAGCAGGAACAGGAGCCGTACGCGACCTGGCTGGATTCCTGCTTCGTGAACGACGGCACCCTGTGCAACCAGAAGCCGGGGCACGCGGAGAAGCTGACGCTGGCCAACCTGCTGGAGAAAGTGGCGAATATCATCAAGAACCACCCATCGCTTTAGTGCTGGCAACGGGCTGAGACCCCGCGCGCTGCGTCACGCCGCGACTGCGCCAGCGGTCGCGGCGGCAGGCAGGCCCTGGGCGTCATCACGGGTCAGGCCGCCGCGCCGTGGGAGCAGCGGCTGCATGTGCCCATCGCCTCGGCGCCGCGGGATCAAGCCCGATCCATCCGAATCCTAGCTTTGAAGTTGATCGTCGCACGTCGCTCTAACCCCCGCTCATAGTCATCGGGCAGGTCATCCCAGCAGCGCGGTGCGGGCCGTGGGGGCGGATCCGGTGGGTGACCCGCGCTCCGCTGCGCTGGATCGTGCCGCGCCGGGACGCGGCTTCCCGCGGCCGGCGCGGGCGGCGCGACCGTTGACGGAGGCGGGGCCCCGTGCTTTGTTGGCTCGACCGGGCGAACGCCCTCTCCCCCGTTCCGCGAGGCCCTTGCATGCGCTGGATCCGCTTTGAGCAGCAGAAAGCCGTGCGCTTCGGACAGCTCCGAGGCAACGAGATCACCGAAGTCGATGGCGCGCCGTGGGATGCGCCCAAGCCCACCGGCAAGCGCTATCCCCTCGCGGGCGTGCGGCTGTTGGCGCCGGTGGTGCCGCCGACCTTTTACGCGGCCGGGCTGAACTACACGCAGCACCTGAAGCACTACGCCAGCCTGGGCGGCGCCAACATCCCCACCAAGCCGGACATCGGCTATCGCGCGGTCAACGCCCTCATTGGGCACGAGGAGCCGATCGTGATCCCGAAGAATGCGGGGCCGAAGGTGCACTACGAGGCGGAACTGGTGGCGGTGATCGGGAAGAAGGCCAAGCGCCTGTCACACGAGGATGCCCTCTCCTGCGTGTTCGGCTATACGATCGGCAACGACGTGAGCGAGCGCGACTGGCAGAAGGTCGACCGCACCCTCTGGCGTGCCAAGAATACCGACACCTGGAAGCCCATGGGGCCCTGGATCGAGACGGACTTCGACCTGGCCGCGGCGCGCACGATCGTGCGCGTCAACGGCAAGCAGACGATCGAGTTCCTCACCCGGGACATGCTCTTCGACGTCCCCACCTACATCAGCGCCATGAGCCAGTACGTGACGTTGTACCCGGGCGACGTGATCTGGATGGGCACGGAGGGGGTCTCGCCTGACCTCAAGCCGGGCGACGTCTGCGAGATCGAGATCACCGGCCTCGGCACGCTGCGCAACCCGCTGCGGGCGGAAGCCTAGCCCCCTCCCGGCGCCAGGCCCGCGCCCGACGGACCCCTGCGCCCCTGCCGGCGCTCCTGGCACCCGCCGCGGCGAGCGCCAGCCGGCAGCGCGCCTCACTGGAGACTCGCCGCATGAGTGCACTGTCCCGCGAGCAGACGGCCATCCGCGACCTGACCCGCGACTTCGTGCGCCGGGAGGTGATCCCCTACGCGGCCGAGTGGGACCGCAGCGCCATTGTCCCACTGGAGACCGTGCGCAAGATCGGCGCGCTGGGGCTGTTTGGCGTGTGTGTGCCGGCCGAATGGGGCGGCGGCAGCGGTGACTTCACCTCGTACGCGCTGGCCACGGAGGAGCTGGCCTACGGAGATGCAGGCGTGTGCAACATTGTCAGCGCTACCAATGCCTTCTGCATGAAGGTGCGCGACCACGGCACGCCGGAGCAGAAGGAGCGCTTCCTGCGCCCCGTCGCGAGTGGACAGGAGATCGCCTGCCTGCTGCTCACCGAGCCCCAGGCTGGGTCTGACGCGGCGAACCTGCGCACACGCGCCGTGCGGAACGGCGACGCCTACGTGCTGAACGGAACCAAGTGTTTCATCACCGCCGGCCGCTCCGCAGGCGTGGCCGTGGTGATGGCCGTGACCGATCCGAGCGCGGGCAAGCGCGCCATCTCGGCGTTCCTCCTCCGTACCGACCAGCCCGGCTATCGCGTCACGCGGCTGGAGCACAAGCTCGGCCACCGCAGCAACGACACCTGCGAGATCGTGCTGGAGAACGTGGAGGTTCCCGCCGCGCACCTGCTCGGCCAGCCCGGCGAGGGTCTGCGCATCGCGCTGGCGAGCCTGGACAGCGGCCGCATCGGCGTCGCGGCGCAGTCGGTGGGCGTGGCGCGCGCCACCTTGGATGCCGCGCTGGCCTTCGCGCGCGAGCGCGAGACCTTCGGGCGCAAGATCATCGAGCACCAGGCCATCGCCTTCACGCTGGCGGAAATGGCCACGGAGATCGAGGTGGCGCGCCGGATGTACCTGCATGCGGCGTCGCTCAAGACGGCCGGCGTGCGCTGCATCAAGGAATCGTCGATGTCCAAGCTGTTTGCCGCCCAGATGTGCGAACGAGTGTGCTCCGCAGCGATCCAGGTGCACGGCGGCTACGGCTATGTGAACGACTACCCGGTGGAGAAGTATTACCGGGATGCGCGCGTGTTCCAGATCTATGACGGTACCAACGAGGTGCAGAAGATCCTGATTGCCCGGGAGCTGGCGGCGGGCCATTAGAGCCGGGGCGGACGGTCGCGCCGCTCCGCGTCACCGCATCGGAAGGAGACCGCAAGGCGATGAGCGCGGGAGATACGTACGAGGTGTACGCGGTGCGGTACGGCACCATGCAGAAGCGCGCCCGGCGGGAGAGCTTCATCCATGCGGACAATCCCGATGCGGCCGCGCCGATCGACTACTTCGTGTGGGCGATCGTCAATGCCGAGCGCACGATCGTGGTGGATACGGGCTTCGACCGCGCGGAGGGCGAGCGGCGCGGCCGCACCATGCTGCGCGAGCCGCAGGAGGGGCTGCGGCTGATCGGCGTCGACGCGGCCAAGGTACAGGACGTCGTCGTGACGCACATGCACTATGACCACGCGGGAACGCTGGAGGACTTTCCGGCGGCGCGTTTCCACATCAACGACCGCGAGCTGGCCTTCGCCACCGGCCGGCAGATGGGGCACGCGTTCTTCCGGCGCTCCTTCGCCGTGGAACACGTCTGCGCGATGGTGCGACGCGTGTTCGAGGGCCGCGTGGTGTTCCACCAGGGCGAAGAGGCGCTTGCGCCCGGCGTGACGCTGCACCACATCGGGGGCCACACGCCGGGCATGCAGAGCGTGCGTGTCAAGACCCGGCGCGGCTTGGTCATGATTGCCTCGGACGCCTGCCACTTCTACGAGAACATGGAGCGCGGCCTGCCCTTCCCCACCGTGTACAACGTGGACGACATGATCGAGGGCTGGAACACGCTGCGGCGCCTGGTGGAAACGCCGCAGCACATCGTGCCGGGGCACGACCCGCTCGTGCTGCAGCGCTATCCTGCGCCTGACGCGCAACTGCAGGGTGTGGTGGCGCGGCTGGACGTCCCGCCGAAGGCATAGGCCTCGCCCGGCGGACCATACGGGCGCGCGGGCGGGTCCGCTAGCCCTCCTGCTGCTCCCGCTCCATGGCGTGGCGCAGCAGGGCGGCGGCGCGGTAGGCGCCGTGCACGAACTTGCTGTAGGGCATCACCAGGAAGAAGGCGAGCACGAATCCCAGGTGCACCGCCAGCAGTACCCCCATTGCGGCGCTGTCCCGCAGCGCGAGCAGCAGCAGGCCCGTGGCCGCGGTCATGCACAGCACGAACAGCAATGCCACGTCCGCCCCCAGCAGCCGGGGCGCCGCAGGCTCCGGATCGGCGATCAGCTTGAGCCAGAACAGACCGACCGTGCCCACCACCATCCCCAGGCCGCCCAGCGTGCCCAGCAGCACCGGCCAGCTCCAGAACGGGTACGGTGCGGTCAAACCCAGGAAATGCTCATAGACGGCCGCGACCGACGTGGAGGCAAAGCACAGCGCGAAGCCGTAGAACAGGCAGTGGTGCAGCCGACGCCGGTACTGCGAGAAGCCCTCGTCCAGGTCGTTGCAGCCGTGCCCGCCTCCGCCGAGGTTGCGCAGGGTCAGCACGTCGCCCAGCGCGCGGGCCAGCGGCCGCATGCGCGGCAGGCCGCCGCTGCCTGTGGCGCGCCAGAACCGCAGCACCGCCACGGCGATGGCGAGCAGGGCGAAGCCGAACGTCGCGCCCGCCACCGCGATCATCACCGCCGCGGGGATCAGCACGTAGAAGGCACCCGGTTCGCGGTGCACCCCGTAGATCACTTCGGCCGGGTGCAGCATCATCGTCAGCAGGAGTACCCCCGCGATGCCCAGCGCCGCCGCCGCGGAGACCACCAGGCCGTTGCGCGCGAACAGGCGCGCCAGTGGGCGCGGCCAGGCGTATGCGGCATAGGTCTCGTCGCGCAACTCGGCGAAGCTGCGCGGCAGGTTGATGCCGAACTCGTGGGGCGGGGCGTACTGGCAGGAGTAGAAGCAGCCGCGGCAGTTGTGGCAGAGATTCGCCAGGTAGTCCAGCTCGCCGTCGCCGAAGGTACGGCGCAGTTCCATCGCCGGAAACACGGCACAGTAGCCTTCGCAATAGCGGCAGGCATTGCAGATGTCCAGCGCCCGCCGCGCCTCGCCGCGCGCCTCGCCCGGACGTTCAACCATGCGCATGGCGTGCCGCCTCCCGTCCGGCGATCCGTCCGAAGACGGTGCCGATGGTCATGCCAAAGCCAGCGAGATAGCCCTTGCCCAGGATGTTGCCCGCCATGATCTCCCCGGAGGCGAACAGATTGGCCACGGGTCCGCCCGTCTGCAGCAACACCTGCGCCCGCTCGTTCACCTTGACGCCCAGGTAGGTGAACGTGATGCCGGGGCAGAGCGGATAGCCGAGAAAGGGCGGTGTGTCGATGCTGCGGGCCCAGTGCGTCTTGGGCGGATCGAGGCCTTCGGTGGCGCAGCCGTCGAGCTGCTGGCTGTCGAACGGCCCAGGCCGCACGGCTGCGTTGAAGCGCCGCACCGTCTCCTCCAGCCGGGCCGGCTCCAGCCCGAGCTGGGTCGCCAGCCCGGCGATGCTGTCGGCACGGATCGCCGGGAACACGGAAGGCATGAACAGCCGCTCGGCCTTCGTGTCGATGATGGAATAGGCGATCTGCCCCGCCTGCTGCGCCACCAGCCGCCCCCAGATCGCGTAGCGCTTCGGCCAGACGTCCTCGCCCTCGTCGTAGAAGCGATTGCCATCGCGGTTCACCACGATACTGAACGGCACGCAGTCGAGCCGCGTCACGATGCCGCCATCGAAGCGCGGCGCGCGGGCGTCGATGGCGACCGCGTGGCACTGGGTGGGGTCGCCCACCGGCGCCACGCCTTGCTGCAGCAGGCTCTTGAGCACGCCGCCCTTCGCATAGGGCGTGCCGCGGATGCGGAAATTCTCCGCCGCTTCGCCCCAGTACTGCTTGAGCCAGTCGATGTTCGCCTGGAAGCCCCCGGCCGAAGCCACGACGACCCTGGGGCGCACGACTTCCGGGAAGCCGTGGCTGGTCAGCTGCACCTCGCGCACGGCGCCGTCACGGATCGTCACGCCGGTCACTTCCGTGTCGTAGAGGACGTCGACACCCAAGTGCTCCGCGGTGCGGTAGTAGGCGTTGACCAGGGCCTTGCCCCCGCCCAGGAAGAAGGCGTTGGTGCGGGAGAGGTTGAGCGTGCCCTTGAGCGAAGGCTGGAAGCGCACGCCACGTTCCTCCATCCAGGACGTGACCTCCCCCGACTCCAGGATCGCCAGCCGCGCCAGGCGCTCGTCCGTCTGCCCGCCCGTGACGCGCTTGAGGTCGTCCCAATATTCCTCTTCCGGGTAGGCCTCCGTCAGCACGGCGGTAGGCGCGGTGTGCATCGCGCGCAGGTTGCGCGTGTGGCGGCTGTTGCCCCCCCGCATCGCCCGCGGCGCGTGTTCCACCAGCAGGACGCTGGCGCCCGCCTCGCGCGCGGTGATGGCCGCGCACAGCCCGGCATTGCCGCCCCCCATCACCAGCACATCGTAGGCTTTTTCGGGATTGAACATGGACGATGGCGCGGAGCGGTGGCCGGGGTCGGGGCGCCGGCATGGATTGCGGTCGATGCGCACAGGGTCGCGGGGCCGGCCGGCACACTGCCTGCCGGCGCGGGCAGCCGCACCGTGCGCCCGCACATCATCCAGCATCGGGGCGGCAATGCGCAAGGCTCCGGCGCCGACGGCCGCACCGGCCGGTTGAATCTCCGGCCGCTTTCTCGTACTCATGAGCGGAGCCCAGCCTGTGGCAGCCTTGCGCCGCGGGGCGCTCGCGTGGCGGTATCGCCATTCGCTGCCGCGCACTTCCGTCGTGCCTCCGACGCGCATCCCCCCGCGGGCGGAGGGCACCTTGCGCGGCGCACATCCCAGGAGCCTGACTCCCATGTCCCTGCACAAAGGCGCGGAGCTGATCGCCGAGTTCCTGATCCGCGAGAAGTTTCCTTATGTCTTCGGCCTCTGCGGTCATGGCAACGTGGGCATGCTCGACGCGCTGTACGACGTGCGGGACCGCATCCCCCTCATTTCCCCGCGCCATGAGCAGACGGCGGGCCACATGGCGGACGCGTTCTTCCGCGTGCGGCACGAGCCGGTGGCGACCCTGACCTCCTGCGGCCCAGGCTCGGCCAACCTGGTGATGGCGCTGGCCAATGCGCTGTCGGATTCCTCGGCCTTCCTGGCCATTACGGCCAACGTGCCCACTTCCCAGTTCAACCGGGGCCCGTTCCAGGAGATTCACCGGCACTACCAGGCCGATTTCCCGTCGGTCGTGCGGCCGGTGGTCAAGCGCAGCTTCCAGCCGACGCGGGTGGACATGCTGCCGCTGGCGCTGCGCCAGGCGCTCACGACCATGCGCACCGGTCGCCCGGGCCCCGTTCAGCTCGACGTGCCCTTCAACGTGTTCCAGGAAGCCGCCGACATCGAGCTGGAGCCTGCCTTCAGCGATGCGGCCAACCGGCGCCCCGGCGCGGCGCCGCAGGCCGTCACGGACGCGCTGCAGATGCTGCGGGAGGCGCGCCAGCCGGTGCTGTTCATCGGCCACGGCGTGACCCTTTCCGAAGCGGCGCCGGAGCTGACCGACCTCGCCCGGCGCCTGCACCTGCCCGTGGTCAGCTCGCCCAACGGCATGGGCTGCCTCGACATGGAGGATCCGCTCTCCCTGGGCTTCATCGGCCGCAACGGCGCCTATCCGGCGAACCAGGCGGGGCGCCACAGCGACCTCGTGCTGGCCATCGGAGCACGCTTCGACGACCGCTCGTCTTCGTCGTGGATTCCCGGCTACTCCTGGAACTTCCCGCACACGCGGCTGATCCACGTGGACATCGACCCCGCCGAGATCGGCCGCAACTATCCGCCCACGCTGGGCATCGTCGCCGATGCGCGGACCTTCCTGCAGCAGCTGCTGGCCGAGCTGGATCGCCGGCCGGCTCCCGAGCCGCAGCGCCTGGCGGCTTGGCACAAGAGCATCGACGCGTGGCGGCAGGAGTGGGAGCAGTTCACGCGGCCCAACTTCGACGTCTATTCCACGCCCCTGCGTCCGGAGCAGGTGGTGGCGGACGTGGGCGCGGTGCTGCCGGAGGACGCCATCATCAGCCTCGATTCCGGCGTGCACCACAACTGGTTCATGCAATTCTGGCGCGCCCGCCGGCCGCAGACGATGCTCAATGCCTGGGGCTTCTCCGCGATGGGCTTCGGCGTGAGCGGCATCCTGGGCGCCAAGCTGGCCGCGCCGGATCGGCCCTGCGTGGCCATCGTCGGGGACGGCGGCTTCACCATGACGCCCCACGTCTTGTGCACCGCCGTCGAATACAATATCCCGGCCGTGTGGGTGATCTGGAACAACTTCGCCTGGGGCGCCATTCGCGATATCCAGTACGGCCTGTTCAAGGGCCGCGAGATCGGCACGGGCTTCTACCAGGGCGAGGCGGCCTACAACCCGGACTTCGCCGCGCTGGCCCGCGCCCATGGCGTCGAGGCGGTGACGATCAAGCACGGCGAGGACTTTCGCGGGGCGCTGGAGCACGCGGTGAAGCTGAATCGGCCGTACGTGCTGGACGTCCACGTGGATCCCAACATCCGGCCGCCTTCCACCGGCACCTGGGCGCTGCCGCCGACGCCGCACACGGAACCGGCCTTCGGCAAGCGATTCGTCGCCAATCCTTCCGCCGAGCGGGCATGAGCGCGATCTGCCTGCCCGCCAGCCGCACCCCTCGCGGGAAGACGCACCTATGAGCCGCATTCTGGTGACCGGAGGCGCCGGCTTTCTCGGCTGTGCCGTGGTGGAGGCCCTGGCCGCGCGCGGCGACGAGGTGCTCGCGTACGACCTGGCGCCAGGCGAGCGCCTGCGCCGCCTGGCCGAGGCGCACCGCAGCATCGCCGTGCACAGCGGCGAAGTGACCGAGTGGGCCCGCGTCGCGCAACTGCTGAAATCCTTCCGCCCACGCGCGATTGTGCACTGTGCGGCCATCGTCGGCGTGCCGGCCTCGCTGGAGGCGCCGTTCCGCACCTTCCAGGTGAACGTAGAGGGCTCGCTGACCCTGCTGGAAGGGATGCGCCTGTTCGACATCCCGCGCATGGTGCACCTCAGTTCCGAGGAAACGTACGGTCCGTTCCAGACGCCCAAGGCCGCAGAGACCCATCCGCAGCAGCCGCTCATGCCCTACGGCATCTCCAAGCTGGCCGTGGAGCTGCTCGGCCGCAGCTACGCACAGCTCTACGGTCTGGAATGCATCCACCTGCGCACGAGCTGGGTGTACGGCCCGGGGTTGCCCCGCGCGCGCATCCCCAAGATCCTCGTCGATGCGGCGGTGCAGGGCCGGCCCCTGCACCTGCCCGCCGGCGCGGACTTCGCCGTCGACCATACGCACGTGGACGATCTGGTGCAGGGCATTCTCCTGACGCTGGACAAGGACAAGCACCCCTTCGACGCCTACAATATCGGCAGCGGCGGAGCGCCCACGCTGCGCGAGATCGTGGAGATCGTGAAGGCGCTGGTGCCCGGCGCGGAGCTATCGGTGGGGCCGGGGCCCTACACGCATCCCGGCGGTGCGCCGACGGTGCAGAAAGGCGCGCTGGACATCACCCGCGCCCGCACCGTGCTGGGCTACGCGCCGCGCTATGACATCCGCAAGGGCCTCGCGGACTACGTGCAGGCCCTGCGCAAGGCCTGAGCAGTGACCGCGCAACGAAAGACCGTGAACCCCGCAACCGAGGAGACCCCGATGGCACAGGCAAGCGGTGGCAGGAAGGCTGTCGTGCGCAACACGGCGGAAGTGCTGTGGGAAAATCCGCCCGGGCACTCGCCCGGCGCGATCTCCAAGATGCTCGTGCGGCCGGAGACAGCCGGCTCGCGGCTGATCGACTTCCGCATCTCGACCTACCAGCCCATGTCCTACGTGGAAAACCACGCCCACAAGGTGCAGGAGCAGATCTACCACGTGCTGGAGGGCGAGGGGCTGATGGAGCTGGACAGCGAACGCCGGGTCGTGCGGGCGGGTGACTTCATCTTCATCCCGCCGGGGGTGAAGCACGCCATCCACAACACGGGCCGCACCGATCTCACGTTCTTTGTGGTCACGTCACCGCCGGAGGACCAGTAGTGCGGCCGGGCCGGTGCGGGCGGCGGCCTGCTCCGGCACGCGGGAGCCGATCATGAGCGAGCGGACACAGGCGGAGACGGGTCCGGAGCCCGATGCGGGCAGCGGCCCGGTGGAGCTGGTGGTGTTGGGCGCCGGCGTCGGCGGCCTGACCGCGGCCCTGGTGGCGGCGATCGAGGGGCGCCGGGTGCTCGTCGTGGAGAAGAGCGAGTGCCTGGGCGGAACCAGCGCGCGTTCGTCGGGCACCGTGTGGATTCCCGACAATCCCGCGATGCAGCGTCAGGGCATGCGCGACGATGCGGCAGCACGGCAATACCTCGACGCCCTGGTGGGCGACCGGGCCGACCGCGCATTGCGTGAGGCGTACATCGCCGAGGGGCCGCAGATGCTGCGCTTCCTGGAGGCGCACACGGCTATCCGCTTCCGCCCCTACCCCACCCAGCCGGACTACCGCCAGGACCTGCCCGGCGCCGCACAGGGCTGGCGCGCCCTGGAGCCGCTCCCCTTCGACGGGCGCACGCTCGGACGGCACTTCGACCGTGTCGGCTGGCCGCTGCCCGAACTGGTGCTCTTTGGCGGCATGATGGTGACGCGAGGCGAGGTGGCGCGTCTGCTCAAGCTGGGCCAGAACTGGGACTCGCTGCGGCTGGCCGTCTCGTTGACAGCACGCTTCGCCTGGGATCGCCTGCGCTACCGGCGCGGCACGCGGCTCGTGCTGGGCAATGCATTGGTGGCGCGCCTGTACCGCAACCTGCTGGATCGCGGCGTGCCGGTCTGGTTCGGCTGCCAGCCCCTGCGCCTGCTGCGCGAAGGTGGGCGTGTGGGTGGTGTTGTGCTCCGGCACGGTGGCCGCGAGGTGACGATCCGCGCGCGGCTCGGCGTCGTCATGGCCGGCGGTGGCTTCCCGGCCAGCCCCGCGTTGCGCGAGCGCTACCTGCCCGCGCCGGTCGCCCAGTACACCGCCGCGTTCGAGGGTTGCCGCGGCGAGACGATCGAGCTGGCCGAGCAGGTGGGCGCGACCCTGGGGCGGATCGGCGAGGACAATGCGTTGTGGTTCCCCAGCTCCATCGCCCGGCGCAAGGACGGCTCGACGGCGGTCTATCCGCACATCGTGCTCGATCGAGCCAAGCCGGGACTGATCGCCGTGAACGCCGCGGGGCGCCGCTTCGTGGATGAGGGCGTCTCCTACCACGAATTCACGCGCGCCATGTATCGCGCCCATCGGCGCGTGCCCTGCATCCCGGCGTGGCTGGTGTGCGATCGCCGCTTTGTGTGGAAGTATGGCCTGGGCATGGTGCGACCCCGCGCGCCGTTCCTGCGGCGCTTCATCGCCAGCGGCTACCTGCACGTGGCGCAGAGCCTGGCAGCGCTGGCCGGCCAGATCGGCGTCGATCCCGCGGGTCTGGTGGAGACCGTGCGGGCGCACAACGCGTACGCGCGGAGCGGCGTCGATCCGGAGTTCGGCAAAGGCAGCAACAGCTACGACCGCGCCTCCGGCGATGCCGGGCACGGGCCCAATCCCTGCCTGGGGCCGATCGAGCGCCCTCCGTTTTGCGCGGTGGCCGTGGTGCCGACCCCGCTGGGCACAAGCCTGGGTCTGCTCACCGATGCCCAGGGCCAGGTGCTCGATGCGCAGGGGCGGCCCATCCCGGGGCTCTTCGCCTGCGGCAACGACATGCACTCGCCGTTGGGCGGAGAATACCCTGGTGCGGGCTCGCAGCTCGGGCAGGCCATGACCTTCGGCTACCTGGCCGCACGGCAGGCAGGCCGTGCATCGCCCGACATTGCACCCGGCGCTGGAGCTTCCGGTGCGGGCGCGTCTAAAGGCCCAGCAGCGTAGCCGCGTTCCCGCCGAAGATCTTCGCCTGCTCCTTGGCGGATAGGCCGAGCTGCCCGACCATCTCCCGCGGCTGCGGATAGCCCATGTCGAAGCAGTAGTCGCTGCCCAGCACGACGCGGTCGCTGCCCACCAGGTCCACCAGGTAGCGCACCACCTGCGGCGCATGGCCGATGGTGTCGTAGTGGAAGCGGCGCAGGTAATCGAAGAAAGGGTGCTGGGCGCGCCCCCGCGCTTCGGGCCGCACCTGTTGCCCGTGCTGGAGCCGGCCCCAGAGCATGGGCAGCGCCCCACCCGCGTGCGGCAGCACCACGTTCAGGCGCGGGAAGCGATCCATCACTCCGCCGAAGACGAGGTTCGCCGCCGCCACAGTGGTATCGAAGGGATTGCCCAGCAGGTTGTTCAAATAGTAGGGCTGCAGCCGTTCCGACCCGATCACGCTCACCGGGTGCAGCAGTACGGGAAGGCCCAGCTCCTGGCAGCGCTCGTAGATGGGGAAGAGGCTCGGCTCGGAGATCTCTTTGCCGTTGATGTTGGTGGGGAAGTACGCGCCCCGGAAGGCGGTCCCGCCGGCCATTCGGTTCAGCTCCTGCAGCGCCAGCGCTGGATCCTGCAGGGGGAGCACCACACAGCCCACGAAGCGGTCCGGGTACGCAGTGTGGGCGGCCAGCATGGCGTCGTTGACGATGCGCGCCAGCCGGGCGCCGCGCTCGGGCGTGGCCCAGTGCACCATGGGCAGCGTCAGCGAGAGCGCCTGAAGCTGCACGCCCTGCTCGTTCATGCGCTGGATGCGCTTGTCCAGGTCCCAGTAGGTCGGATCGAGCGTGAAGCCGCTGCTCCCGCGCCGCACGGCCGGGCGGGCCGGGTCGCTCAGGTCCACCTGGAATGTGGGCGGACTGCCGGCTTCGGCCAGGTCCTTCAGGAAGCCCTCTGGGAAGAAGTGGGCGTGGACGTCGATCGCACGGGCCGGGGCGCCCCGCCCACGTCCCGTTACGGGCGCCACCCCGAGCAGGGCGAACAGCGTGGCCGCCAGGCCGCCCGCGCCCAGCAGACTGCGAAGGTGAACCGCGGCTTCCAGACACGATGGACAGTGCACGATGGCTTCCTCCCCCGATGAGATGGGCCCGCTTGGGCCGTTGCATGGGACCTCCCCGGACGGCCGGCAGAGGGTCTGGCGGCCGCGCGTCGTTACCCTACGCAATGTGCCCGGCCGCCCGCAATGGGTAGACGGCAGCGGCCGCGCCACAGCGCACCCACTCGAGTGCCCGTCAGCGAGCGCCGTCGGTTCCTCTGGCAACCTGCGGCCGCAGTGAACACCGATTCATCAGTGAGCCGCCGCGATTCCGGCCTTCCGTGGCCGGCCGATCGGGACCCGAATGAACGCCCACGGGCGATTCGGGTGCGGGGGTCGCGGCAGGCCGGGGCCGTGAAGGGATGGGCCTGCGGCGCCCGCCGGCAGGCGCCCGATCCGGTATCCGGACCCCAGGGAATCTGTTAGCGTGCTGTTGCCACAGATTCATAACGGAGAAACCTGCAATCGCGTCGGGAACGGCAGCCTCGGGAAGCTCCGGGGGCCCTTCGCGGGGCCCGCTGGCCCGTTACACGCGTACTCGTCAATTTCGCTCGACTACCGGGAGGACTTCATGAGGACCGCAAGGATCGTCGCGGCCGCACTCACCCTTGTCGCATTGGCCGGATTCATCGGCCTGGGTGAGGCCGCTGCGAAGACGCTGGTGTACTGTTCCGAAGGCAGTCCGGAAGGCTTCAACCCGTCCTTGTACACGGCGGGGACCACGTTCGATGCTTCGTCCCGGGCCATCTATAACCGCCTGGTGGAGTTCGAACGGGGCACGACGAAGATTATCCCCGCGCTGGCCACCTCGTGGACGATCTCCAAGGACGGCCTCACCTACACCTTCAAGCTGCGCAAGGGCGTCAAGTTCCAGGCCACCAAGAACTTCAAGCCCACCCGCAATTTCAACGCGGACGACGTGCTGTATAGCTTCAACCGGCAATGGGACCCGAACCACCCGGATCACAAGCTGTCCGGCGGCGCCTACGAGTACTTCAGCAGCATGGACATGCCCAAGCTGCTGAAGAAGATCGAGAAGGTGAACGCCATGACGGTGCGCTTCGAGCTGAATTCGCCGGAAGCGCCGTTCCTGGCCAATATGGGAATGGACTTCGCCTCGATCCTGTCGGCGGAATACGCCGACAAGATGCGCAAGGCGGGTACACCGGAGAAGATTGACTTGGAACCGGTCGGCACCGGCCCCTACCAACTGGTGAGCTACCAGAAGGACGCCACCATCCGCTATGAAGCGCACCCGGGCTACTGGAAAGGCAAAGCCAAGATCGACAAGCTCGTGTTCGCCATCACGCCCGATGCCGCCGTGCGCTATGCCAAGCTCAAGGCGGGCGAGTGCCACGTGATGCCCTACCCGAATCCGGCGGACCTGGAGGCGATGAAGAAGGACCCGGCGCTGACCGTGCTGCAGCAGGAAGGCCTCAACGTCGGTTACCTGGGATTCAACACCGAAAAAGCCCCCTTCACCGACAAGCGGGTGCGCCAGGCCCTGAACTACGCCATCAACAAGGCGGCCATCATCGACGCCGTATTCCTCGGCGCCGGCAAAGCCGCCAAGAACCCGATTCCACCCACGATCTGGTCGTACAACGACGCAGTGAAGGACTATCCATACGATCCGGAGATGGCCAAGAAGCTGCTGGCGGAAGCCGGCTTTGCCAATGGCTTCGAGACGGACATTTGGGCCATGCCCGTGCAGCGCCCGTACAACCCCAATGCGCGCCGGATGGCCGAAATCATCCAGGCCGATTGGGAGAAGGTGGGCGTGAAGGCGAAGATCGTCAGCTACGAGTGGGGTGAGTACCTCAAGCGCTCCAAGGCCGGCGAGCACCAAACGGTGTTGCTCGGCTGGACCGGAGACAATGGCGATCCGGACAACTTCCTCTACGTACTGCTGGGCTGTGCCGCGGTGGGCAGCGCGAACCGCGCCCGCTGGTGCTACAAACCCTTCGACGAACTGCTGGTGCAGGCCAAGCGCACCGCGGACGTCAAGCAGCGCACCGAGCTGTACAAGCAGGCCCAGGTGATCTTCAAGGAGGAGGCGCCCTGGGTGACCATCGCCCACTCCGTCGTATTCATGCCCATGCGCAAGGAGGTCGTGGGCTACAAGATCGACCCCTTCGGGGGGCATGTGTTCGACGGCGTTGACCTGAAGTAGTCGCCGCTCCCACCCGGTGAAGCGGGCGGGCCGGCCTGGCGCCGTCCCACCCGCTTCAAGGTGCCGCCGCATGCTGGCCTTTCTGCTGAAGCGCTTCAGTCTGGTCATTCCGACGTTCATCGGCGTGACCCTGCTCTCGTTCGCGTTGATCCGGCTTGTGCCGGGCGATCCCATCGAGCTGCTGGTGGGCGAGCGCGGCATCGACCCGGTGCGCCACGCGATGCTGCGCGCCGAGCTGGGGCTGGATCAGCCGCTGCTCAAGCAGTACGGCATCTACATCCGCACGGTGTTATCGGGCGACCTTGGGCATTCCATCGTCACCAAAGAACCCGTTCTGAAGGAATTCCTCGCGCTGTTCCCGGCGACCATCGAGCTGTCCGTGTGCGCGATCACGTTGGCAGTCGTCCTGGGCATTCCCATGGGCATCCTGGCCGCCGTGCGGCGCGGTACGGTGTTGGATTACGCCACAATGGGCCTGTCCGTCACGGGCTTCTCCATGCCCCTCTTCTGGTGGGCCCTGCTGTTGATCCTCACGTTCTCGGTCAGGCTGGGGTGGACGCCCGTCTCGGGCCGCATGTCCGAGCTGTTCTGGGTCGATCCGGTGTCCGGCTTCATGTTGGTGGACAGCCTGCTCTCCAGCGAAAAGGGCGCGTTCCTATCCGCCGTGCGCCACCTGATTCTGCCCTCCATCGCGCTGGGCACCATTCCGCTGGCGGTGATCGCCCGCATGACGCGCTCCTCCATGTTGGAGGTGCTAGGCGAGGACTACGTCCGCACCGCGCAGGCCAAGGGACTCTCACCGCTGCGCGTGGTGGGGCTGCACGCCCTACGCAATGCAATGATCCCCGTGGTGACCGTGATCGGTCTGGCCGTGGGGGTGCTGCTGGCCGGAGCGATCCTCACCGAGACCATCTTTGCCTGGCCAGGCGTGGGCAAGTGGCTGGTGGAATCGGTGCGGCGACGGGACTACCCCGTGCTGCAGGGGGGCGTGCTGCTGGTGGCCACCGTCGTGATCGCCGTGAATCTGGGCGTGGATGTGCTCTACGGCGTGATCAATCCGCGCCTGCGCCACAAATGACCCGCGTCTGCACCGACCGATGAATCTGAACGCTCCCGCCACGACGGTCGCTCCAGCGGAGTTGGAGGGCCAGGCGCCGCCACATCCGGCGGTCGAGTTCTGGCGCTACTTTTCCAGCAATTCGGGGGCGGTGGTCGGTCTGTTCACCGTGCTCCTGCTGATTGTGGTGGCGCTGGGAGCGGACTTCGTTTCGCCGCACCCGCCCTCGGAACAGTACCGCGACGCGCTGCTGGCGCCACCCGCCTGGAGCGAGGGAGGCTCCACGCGCTTCCTGCTGGGCACGGACGACATCGGGCGCGACAACCTCTCGCGCATCATTCACGGTGCCCGCGTCTCCATGTCCATCGGCTCGCTGGTGGTGGTGCTCTCGCTGACCTTCGGCATTGCGCTGGGGCTGCTGGCGGGCTTCTTCCGGGGCGTGGTGGATATCGCCCTGATGCGGGTGATGGACGTGATGCTGGCGCTGCCGAGCCTGCTGATGGCGATTGTGATCGTCGCGGTGCTAGGTCCGAGCCTCATCAACGCGGCACTGGCGGTGGTCGTCGTGCAGTTGCCGCACTACGTGCGCCTGACGCGCGCCACCGTCATCAACGAGTGGGGCAAGGACTATGTAACCGCCTCGCGTCTTTGTGGCGCTGGCCCCATTCGCCTGATGCTGGTGACCGTGCTGCCGAACTGCCTGGCCCCGCTGATCGTCCAGGCCACCTGGGGCCTTTCCACCGCGATCCTGGATCTGGCCGCGCTCGGCTTCCTGGGCCTGGGCGCTCAGCCGCCCACGCCGGAATGGGGCACCATGCTCGCCAACGCCTTGCAGTTCATCCAGCGCGCCTGGTGGGTGGTCACGTTTCCCGGCCTGGCCATCCTCGTCACGGTGCTCGCCTTCAATCTGATGGGAGATGGGCTGCGCGACGCCCTGGATCCCAAGCTCAAGCTGTGACGCGATGGCGCTGCTGGAAATCCAGAACCTCTCGGTAAAGTTCGGCACCTACGAGCACCCGTTCACGGCCGTGGACGGCGTATCCCTCTCCCTCGAGGAGGGCGACGTGGTGGGGATCGTGGGCGAGTCCGGCTCGGGCAAGACTGTGGCCATGCTGGCGGTGATGGGCCTGATCCCGTTCCCGGGGCGCGTCTCCGCCGAGCGCCTGAGCTTTGGCAGCACGGATTTGCTGCGGCTCTCCAAGGCCGCGCGCCGCCGCATCACGGGCAAAGAGCTGGCCATGGTGTTCCAGGAGCCCATGAGCAGCCTCAACCCGTGCTTCACAGTGGGGTTCCAGATCATGGAAACCCTGAATGTGCATGAAGGCGGCACCCGCCATGAGCGCCGCCAGCGCACCATCGAGCTGCTGGGACAGGTGGGCATCCCCGCGCCGGAGACGCGACTCGGCGCCTTTCCGCACCAGCTCTCCGGCGGCATGAACCAGCGCGTCATGATCGCCATGGCGATCGCCTGCAATCCGCGGCTGCTGATCGCGGACGAGCCGACAACCGCCCTGGACGTCACCATCCAGAAGCAGATCCTGGAGCTGCTGCTCTCCCTGCAGCAGAGCCGGCGCATGGCGTTGATCCTCATCACGCACAACATGGGCGTGGTGGCCGAGACCGCCCAACGCGTCGCGGTGATGTATTCCGGACAGATGGTCGAGCAGGACGCCAAGGAGCCGCTCTTCCGCTCGCCGCGCCATCCCTACACGGCAGCGCTGCTGGAATCGCTGCCGGAGCGGGGCATCGGACGCGCGCGCCTGCCGAGCATCCCCGGCGTCGTGCCCGGCCAGTACGATCGTCCCAAGGGCTGCCTGTTCAATCCCCGCTGCCGCTTCGCCGACGATCTGTGCCGGCGCGAGGTGCCCGCCCCTGTGGGGGACCTGAGCCGGCTGGTGCGCTGCCACCATCCCCTCGCCGGCGGGAGCGGCTCATGAGCGAGCCCATCGTCGAAGGGATCGACCTAAGCCGCTACTACGCGGTTTCCCGTGGGCTGTTCGCCGCCAAGGCCACGCTCAAGGCGCTGGACGGCATCAGCTTCACCCTCGCCGCCGGGCGCACGCTGGCCGTGGTTGGCGAGTCGGGCTGCGGCAAGACCACCCTGGCGCGGCTGGTCACGCTGATCGAGCCTCCCACTGCCGGGCGCCTCACGATCGCCGGGTTGAACGCGGTAGAGCCCAGCCGCGACACGCTGAAGACCCTGCGCCGCACGGTGCAGATGATCTTCCAGGATCCCTACGGGTCCCTCAATCCACGCAAGAAGGTGGGCAGCCTGCTGGAAGAGCCGCTCATTATCAACACCACCATGCGCGCGGCGGAGCGCCGGGAGGCGGCCCGCTTCATGATGGCCAAGGTCGGGCTGCGGCCGGAGCACTACGGGCGCTACCCGCACATGTTCTCCGGCGGTCAGCGCCAGCGCATCGCCATAGCGCGGGCTCTGATGCTCAAGCCCCGCGTCGTGGTCGCCGATGAGCCGGTGTCCGCCCTGGACGTGTCCATCCAGGCCCAGGTGCTGAACCTGATGATGGACCTGCAAGACGAGTTCAAGCTGGCCTATCTGTTCATATCCCACGACCTGAGCGTGGTGCGGCACATCTCGAACGACGTGATGGTGATGTACCTGGGACGGACGGCGGAGCAGGGGCCCAAGGAGCGGATCTTCGGCCGGCCGCTGCACCCCTACACGCGCGCGCTCTTGGCGTCCACGCCGTCGGTGGACCCAGCGAACCGCCAGGAGCCGATCGTGCTCAAAGGCGAGCTGCCGTCGCCGCTGGACCCACCAGGCGGCTGTGCCTTCCACCAGCGCTGCCCCTTCGCCCGGGAGCGCTGCGCGGCGGAGCCGCCGCCGCTGCGCCCGGTGGACGGGCGCCAGGTGGCCTGTCACTTCGCGGGCGAGGTCTGAGCCCGACGAGCGGCATCCATCGCTTCCTGCGGAGACTTCCCTGTGAGCTATCGCACCCTGCTGTACGAGGTGACGGACAACGTGGCGCTGGTCACGTTGAATCGCCCCGAGCGCGTCAACGCCATGAATCGCTCCATGTTGGAGGAGATCCAGGCAGTGCTGGATCGCATCGAGTCCGATGACGCCGTGCGCGCCGTCGTCGTGACGGGCGCCGGGAACGCGTTCTCCTCCGGCTTCGATCTCAAGGAGCAGATGGAGGCCCGCCCGCAGGGCGAGGCGGCCTGGCGCAAGGTGCTGGACGACGACTTCGCGGGCATCACGCGCTGGTGGTGGCTCAGCCGGCCCACCATCGCTGCCGTGCGCGGGCCGTGTCTGGCCGGTGCCTGTGAGCTGGCACTGTCCTGCGATCTCACTATCGCCGCGGAGAATGCGGTGTTCGGCGAGCCGGAGCTCAAGTTCGGGGCCGGGATCGTGGCGCTGCTGCTGCCCTGGATGACCCATCCCAAGCAGGCCAAGGAGCTGATCCTGACCGGAGAGGACTCCCTGAGCGCCCGCCGCGCATTGGAGCTGGGTCTCGTCAACCGCGTGGTGCCGACGGGAAGCGAATTGGAGGCGGCCCTGGCCGTGGCGCGGCACCTCGCCGTGATGGATCCGCAGCTTGTGCGGCAGACCAAGCGCGCGATCAATCGCACCTACGACATCATGGGGCTGCGCGAAGCGCTGCAGGAGGCCCTGGAGATCGACCTGGAGATCGAGGCGCAGGGTTCTCCGGACAAGCGCCAGTTCATGGACATTGCGCGCCGCGACGGCCTGCGGGCGGCAATCGCCTGGCGGGACGCGCGCTTCGCTCCGCGCGGCGGTAAGGGACGATGAGTGGCGCGCTGCGCAGCTTGCTGGACGCCGCCTGCCGCGACCACGGCGAGTCGGCCGGGGCGGCCGACGAGAGCGAGTCGCTCTCGCTGCGCGAACTGTCCGCCCTGGCCGACGATATCGCGCAGGCGCTGCGCAGGGCCGGCGCCGAGCCGGACGAGCCGGTGGCCGTGCTGGTCTCCAACCGCGCCCGGGACCTGGCCGCGCTGCTGGGGGCCTGGCGCGCAGGCTGCGTGTGCGCCCCCGTCCACCGCACCACGCCGCCAGCCGCGGCCGGGGCGCTGCTGGATCGCATGGGCGCACGCTTCGTGCTGGACGGCGCCATGGAACCGGCGGCCATGGCACCGGCGGCCGAGTCGCTGCTTGCCGCGCTGGGCCATGCGCCCCGCAGGGACCGTGCGCTGTTCATGCTGGAACGCCCGGCGCCCGCCCGGCGTCCGCTGCTGGCCGATGCGGCGCTGATCGTCTTCACCTCCGGCACTACCGGGCTGCCCAAGGGCGTGGTGCTCTCCAACGCCGCCTTCGCCGGCAAGCTGGCGGCCATCGACAGCCTGCTGCGCTTCGGGCCGACCACGCGCACGCTGCTGGTGCTACAGATCACCTTCAGCTTCGGCATGTGGGTGTCCCTGCTCACCCTGAGCCGGGGCGGGTGGCTGTTCCTGCGCGGGCGTTTCGACGCCGTCGATGCGCTGGCGGAACTGGCCCGCCACGGCCTCACGACGGTGGCGCTGGTGCCCACCATGCTGCGCAGCGTGCTGGCGCGCCAGGAGGAGTCCGCGCTGCAAGAGGCCCTGCAGGCCGTCCGCGCAGGAGGTGCCCTGCGCCAGTTGTTGACGGGCGGGGAGTCCCTCGGCGCCGCGCTGGGGCGGGAAGCGCAGGCGCTGTTCCCGGATGCCGCGCTGGTGGATATCTACGGCCTGACCGAGACCGCCACGTGCGACTTCTTCCTCCTGCCGGCAGACCAGCCGCGGCTGCTGGGCTGCATCGGGCGTCCGGGGCCTGGCGTGCGCTTCCGCATCGCGGACGAAGCCGGGCACACGCTGCCCCCGGGCAAGCCAGGCGAGCTGCAGATCCGCACGAACTTCGTCATGAGCGGCTACCTGGACGCG
>JBGOUY010000403.1:0-3091 GCA_041477795.1 bacterium
AGCCGGGCCCTGGCCAACGATTGCGCCATCACCCAGGCCCGCCTGGAGGAGCTGGCGCCCTACCTGGTGAGCATCCACGGCCAGCACGACAACCAGATGCTGCTGAACGGCGCCACGCACATCGACTTCCTGGATGACTCCGGCGGCCTGCTGCCGCTGCGCGCGGAGGTCGGCGCGGCGCACGGGGACTACGCGCGGCTCCTGCGCGAGCGCAAGGCCCTGCGCGAGGAGGCCGCCACGCGCCAGCGCCGCCGCGAGGAGCTGGCGCAGGCCGTGCAAGAGCTGCAGGCGGCGCGGCTGGCTCCGGAGGAGGAGACCCTGCTGCGCCAGGAGCACGCCCGCCTGACCCACACGGACCAGCTCGCCACGCTCCTGAGCGCCCTCTGCGACGGGCTGTCCGACGGCGAGGACAACGCGACCGCGCGCCTGGGCGAGCTGAACCCGCTGCTGCAGCAGGCCGCGGCCATCGACGGGCGCCTGCGGCCCCAGGCCGGGCAACTGGGCCCGGTGCTGCTGCAGCTCGACGAGCTGTACGGCAGCCTGCGCAGCTACGCGGCCGGGCTGGAGGCCGATCCGCGGCGCCTGGAGCAGGTCAACGCCCGGCTGGCCGAGCTGGAAAAGCTCAGCCGCAAGTACGGCGGCGACGTGCCCGCGGCGATCGCCCATCTGGCCGCCGCGCAGGCCGAGCTGACGGGCCTGGAAACGGCCGAGGAAAGCCTTTCCCGCCTCGATGCGGACGTCCTGGATATGGCGGGAAAATTGCATTCCCTGTCGGCGAGATTGTCCTCGCAGCGCATGCAGGCGTCCACGCGGCTGGACGCGGCCATCACGGCGCAGTTGCGGGAGCTGGGGATGGCGCGGGCCGTGTTCGAGACGCGCATTGCGCCGCTGCCCGCGGCTGCCGGCAAGGGGCCCTCCTACTCGCAGACCGGCATGGACACGGTGGAATTCCTGCTCAGCAGCAACCCCGGCCAGGCGGTGCGCCCGCTCTCGCGGATCGCCTCGGGCGGCGAGCTGAGCCGCACCATGTTGGCGCTGAAAAGCGTGCTGGCCCAGGCCGACCCCACCGGGACGTTGATCTTCGACGAGGTGGACGCGGGCATCAGCGGCGGGATTGCCGAGATCGTGGGGCGCAAGCTGCGCGCGCTGGGCGCCACGCACCAGGTGCTCTGCGTGACGCACCTGCCGCAGATCGCCGCGCTGGGCAACCGCCACGTGCGCGTGAGCAAGCACGCCGAGGACGAGCAGACCTTCACGCGGGCCGAGCCCCTGGACGAACGCGAGCAGGTGCGCGAGGTGGCGCGGCTGCTGAGCGGTATCGAGGTCACCAGCCGCTCCCTGGCCTCGGCCGAGGAGATGGTCAGCCGCGGCCGCCAGGCCGGCGCCGGGAGCTAGCGGAGCCCGCATGTTCCTGTTCCGCCTGCAATCGGTGCTGGAGGTGCGCGAACGGATGGCGCGCCTGAAGCAGAAGGAGTTTGCCGAGGTGCTCTCCCGCCACCAGGTGCTGGAGGCGGAGATCGAGCGCAACGAGGGCGACTTGGCGCGCGCGTCGGCCCGGGTGGACGAGATCAAACGCTCCAGCGCGAGCATCGCGCCGCTGGAACTCTTTGCGAACTTCCAGCGTCGCATCAAGGGAGACATGGCGCGCATCCGGGAGCAGATGCGCGAGCAGGCGCAGGAGCTGGAAGCGCGGCGCCGGTCGCTGGTGGAAGCCAAGCGCGCCCAGCGCTCGCTGGAGATCCTGCGGGACAAGGCTCGGGTGCGGTACGACGAGACCCTGAGCCGGCACGAACGGGCGACCATGGACGAGGTCGCCTCGAACTATCACCTCCTGCGGCAGTCCGAGCGCGGGGGCGACCCAACCGACCAATCAGCGGATGGATGATGCTGAGGCATAAAGCGATCGTGGCCGCACTGGCCCTGGTGCTCGCGACGGTGCTGATCTCGGCGCCCGCGCGGCATGGATATAGCATGGACCAGATCCGCTCCCTGGTGAATCGGATGCGACCAGGGACCTTCCCGGAATTGGATGCCGGCAGACAAGCGCAGGTCCCGCCAGCCGTGCGGGAGGCGCCCAAACGCGAGGCGCTGACCGACACCGAGCGGCAAATTCTGCTGAATCTGATGGAGCGCAAGCGCCAGCTGGATGAGCGCGACACGCTTCTCAATCAGCGCGAAGAGCAGCTACGGGCCTTGCGCGACAACGTTCAGCAACAGGTCACGGAACTCAAGAGGCTTCAAAGCGATATTGAAGCCAGCATGGAAGCGAAGAAGACGCAGGATGCGGAAAACTTGCAGAAGGTGGTGAACCTCTACAACGGCATGGATCCGATCAAGGCGGCCGAGAAGCTGGCGTTGTTGGAGCCCAAGGTGGCCGTGCAGATCGTGATGAGCATGAACCAGCGCAAGGCGTCTCAGGTGCTGCAAGCGCTGCCGGCGGACAAGGCGAAGCGGATTACGGAAGCAATCGTCAGCAAAGTGCCTGTCGCCCGGAACTAAGACGGATTCGCCGTGTAAGAGGCTTCACGAGCCTTTTTGCTGATCCGAAAAGGATTTCGTGATTCCTGCAATCGAGCCCGGCATCGGCCTCAAGGAAGACAGGCCGGCGCCACGGATTCTCCCACGCGAGAATCCGGCCTTCTCCCAGGCTCTCAAGCACGCCGCAGAGCGTCCCCAGACGCCGCGGCAGCGCACCGGCGAGGAGCCCCGCGCGACCAGCGACCCCCAGTCGCGCGCGGAGTACGGCCAGCCCTCCGACGATGCCGTGCAGACCGCCGGTGCGGGCCCTGAGCAGGGCCCGACCCAGGCGGCGCGCGAGCCCGCGGCCAAGGACAGCGCCAAGGCCGAGGACGGCACGGGCGCAAAGGCTCCCGCCAAGGCCGAGGACGGCACGGGCGCAAAGGCTCCCGCCAAGGCCAAGACGGGCAAGGCCAAATCCGACGCTACCGACGCTACTGCCGCTGCCACCGCCGCTGCCGCTGCCGCGGGTGCCACCGGCGCCCCGACGGGCCAAGCGGAACTCCTGGCCGCGGCCCAGCAGGCCGGCAATCCCCATCTGCAGCCCACCCCCGCCGCCGCCTTGACGATCGGC
>JBGOUY010000273.1:0-5899 GCA_041477795.1 bacterium
GGCCGCGGCGCTAAGGGGCGCCGCCGGCCGCTCCCCGCGCCTCGGCGGAAGGGCAGGGGCATTGCAGGCCCCGTCGGCCCGCTGGCTGCGCCGCGGCGCAGACCAGAGTCGCGTGCGCCGCGGCGCAGAGCGGAGCCGCGCGTGCCGCTCCCCGCCGGGCGCGCTGTCCCCAGCGTCGCCCGCGCGACGCCCGGCGCCGGCCCACCCCTCCGCACCCACGCCCGCACGCCGCAGGGACATCGCATGCTCCACGTGGCAATCAGCATCCTGTTCGATGGCCTGGCCTACGCCATGATGCTGTTCGTCATCTCCGTGGGCCTTTCCATCACCATGGGCCTGATGGGCTTCATCAACCTGGCTCACGGCGTGTTCGCCATGGCCGGCGGATACGTGACGGTGACCCTCATGAACGCCGTGGGCGTGCCGTTCTTCGCCAGCCTTGCCATCGCCTTTGGGGGGGTGGCGCTGGCCAGCGTGGCTTTCGAGCGCCTGCTCTACGCGCGCTTCTACGGCGGATCGGAGCTGGACCAGGTGCTGATGAGCATCGGGCTGGTGTTCATCGCCATCGCCACGTGCACCTTCCTGTTCGGGCCGGATCCGCAGCCGATCCTGCTGCCGGCCTACCTCAAGGGGCAGGTGAACCTGGGCTTCCGGGCCTTCCCGGCCTACCGCTTCTTCCTGATCTGCGCCGGCTTCGCGATGATCGCGGTGCTGGAGCTGGTCTTCGAGCGCACGCTGATCGGCGCCCGCATCCGCGCCGCGGTGGACAATCGCGCCATTGCACAGGCCGTCGGTATCGACGTGCGGCGCCTCTTCACGCTCACCTTCGCGCTGGGCAGCGGATTCGCGGCGCTGGGGGGCGGGCTGGCCATCAACATCGTGGGGCTCCAGCCCACCTTCGCCATCCAGTACCTGGTGCAGTTCCTCATCGTCGTTGCCGTGGGCGGGCTGGGCAGCATCCGCGGCGCGTTCGCCGCCGCGCTGATCATCGGCATCGCGGACAACGCCGGCAAGTACTTCTGGCCCGCGGGCGGCGGCTTCTTCATCTACGCGATCACCGTCGCGCTCCTGCTGGTGCGGCCGGAAGGCCTCTACGGGAAAGGGTGAGCCGGTGCACGAGGCGGAGAACCGATCCCTGCAGGCGCGCGCCTATCTGGCCAGCCGGCAGCGCTGGCACCCGGCCGAGGCGCTGCCCTGGGTGCTCGCGGTGGCCTCGTATTTCCTGTTCCCCAATTCGGTGTTTGTCGGCACGCAGGTGCTGATCCTGATCCTGTTCGCGCTCTCGCTGGACCTGATCCTGGGCTACGCGGGCATCGTGACGCTGGGGCACGCGGCCTTCTTCGGCATCGGGGCCTACGCGGCCGGCGGCCTGTCCGTGCACCTGGGCTGGAACGAACCCCTCTCCGAGCTGGCCTTCGCCGGCGCCTGCGCGGCCCTGGCCGGGCTCGTTTCGGGCTGGCTGCTGTTGCGCTACCACGGGCTGGCGCTGATCATGCTGACCCTAGCCGTCGGCATCATGCTGCAGGAAACCGGCAACACCTGGGATTCCTTCACGGGTGGCTACGACGGCCTTAACAACATCCATCCCTCGCCCATCTTCGGACGCTTCGACAACGACCTGTACGGCTACCACTACTACTGGTACGCGCTGCTCGTGCTGCTAGGCGTGCTGCTGCTGTGCCGGCGCATCGTGCATTCGCCGTTCGGGCTGTCCCTGCTGGGTATCCGCGAGAATGCCGCGCGCATGCCCGCGCTGGGCTGCGACATGCTGCTGCGCCGCACGGGCATCTACACGCTCTCCGCCGCCATCGCCGGGCTGGCCGGGGGGCTGTTTGCCCAGTCCAACGCCTTCGTCACGCTGGAGGTGTTCGGCTTCGCGCGCTCGGGCACGGTGCTGATCGTGCTGATCCTGGGCGGGGCGGGGCGGCTCTATGGGGCCTTCGTGGGGGGCGCCATCTACTACCTGCTGGAGCACAACCTGGCCAAGCTCAATCCGGAGTTCTGGGAATTCGGCGTGGGCCTGGTGCTGCTGGCCGTGGTCAGCTTCGGGCGCCATGGCCTGCTGGGCCTGCCCGGGCAGCTGCTGCACCGTCTGCGCAGGCGCCCATGACGACCCCGGGCGCTTTCCCCACCGCCGGCGCGCCCGCGCCGGCCCCGCAGACCGCCGGCGCGCCCGCGCCGGCCCCGCAGACCGTCGGCGCGCCCGTGCCGGCCCTGCAGACGCGCGGGCTGCGCAAGGAGTTTCGCGGCCTGCTGGCCGTGGACGGCGTGGACTTCTCGCTGCGGCCCGGGGCGCGCCACGCCCTGATCGGCCCCAACGGCGCGGGCAAGACGACGCTGGTCAACCTCATCAGCGGCCATCTGCGCGCCAGCGCGGGCGAGCTGTTCCTGGGCGGGCAGAACATCACGCGCCGGCCCGAGCACCGCCGCACCCGGCTCGGCCTGGTGCGCACCTTCCAGATCAACCAGCTCTTCCGCCACCTGACCGTGCTGGAGAACGTCCTGATGGCCGTCTCGGAGCATGCGGGGGCGAGCCGCAACCTGTGGCGTCCCATGGGCCGGAACGAGGCGCTGGTGGACGAGGCGCTGGCGATCCTGGCCTCGGTGGGGCTGCAGGACGATGCGCTCAGGCGCGTGGGGGAGCTGCCCTACGGGCGCCAGCGCGTGCTCGAAATCGCCGTGGCCCTGGGCCTGCGGCCGCACGTGCTGCTGCTGGACGAGCCCACCGCCGGCGTGCCCTCGGGCGAAAGCGGCGCGCTGCTGGAGGTCGTGCTCTCGCTGGCGAGCGACATGGCCATCCTCATCATCGAACACGACATGGAGATGGTGTTCCGCTTTGCCGAGCGCATCACGGTGATGCTGAACGGGCGCATCCTGCGCGAAGGCACGCCGCCGGAGATCGCCGCGGACGAGACGGTGCGCGCGGTGTACCTGGGCGAGGGGGACCATGGCCGCCTCCTCTAGCGCCATCGAGCTGCACGGCGTCACGGCCGGCTATGGCGAGACGGTCGTGCTGGAGAACCTGCAGCTCCGGCTGGAGCGCGGCGCCAGCCTCAGCGTGCTCGGCCGCAACGGCGTGGGCAAGACCACGCTGCTGGCGACCTTGATGGGCCTGGCGACCCTGCACGCCGGACGCATCGTGCTCAACGGCCAGGACGTGGCGCACCTGCCCATCTACCGCCGCAATGCCCTGGGCCTGGGATACGTGCCGCAGGGACGAGAGATCTTTCCTTCGCTCACCGTGCCGGAGAACCTGGCTGTCGCCGCGCGCCCGGGCCGCTGGAACACGCAGGCCGTGTACCAACTCTTCCCGCGCCTGCGCGAGCGGCGCCGCAACTATGGCGCTCAGCTCTCTGGCGGCGAGCAGCAGATGCTCGCCATCGGCCGCGCGCTGGTGGGCAATCCCACGGTGCTCTTGCTGGACGAGCCCTCCGAAGGCCTCGCCCCGGTGATCGTGCAGGAGCTGCACGCCGTGCTGCTGCGTTTGCAGCGGGACGAGGCGGTTGCCATGCTGCTCGTCGAGCAGAAGGCGCCGCTGGCGCTGGCCTTTGCCGAGCGCTGCATCGTGATGGATCGCGGCGGCATCGCCTACGACGGCGCCACGGCGCAGCTCCAGGCGGACCCGGCCCGGCTCAACCGCCTGCTCGGCGTGGCGGGATAGGGTGCCGGCCGGGCCCGGCGGTTGCGGCCGGCGCGCGGCTGTGCTGACGTGAGAAAAGCAGCCGCTTCGGGGGGAGCGTTGCGCGGCGCCAGTGTGCCGCATCCATCCAGCAGGAGTCCGCCCATGGCCGGAGCCGTCGTCGCCAGCGTTGTCGCGCCGCACACGCCCCGCATCGGAAACGAAGCCACCGCCCCGCCCTTCGCGCGCGGTCTGATCGACGGGCTGCGCGAATTGGGCGGCGCCGTGCGCGCCCTGCGGCCCGACGTGATCGTGCTGCTCTCGTCCCACTGGGTGACCACGTTCAACTGGTACATCACCGCCCACGCGCGGCACGAGGGCGTGTGCATCGCGGACGAGGCGCCCGACCTGATTCCCGGGACGCCCTACCGCTTCCCGGGCCACCCGGCCTTCGCCAAGGCCCTGGCCGCGCGCCTGCAAGCCCAAGCCGTGCCGTGCGGGCTGGCCGACTCGCCTCACTTCAGCTGGGACTACGGCAGCTGGGTGCCGCTGCACTACATGGACCCGGCGGCGCAGGTGCCGGTCGTGCTGCTGCCCGCCGTGGTGTGCGCGGAGCTGGAGGAGTGCCGTACCGTGGGCCGGACGGTGCACGCGGTCGCGCAGGAGCTGGGGCTGCGCGTCGCGTTCGTCGCGAGCTGCGCGCTCTCGCACAAGGTGGTGCGCGGCCCGGACCTGTGGCCCAGCGAGGCCTTGCAGGCGCTCGATCGGCGCTTCCTGGAGCTGGTGCGGCAGGCCCGCGTGCAGGAGCTGATCGACTTTGCGCCGACGTTCTGCCGCGATGCCGTGGCGGAGATGGGCGGGCGCCCCCTCAGCGGCATGATCGGCGCCCTGCAGGCGATGGCCGGGGCCGGCACGCCGCTGCAGGGCCGCTGCTTCGGCCCCTACGCCCAAAGCTCCGGCAGCGGCAATGCCGCGCTGGGCTTCCTCGCAACGAGCTGAGCACCGGCTGCCGACGGCGGGTGGTGCGCAGGAGCCGCGGGCGGCGCCTGCATCTGCCGGTGCGGGCTGCGGCCGGCTACGCCTCGACCAGCGTGAAGTCGGCGTCCAGGCTCCAGAAGGGATTGGCCACACCCAGCGCCGCGGCGCGGGCCGCGTCGTCCTGCCGCCGGAAGTCGCCGATCAGGCTCTCCTTCACGCCGAACACCGCATCGGAAGCCAGGTAGGGGTCGTCCGGCACGAACAGGTGCGTGGTAACGGACGAGTAGCCGGGCGCTGCCAGGATGAAGTGCAGGTGCCCCGGGCGGTAGGGATGCCGCCCCAGCTTGCCGAGCAGCCGGCCCACCGGCCCGTCGTGGGGGATCGGGTAGGAGCAGGGCTTGGCGGAGCGGAACCAGTAGCGCCCGTCGGCCCCGCTCGTGAAGATGCCGCGCAGGTTCATCTCCGGCTGGATGCCGCGCTGCTGCACGTCGTAGAAGCCCTCCGCATTGGCCTGCCACACGTCCAGCGTGGCCCCTTCGATGGGCCGGCCGCGCGAGTCCTGGATGCGTCCCGCGACAGTGAGCGGCTCGCCCTTGCCGTCCAGCGCGATCTGCTCACCCATCGCCCGCCGCGGCGCATTCGCCACGTGGAACGGCCCGAGGATGGTGGATTCCGTGGCGCCGGAGGGCTTGCGGTTGTTGATGGCGTCCACCAGCATCGAGACGCCCAGGGTATCGGAGAGCAGGATGAACTCCTGCCGCCACTCGCTGCACAGGTGCCCGGTGTCCGTGAGAAACTGGATCGCCGCCAGCCACTCCTCCTGCGTCGGCTCCACCTCCTTCACCACCGCGTGCAGGTGCCGGATGATCGACGTCATCACGGTGCGCAGCCGTTCGTCCGGGCAGTCGGCCATGCGGGCCAGCACGGTCTCGGCGGACTTGGCCTCCGTGAAGTAGCGCACGGCTGCGGTGCTGCGGGCGGACTTGCGGGCTTTCATGGGGCCCCCCGGGTGCGGACTGCGGATGGTGGCGCGAGCGCGGCACCCGCCGCGCGGGCGGCAGGCCGTTCTTCCCTCATACCGCCGCGCCGGCCCGGCGTCCAGCCGTCGCAGGGCGGCTGCAGGGCGGACTCCAGGGCAAGAGCAAAGTCGCTTGGTCTCGCCGTGGGACCCCACCCCGCACGCCGCCTTTGGCAGCGTGCCGCCCCTCCCCCTGAGCTATGGGTTCGCCCCGCAAGCGGGGCTCACGGCAGGGAGGGGCTGCAAGGCTCATTCCAAGCGGATCTGCGCAGCCAGGAAGCCCC
>JBGOUY010000099.1:0-13704 GCA_041477795.1 bacterium
ATTGAGAGCCGAATAGGAAAGATCGACCGCGAAGTTGATCAGAACGTAAGCGCTCGCCGTGATGAGGATCACGCCCTGCACCAGCGGATAGTCGCGCGTGAAGACCGACTCGACGATGAGCCGGCCGAAGCCCGGCACCACGAAGATCTGCTCGGTGATAATGGCGCCGCTGATGAGCGTGCCGAGCTGCAGCCCCAGGATCGTCACGACGGGGATCAGGCCGTTGCGCAGCGCATGGCGCAGCACCACGCTGCGCTGCGGCAGGCCCTTGCTGTAGGCGGTGCGGATGTAGTCCGCGCTCATGACCTCGATCATCGAATTGCGGGTCTGGCGCATCAGCACGGCCGACAGGCCCGAGCCCAGCACCAGGGACGGCATCAGCAGGTGCTGCAGGTTGCCCAACGGATCGTGCAGGAAGGCCACGTGCCCGGAGGCCGGGAGCCAGCCCAGCCGCACGGAGAACAGCAGGATCAGCAGGATGCCGAGCCAGAAGTTGGGCACGGACAAGCCGAAGAGCGAAAGTCCGTTGACCAGATAGTCCCAGATTGAGTTGCGGCGCAGGGCGGAAAAGATGCCGGACGGAATCGCGATCGCGATGGCCACCAGGATCGCGTAGCAGGAGAGCTGGATCGTGATCGGCAGCTTGATCAGCACCGTTTGCAGCACGGGGATGCGGGTGCGGATGGATTCCCCCAGGTCCCCTTGCAGCGCCAGGCCGACCCAGCGCAGGTACTGCACATAGAGGGGGTCGTTCAGGCCGTAGCGCTCGCGCACCTCCTCCAGGCCGGCCAGATCGGCGTCCTCACCGGCCAGGGTGCGGGCGGGGTCGCCCGGCAGCAGGCGCAGGCCCCCGAACACCACCAGGCTGATCAGCACCAGCGTGATCAGGGAGATGAACAGCCGTCGCACGAAGAATTCGAGCACGGGCAGCACCGCACGTCGGAAGGGACCTCGCCCCGGCCGCCAGGATGGGCGCGAGCGGCCCGGACGGCCCAGCGGGGGGCCGTCCGGGTGCGCCGATCGGCGTCAGGGCTGCCAGCTCACCCCCGTGAGGCGGATGAGGCCATCGGCCGTGGCCTTGTAGTTCTTCAGGTTCTTGGGGAAGGCCACGATGTAGTTCTGATTATAGAGGTAAACGATGTCGCGGCGTGCGAGGAACTTGCGCGTGGCTTCGCCGTAGAGCTGGGTGCGTTCCTTCAGGTTGCTCACCTGGCGCGCCTTGTTCAACAGGTCGTCGATGTCCTTGTCGCAGGCCAGCGAGGTGTTCAGGCTGCCCTTGCAGGTCTGGAACTGGTGGATGTTCGCGTCCGGATCCACGCGGCCGCTCCAGCCGATCAGGAACACCTGGTAGTTCCCGGCTTCCTGCTCCTTCAGGGCGGCGGCAAACTCGGTGGGCTTGAGCGTGATCTTGAAGCCGGCCTCGGCGGCCATGCTCTGGATCACCTCACCCACGCGCTGCTCCTGCGGATTGTTCACCGTCATCAGCTCGAAGCTGTAGCCGTTGGGCAGCCCCGCCTCGGCCAGCAGTTGCTTGGCCTTGGCCACGTCCCGCGCGGGGCACTTGAGGGACTTGTCGAAGAACGGGCTGATGGGGGAAATGGGCGTGCAGCCGGGGGTGTACTGCCCGTCCCAGACCACCTGGTTGATGCCGTCGCGGTCCAGGCTGAGCTCGAGCGCCTCGCGCACGCGCGGATCGTTGGCCAGCGGCGTCTTCAGGTCGCCGGGCGGGTTGTGGAAGCCGGTGGCGTTGTGCAGGTTGATCGACATGCCCTGGTACCCGATGCCGGTCACCCCCGCGACGTCGAACTTGCCTTCCTTCTTCAGCGAGGTCGCGTCCGTGGGGGCCACCAGGTGCATCAGGTCGATGTCGCCCGAGCGCAGGTTGGCCAGGCGCACGCTGTCATCGGTGATGATGCGAAAGATGAGCTTCTTGAAGTGCGCGGCCTTCTGGTTGAAGTAGTACTTCGATTTCTCCAGCGTGATGTGGTCCTGCGAGACGCGTTCGGTCAGCGTCCAGGGGCCCACGCAGATGGGCTCCGTGCCGAACTTGTCGCCCATCTTCTTGGCCTGCGCCGGGGAGACGGGCATGCCGGAGCGGTCCAGCAGGGCCCCGAGGATGGGGGAGAACGGTTCGCTCAGCGTGATGCGCACCGTGTCCTTGCCCACCGCCTCGATCTGGGTGACCTGGGAAAGCTCGCTCTTGCGGTTGGAGCCGGCCAGTTCGCGGTGCCGATCGAGCGAGAACTTGACCGCGGCGGCATCCATGGGCGTGCCGTCATTGAACTTGACGCCCTTGCGCAGCTTGATGGTGACGGTCTTGCCGCCATTGGTGAACTTGGGCAGCTCCGCCGCCAGTTGCGGGAAGATGTTGAGCTTCTCGTCGATGTCGTAGAGCTTCTCGCACATGTTGGCGTAGATGATGCGGCCCACGTAGGTGCGCGACAGGGTCGGATCGATGATGTCCGGATCCTGGTTCAGCGCGATCACCAGCGTGTCCTTCTGGGCCATAGCGAAGCCGGCCCACACGCAGGCCAGCAGCGCTCCCAGCAGGGCGCCGCACATTCCCTTCCATGCTCGGTTCATGGGGATCATCTCTCGGTCTCGGATCTAGTGAATGGACGGGCGACCCGGCGGCCAGAGCGCCGGGAACTCTCGCGCATGCTCCTGAGCCTCTTTCCTTGTCACCGGCCGCAGAAAAACGCAATTCAATATCGAAGCAATGCGGGGCGCGCGTTCAGAGCCCCATCTGGGCGAGGACGGCGCGCGTGAGGGGGCTCTCGGCGCGGCCCAGCTCCTGGACGACGGAGTAGTGATGCAGGCCGGGCAGGGTCAGCTCATCGCAGGGGAGCCCGCGGGCGCGCAGGGCGGTGGCCAGCATGCCGTTCTGGCGGCGGAATTCATTGGTCTCCTCCCCCCCCACGGCGGCGATGAGCGGCGGGGCGCTGCGGCCAAGCTGGTAGAGCGGGCTGTTTTTGCGCGCGCTGGCGGGGTCCAGGCGCAGCACCGCATTGAGGTAGCTCAGGCGGATCGGCTCCAGGTCGTACACGCCGCTGAGGGTGCAGGCCCCCTGGATCAGGTGCGCCGGCAGGCCGCCCTGGGCGCTCCAGTCGGTCAGCACCAGCATCAGCGCCAGATGTCCGCCCGCGGAATGCCCGGAGAGGAAGATGCGCTGCGGGTCGGCGTTGAACGAGGCCGCCTGGGCATGGCACCAGGCCAGCGCGGTGCGGCACTGCGCGACGATCTGCTCCAGCGTCGCGGCCGGCGCCAGCTCGTAGTTCACGGTGACGAAGGCGGCGCCGGCGCCGACCAGCGGCCGGGCCGGAAAGCGGAAGAAGCGCTTGTCCAGGCCTTGCCAGTAGCCGCCGTGAAAGAAGACGTGCAGCGGGGAGCCGGGCCGCCGCGCCGGGTAGACGTCCAGCGTCTCGCTGGGCGAATTGCCGTAGGCCACGTCCAGGCGGCCCTGCAGCGCCGCCTGCGCGGCCGCGCTGTCCCGCTCCCACTCGTCGAAGTAGCGCTGGAAGTCCGGGTGACGGGCCCGCAGGTTGTATTGTGCGTCGAGCTGCTGCTGGTCGTATTGCTTGTAGACGGGCGCTGTCATGGCGGGTCCAGGAAAGCGAAGTCAAAGGAAACCGGGCGCCTCATGCCCCCCGGAATTCTTATCCGCAATGCGGGCGGCAGGCAATCCTCGCCTCGCGGCGGGCACGCGCGGCCCGGCGGACGACTATCGCTTTCGGGAGTGGACCACGACGACCGGCACGTTGCGCACGACCGCCGCGCCCACCTCCAGCACCTCCCTGTCGGAGCGGGCGGTGGCGGTGTGCTGCCGCGGGGCGGCGGGGCAAGAGCAAAGCCGCTTGGTCTCGCCGTGGGACCCCACCCCGCACGCCGCCTCTGGCGGCGTGCCGCCCCTCCCCGCTGGGCAGGGAGGGGCAGCAAGCCTCATTCCAAGCGAATCTGCGCAGCCAGGAAGCCCCCCTGCTCTGCCTAGCGGAGCAGGGGGGTTTGGGGGGATGAGGTCCCGCGCCGGCCGATCCGTGGCGGCGTGCGACGACTTTGCACTTGCCCTGCCGCGGGGCGGCGGGGCGTGTTCCGCGCGCGATACCGGCATGGTATGCAGGAGGCGGAAGCTCGCACTCATGCCGTGGAGCCGACCATGCTGAAGATCGAACTGGAGCAGGAGCAGGACGGCCGCTGGCTGGCCGAGGTTCCGGCGTTGCCCGGTGTGTTGGTCTATGGCGCGACCCGTGAGGAGGCCGTTGCCCGGGTCGAGGCGCTGGCCCTGCGGGCGCTGGCGGAGCGCCTGGAGCACGGCGAAGCCGTGCCGAGCCTGGCGGCGCTGTTTGCGGCGGCATGACGGCTTGGCGGGCCAGCAAGGCACATCGCGTGCTGGCGGCGCTGACGCGCCTCGGCTGGCGCGTGGTGGCCGGCGCTTCCGGCGCACCGTTCGGACTGCGGCTGCAACTGAGATGGTAGGAGCGAGCCATGAACCTGCGCGCGAACCTGACCTTGCTGGGATTCGGTGCGGCGCTGCTGCTGGGCGGCTGCTCCAACCCCAGCGAGCAGCCGACCAGCGGTCCCGGGGGCTCGACCCTCGTCAGTCCCACCCAGGTCTCAGCGGGCGGATTCCACACCTGCGCGCTGCACGCCGGGGGCATGGCCTGCTGGGGGGAAGTTTCTGACGGTCAGACCACGGTGTCATGACTGCGCGGATCAGCACGTTGCGCACAGTGCTCCCGGGCCAGCTCCGGCGCCCCCGTGGGCTCCGGGGCCGCAGCGCGCTGGCCACGCGGCGGGAAGCCTCAACCGGCGAGCAGCTTGAGCAGGACGGCAACGGTGAGGGCCAGGTTGAACCCGACCATCCAATAGAGCAGGTGAAAGCGGCCGTCAACGTCCTTGAAGCGCCCTTCGACGTCCTTGAAGCGCCCTTCGACGTCCTTGAAGCGCCCTTCGACGTCCTTGAAGCGGCCGTCCAGGCGTGCCTCCAACTCGCGCAGGTCCTGCTTCGTGGCCACCGTGCTTTCGATGGCCTCCCACAGGGCCTGGGCCTGCGCCTCGGCCTGTAGGTCAGTGAAGCCTGCCTGCTGGAGGCGCTTGGCGTATTTCAGGGTGTCCAGCATCGATTGTCCTCGCGAGTCGGTACGTTCATGCTACGCGATTGATCCCGGCGGGGCAAAGGGGTCCCGTGCTGGCCGTGCGGCTCCGGTGGTGGCGGCTGTTGCGAAGGCGCCGTAGGCTCGCGAAACAACGTCGCCCCCCTCACCCCGACGCGGGGTCGATCTGCGGCAGGTCGCGGTAGATCGTCAGGCGGCGCTGGTGGATCAGGTGGCGCAGGTTGTCCACGACGACCGGCACGTTGCGCACGACCGCCGCGTCCACCTCCAGCACCTCCATGTCGGAGCGGGCGGTGGCGGTGTGCAGCCGCGGGGCGGCCGCCGCGCCGTTCTGCAGGAAGAACTCGCACTCGCCGATGACGGTGGGGCCTTGCAGCCGCTCCTTGCGCCGGCCCACGGTCAGCTCCACAGCGTGCTGGCAGATCAGCAGGCGGTCGTCCTTGCGGCCTTTCGTGTACAGGCGCGCGCCCTGCTTGATCGGCACCGTGCGCGCGGCCTTGGCGATGCGGTTCAGCACGATCGTCGAGACGTCCTGGCTGATCGCCCAGGCGGACTGGAACAGCAGGCGGCGCTGGAACAGATCCTTGAAGTAGCCATCGTAGAGCACCCCCAGCGCCTGCATCGCCTCCAGGAACAGGCTGTCCGGGACGACCAGGTAGGAGAGGCGATTGAGCGACTTGACCGAGGCGCTGCGCGGACGCGAGGCGATCACCCCCACGTCCCCCACCACCTCGCCATCGCCAATGGTGGAGCGGAACACCACCTTGCCGTCCGCATCGGTGGCCTGGATCTGCGCCCGGCCGCGCACCAGCACGATCACGGCGTTGCTGAGCGTCCCCTGCTGGAACAGGAAGGCGCCGATGTTGGGGTCGGGCAGCTTGGGGCAGTTGGCAAAGGCCGAGGCGTAGTGCTCCATCAGCCGCTCGATGCGCGTGCCCGGCTCCGCATCCACCAGGCTGCGGAAGTATTCCAGCGTGGCGCGGTAGGCGGCGTGATAGAAGGCGGTGACGGCGGTCTTGTCCCCGCCGAGGCGCACGAGCCGCCCGTTGCTGTCGCGCAGGGTGGAGTCCAGGTCTCCCACGCTGACGAAGCGCCCCTCGTTCTCGTAGGCCGGGTCCAGCAGGTCCCGCGTGGCGTGGGTGAAGACGCGGAAGCTGCGGTCGGTCGCCGCGCCCTGCAGGTCCTGCCACTGGCCGTGCACGGTGAAGGGCAGGCTGGCGTCGCTGATGCAACCGACATCGTACTTGACCAGGCTGTAGGGGGTCTTGCGGATCACGGTGTGCAGGTGCTGCAGGTGCTTCTCGGGCATCCAGCCGTCCTGCACCATCTGCTGCATGCGGCGGAAGGCGACGATATCCAGGAAGTGCCCGTAGCTGAACTCGTAGCCGTCGTGATTCACCTTCACGGTGTAGATCGTCGTCGGCACGCTGTGGCAGCTCAGGTGCCCCGTCACGTGCAGCCCGTCGAAGTTGATCGTCTCGGTCTGGAACGGGTTGTCCTTGCGGAAGGGCAGGATCGTCCAGCGGAAGCTGTCCGTCACCACCCGCTCCGGCAGGCCGACCAGCGCGGAAAGCTTGCGCACCAGCGAATAGCGCACCGGCTCGGTGGTGATGATGTTGCAGTGCTGGGAGCGGCGGAACAGCTCCACCATGGCCCCGACGTGGTCGTCGTGGTTGTGCGTCACGAAGACGGTATTGATCGCCTGCTTGGAGAGCCCGTTGTGGTTGATGATGTCCGTCATGTTGGACGGATAGTCGATCAGGATCGGCTCGTACTTGTGGATCAGGGAGGTGTGCGCGCAACTGTAGTACGGGTCCATCCCGTCGTACTCGCCCGTGTGCCAGACCCCGAAGTTCATCACCGGGAACTTGAGGTGCTTGTATTCCACCGGCGAGCGGAAGTTCTCCTGCGGCAGCAGGGTCACGTCCACGTCGATCTCGTCCGAGCCATAGACGAAGCGGTACTGGTTGTGGCCGATGCGCCCGAGGCGGATGCCGTCGCCGAGGTCGCTGAACTCCTGCTCCGAGCGCGGCGCGGGCTCCAGGTAGACCGGCTCGATGAAGGCCTCGCTGTCCTTGATCACGTTGTCCACGGCCAGCCCGAGGATCTCCTTGCGGAGCGCCTCGCGGGTCGCCGGGGGGATATCCATCGCGTCGATCTCGTCGATGTCGTCCATGCCGTAGTTGCCGTACTTGATCATGGCCATGGCGTTGCGCACGTCCGATTGCAGCCCGGCCAGCATGGGACGCTGGCCCGCGTAGAACGCGGGCACCAGGCGGCCGTTGGCCTCCACCATGATGAAGTACAGGGCGTACAGGATCGGGAACTCGCACAGGCACCAGCTAATGGCCTCGCCTTGCAGCTTGGAATCGATGACGACGAAGGTCGTGACGCCATTGGCGCCCGCGTAGCCCACCTGCTGCAGGCGCTTGATCACGTCCGGGGGCTGCCCCAGGTTGATCTTGCGCCCGGTCTCGGGCACTTCCACCACGAACACGCCCGGATCGAGCTTGTAGGCGACGATGCGGCCGCCGGGGCTGCGGGTCTGTGTGCGTCGTCTCATGCGCAAGCTCCGGTCTGCCCGGCCTGGGCGGGCGGCGCACGATCGGCGCGGGCCGCGCGGCGGGCGGGCGGGGTGCGGGTCACCGGAGGGTGGAAGCTCATGCGACAATCCCTTGCTTGAGCGGGCCGAAGCGGGCCGCAGGCCTTCCCTGGCCCAGCACGGGGCACAGCGTCTGCGGGTGCCGATCTCGCCCGCCGCCGGCGCTGCGGATCAGCGCGCTGGCCGGCGTGGGCTGGAATGCGAAACTGGCCGGCGCGTAACCCCTTGAAATCCCACCCATACAAGTTTCACACCACCCTACACTAATTTGTTTCGTTTTTGGGATGCCGATCGACCTGGGCCCCGTGCAGGGGCGCGAAGCAGCGGGGGCTCGGCCCGCCGGGCGGGGCCGCCCTGCGCTGCCGCTGGGGGCGCTCAGAAGGACCAGCGCAGGCCCAGCGACTGCATGATGACGTACGGAACGCCCGGGAAGACACTCCACACCCCCTCCAGGCCGGGCGTGAAGCGGACCAGCAGGTCCAGGCTGACGAGCGGCAGCACCAGCCACTCGTAGCCCGGCAGGAAGCGCGCGGACTGGTGCAGCGGATTGTCCGGATTGTAGCCGGGCACGTCGCGCCAGGACTGGCGGAAGATCAGCCCGGGCCCGGCCTGGATGCTTCCCGCCAGCCGCTCGCCCTGCCAGGGCACCCAGCGCGCCAGCACGGCCGCGAAGCCGAAGCGGCGGCGGATGGAATCGGAGAGCAGGCCGCCCACGATGCGCAGCTGCGGCGCCCGCAGGAGCGGCTCGGCCAGGTCGTGGTCGTAGGCCAGCTTCAGGCCCGGCGTCAGCACGTCGCGACCCGCGCGATCGAGCCGGCGCGTGTACAGCTCCACCGGCGCATCGCGCTGGCTGCGCAGGTGGGTGGTGAGCAAAATCGCTTCCGCATCGATGGCGTCCGCGCGCACCAGGCGGGGCCAGGCCAGTGCCCCCAGCACGGCCAGCGCCAGCGCGGCCCGGAGCAGGCCGGGCGCCGCCCCGGGCCAGCGGCCCCGGCACCCGCCCCGACCGGGGTCAAGCGGGCCGGTGCCCCTGCGGGGGGACCCGAGCGGGTGGGACCCCCGCGGACCCGTAGCCGCTCCGAAGATCAGGCGGTGTCGTTCCACTGGTGTGCTGTCCCGCAAGTGAATTGAAGATGTGAAGCCAAGCCGACGCCGTCAGGGGCGCCGCCCCTGACCACCCCGGCGGGACGCGCTGATCGCCCCACGTCGGCGTAGGGGCATAGCATGCTATGCCCCTACACGGCCCCTACGCGGCCCAGGCGGCGCCGACTTTCTCCAAGGACCCGCTCCAAGCACCCGCGTCCCAAGACCCGTCGCACCGCTACCCGTCTGCGAAGCGCTGGCCCTCCTGCGCCAGGCGCTGCAGCAGGGCCGCCGGCCGCCACACGTCGCCATGCTGCGCCTGGAAGGCGAGCAGCCCGTCGAGCACGGTGCGCAGGCCGATGCTGTCGGCATAGTGCATGGGCCCGCCACGGTGGGCGGGGAAGCCATAGCCATTGATCCAGATGATGTCGATATCCCCCGGCCGCAGGGCGATGCCCTCCTCGAGGATCTTGGCGCCCTCGTTGATCATCGGGTACAGGCAGCGCGCCAGGATCTCCTCGTCGCTGATGGGGCGGCGGGCGATGCCCAGCTCGGCGGAGGTCTTGCGGATCAGCGCCTCCACGGCGGGATCGGGCAGCGGGGTGCGGCTGCCCGCCTCGTAGCGATAGTAGCCGCGCCCGGTCTTCTGGCCGAAGTGCCCCTGCTCGCAGAGGCGGTCCGCCACGTGCCCGGCATAGCGGCCCTTCAGCACGCCCTGCGCGGTGCGGTGCTTGCGCACGCGCCAGCCCACGTCCAGCCCGGCCAGGTCGCCCATGGCGAAGGGCCCCATGGGCAGGCCGAAGCCGGTCAGCACGGCGTCCACCTGCTGCGGCAGCGCCCCCTCTTCGATCAGGAAGGCGGCCTCGCGCGTGTATTGGTGCAGGATGCGGTTGCCCACGAAGCCGTCGCAGACGCCCACCACCACGCCGATCTTGCCCATCTGGCGCGCCACGGCCATGGCCGTGGCGAGCGCCTCGGGCGCGGTCTGCCGGCCGCGCACGATCTCCAGCAGGCGCATCACGTTGGCCGGGCTGAAGAAGTGCATGCCCAGCACGCGCTCCGGCCGGGCCGTCGCCGCGGCGATCGCGTTCACGTCCAGCGTGGAGGTGTTGCTGGCCAGCACGGCATCGGGCCGGCAGAGCTTGCCCAGGCGGCCGAAGACCTCCTGCTTGAGCGCCAGCTCCTCGAACACCGCCTCGATCACCAGGTCCGCCGTCGCGGCCCGCTCCACGTCCACCGTGGCGGTGATGCGGGCCAGGCGCGCGTCCATCTCGGCCTGGGACAGGCGGCCCTTGGAGACGGTGGACGCGTAATTGGCGCGGATCAGGCCCATGCCCTTCTCGACCAGCGCGGGCTGCATGTCCAGCAGCAGCACGGGAATGCCCGCGTTGGCGAAGTTCATGGCGATGCCGGTGCCCATCGTGCCCGCTCCCAGCACGGCGCCCTGCTTGACGGGCAGCGCAGGCGTGTCTCTCGGCACGCCCGGCACCTTGGCGACCTCGCGCTCGGCGAAGAAGACGTGCCGCAGTGCGGCGGACTGCGGCGAGGCCATCGCCTGGGCGAACAGCTCGCGCTCGCGCTTGAGCCCTTCGTCGAACGGGAGCGTGACGGCCGCCTCCACGGCGTCCACGCAGCGCAGGGGCGCCTCGTTGCCCCGCGCGCGGCGGGCCAGGGCCTTGCGAAAATCGGCGAAGAGCGCGGGCTGCCGGGCCGCCGCGGCGATCTTGTCGGTCAGGTCGCGCAGCTTGCGCAGCGGGCGCTTCTCGCGCAGCAGGCGCTCGGCGCAGGCCAGCGCGCCCGACAGCAGCTCGCCGGGCACGATCTCGTCGAGCAGCCCCTGCGCCAGCGCGGCGGGGGCGGCGATGGGCTCGCCGCTCGTGATCATCTCCAGGGCGGCCGGCACGCCGACCACGCGCGGCAGGCGCTGCGTGCCCCCCGCGCCGGGCAGCAGTCCCAGCTTCACCTCCGGCAGCCCGAACAGCGCCGTGGGCACCGCGCAGCGGTAGTGGCAGGCCAGCGCCACCTCCAGCCCGCCGCCCAGCGCCGTGCCGTGGATGGCGGCGAGCACCGGCTTGGGGCTGTTCTCGATGGCGGGCAGCAGCTCGGACAGGGTGGGCGAGGCGAGCGGCTTGCCGAATTCGCGGATGTCCGCCCCGGCGATGAAGGTGCGCCCGGCGCACACGATCACGACGGCCTTGACCGCGGCGTCGCGCTGCGCCGCCGCCAGCGAGTCGGCCAGGCCCGCGCGCACGGCGTGGCTGAGGGCGTTGACCGGCGGGTTGTCCACGGTGATGACGCCGACGGCGCCCTGGCGGCGGAAGGTGACTGGCGCGTTCATGGCAGGCGAGCTCAGGCGAGGGTTGCGGTGCACGGGAAGCCGGCCCGGCGCGAGCCTCATCCTCCCGACCTCCTTCTCCACGGTGCCGTCGGTTCGCCCCGCAAGCGGGGCTCTGTGTTGTTGGTTCGCCCCGCAAGCGGTGCTCACGGTGGAGAAGGAGGGGGACCGCTGCGGGCGCGGCGCTGGCTGAACAAGGAGCAAAGCACCCGGTGCGGTCCTCTTAGCAGAGCGGGCGCGCAAAGGACAGGCGGCTGGTCAAGCGCCGCGCGCCCGCACGGCGGCCCGCCGCGCGATGCTTGCGGCGGGCCAGTAGTCTGCCCGGTCGTAGTACTCGGGCACCGCCGGCGTGCCCGGCGGCAGCACCACCCAGGGCTGCTTGGTGGAGGTGAAGATGTGGATGTCGGGCGGCAGAGCGGCCGGCCGGTCCACGGTGCCGACGCGCACGAAATGGATGGCCGGGCCGGCCCCGGCGTAGTTGCTCCACAGGGCGATCCAGCAGGTCGGGCAGCGCCAGATGGTCTGGCCCTTGCCGCTGGCCGAAGGCGTATGCACGGCCTGCGGCGCTCCCGAGAGCACGACGACGCGCTCCGCCTCGATCATGGCGTTGAGGGCGAAGGCGGCGCCCGTCTCGCGCTGGCACCAGGTGCAGTGGCAACAGTGCACGAACAGCGGGGGGGTCAGCATGCGGTAGCGGACCGCCCGGCACGTGCAGCCCCCTTCGAGGGGAAAGTCTTGTTCGTTCGCCATGGAGAGCCATCCTTCCGTTCGTGAGCGAAGGCGCTGCGGGGACCTCATACCAAAGCGCCGCCGCAAAGGACAGGCGGGCGGTCAAGCGCGGGGCGCCTTGTCATCGCCCCGGCGATGTGGGAGCGTGGCGCCGCCATGCGGGGCGCACCATCGCGCATCCGCCAGCCTGAGGAGGGAGCCGTGGCGGAGATCGCGCTGCGCGCGGGGGTCACCGGCACCGTGTGGAAGATCGAGAAGGGCGTGGGCGCCCGCGTGCGGCGCGACGAGGCCGTGCTCGTGCTGGAATGCATGAAGATGGAGATTCCCATCGAGGCCCCCGCGGCCGGCACGGTGAAGGAACTGCTCGTGCAGGAGGGCGATGCCGTGCGCGAGCAGCAGCCCGTGGCCGTCCTCACGACGGACTGAAGCGGCGCGGACCCCATCCCCCGACCCCCTTCCCCGCTATGCAGGGAAGGGGGCTCGATGGTCCCGGGCCGTGCGGAAGGCCGCGCCCCTCCCTGCTTAGCGGCTGAGTACCCGACACTTTTTCTTAATGCGGCTATTCAAGCGCGTGGACGAAGCACTGAACGGGGCATGGAGCCAGCCAGATCACGCTTGCGGCGCCCGGCGGCCGCGACCTCATCCCCTCGACTGCGCTCGGGACAGGCCCCCGCCGGCTGACGCCGGCTCCTCCTTCTCCCACGGGAGAAGGGTGTCGCACGGCCGCCTGCAGCGCGGGTGTTCATCCTCTCTCCCGGCGCTGTCGGTTCGCCCCGCAAGCGGGTCTCACGGGAGAGAGGTGGCTGCCGTCAGGCAGCCGGAGCTTGTCCCGAGCGAAGTCGAGGGGAGAGGTGCCGCCGGGCGAGCACCCGCGCGGAGTGAGTTCGGGCATGGCTCGTCGTGGCGCTGCAGCCGCCGCAGAGCCCTTCCGCAAGAAACTGTCGGGTGCTCAGGCCATCCGGGGAGGGTTACAACCGTGGATTTGGCCAGCCAGGCTCCGCCCCACCAGGTGCGAAAGCGCGCTAACTCGCGCGGAAGGGGCTGCCATGGCAAGGCCTGCCTGCGATGACGTTGCCAGACGGCACTTGTTTTCCATCAGGCCCTGCATTTCGCGTGGCGATTGCGCGTCCTCAAGGGCTTGGCCCTCTCCTGCAACCCCCGCAGGGTGCACGACCCCGGATCGGCAGCGGGACTGTCGGGTAGTGGATTTTCGCCCCCGCGTGGATGACGCCGCGCTGCCCCGGGCAGCCGGAGCAAAGGCGTGTGGATGTGCCAAGTGGCACTGGCACGGGAATCCAGGCGCTGGCGCGGTACTCGTGCGGCGCGCGCCGCCCACCTAGCCGCGCCGCGCCGTGCGGAGTGCCATCATCAGCATGGCTAGCACCAGCCCGAGCGTCAGCAGGATCAGCAAACTCATGAGCGCGTACATCGCGGGCGAGAGCCCGACCTGGCGGTAGGTGGACCAGATATAGGTCTGTACGGTGTTCAGCGCGCCCTGCACCAGGGAGGTCCGTACCGTCTCATTGAACGAGATGATCACGGCGAACAGCGCCGCGCCCGATAGGCCCGGGGCGATCAGCGGCAGCTCCACCGTGAAGAAGGCGCGCCAACGATTGGCGCCGAGCAGGTAGGCCGCCTCCAAGTACACCGGGTCGAAGGCCGCCATCGCCGTGAGGATGATCAGGAACGCGAAGGGCAACGCCCACAGCACATGCACGACCGTGATGGTGAGCAGGGACGGCGTCACCCCCAGCAGGCGGAACAGGAACGCATCGGCTAGCCCCATGCTCACCCCGGGGATGAACATCGGAAGCAGCACCAGCATCATCAGCGACCGCGGCCTG
>JBGOUY010000063.1:0-16788 GCA_041477795.1 bacterium
AGGTGCGCAGCGTGGCCGGCCAGGTGGCGCGACGACAGGCCCGCGCCGAGGCCGCCGAGGCCTGAGCCGCGCCGCGGGTTGCATGGAGGGATGCCGCGAGTCGGTCTCCGCAGAAGCCCCGGGCGGACGTGAAGTTGCATGGGGAAACGGCAGGGGGCGGGGCAATGGCGTGGCGACGGGGGCTCCCCTGCCGGCGCAGGCCGCACAAACGGCGGTCGACAAGGCGGTCGATTCTGCTAAACTGAATGGGGCGGGGTGACGTTCAAGTCCGATAGACCGCAAGCAGTTTCCGCAACCGCGTAACTCCAGGTGACAGGATGTCCGAGCAAAGCCATACGACGCAGGTCCGACTCCCCATGCTGCCGATGCGGGAGGACATCATTTATCCCGGGATGACCGTCCCGTTCTTCATCGGCCGCAAGCAGTCCATGGAGGCGGTGGAGCGTGCGTTGAACACGGATCGCCGCATCTTCGTGGTCACGCAGCGCGACACCTCGGTGGAGCGGCCCAAGCAGGGCGACCTGTTCGACGTGGGCACCATCGGGAACATCCTGCAGATCATGCGGCTGCCCAATGGCACGCTCAAGGCGCTCTTCGAGGCCAAGTCCCGCGGGCGTCTGATCGACGCGGAACTGGATGGCGACTTCTACGCGGCCACCGTGGAGCTGCTGCCGGTGCTGAAGGACGAGGGCGAAGAGATCCGCACGCTGGCCGAAAAGATCCGCAGCGTGGCGCGGACGTACATCAAAGAGAACAAGAAGAATCCGGACGAGATCGACATCGACGCGCTGCTGGCCAGCCCGCCGGACGAGGTGGCGGACAAGCTGGCGCCGCTGCTCAATTCGGCCCGCGAGGTGAAGCAGGAAATCCTCGAGATCCTCGATCCTCACGATCGCCTGGAACGCGTCTACTCGGAAATGGAAGAGGAATCCGAGGTGCGCAAGCTGGAGAAGAAGCTCAAGGAGCAGGTGCGCCAGTCCATCGGCAGCTCGCACCGCGAGGGCTTCTTGCAGGATCAGCTCAAGGCCATCCAGAAGGAGCTGGGGCAGGCGGAGGATGCCCGCGACGACTTCGAAGAGCTGGAAAAGCAGATCAAAGACGCCAAGATGCCCGAGGCCGTGGACGAGGTGGCCAAGAAAGAGCTCAGGAAGCTGCGCCTCATGTCCCCCATGTCGGCCGAAGCCAACGTGGGGCGGAACTACCTGGACTGGCTGATCAGCCTGCCGTGGTCCCTGCGCACGGACGAGAACTTCGACCTGGATAAGGCCCAGCAGGTGCTGGACGACGATCACTACGGCATGGAGAAGGTCAAGGAGCAGATCGTCGAGTACCTGGCCGTGAGCAAGCTCAAGGGCAAGCTCAAGGGGCCGATCCTGTGCTTCGTGGGGCCGCCGGGCGTGGGCAAGACCTCGCTGGCCCAGTCCATCGCGCGGGCCGTGGGGCGCAACTTTGCGCGCATGAGCCTGGGCGGCATCCGCGACGAGGCGGAGATCCGCGGCCATCGCCGCACGTACATCGGGGCGCTGCCGGGCAAGATCATCCAGGCGGTGCGCAAGGCCAAGAGCCACAACCCGGTGATCCTGATGGACGAGATCGACAAGCTCTACTCGAGCATCATGGGCGATCCGTCCGCGGCGCTGCTGGAGGTGCTGGATCCCGAGCAGAACCGCTACTTCATGGATCACTACATCGAGGTGGAATACGACTTGTCGGAGACGCTGTTCATCTGCACAGCGAACTCCACGCAGAACATCACGCCGCCCCTGCTGGACCGCATGGAGGTGATCAACCTGCCCGGCTACACCGAGCTGGAGAAGATCAAGATCGCCCAGAAGCACCTGGTCAAGAAGCAGCAGAAGGAGCACGGGCTGTCCGATGTGGACGTGAAGATGCGCCGCGATTCCCTGGTGGAAGTGATCCAGCACTACACGCGGGAGGCCGGCGTGCGGGGCCTGGAGCGCGAGATCGGCAAGATCTTCCGCAAGGTCGTCACGCACCTGGTAAAGGCAGGCAAGAAGCACGACGGCGTGATCATCACCCCCAAGAGCGTCAGCAAATACCTCGGCCTGCCCAAGTTCCATCACATGGAGGCCGAGGAACACGATGAGATCGGCATCACCAATGGCCTGGCCGTCACCTCCGGTGGGGGCGAGCTGCTGATCACCGAGGTCGAGACCATGCCCGGCACGGGCAAGCGCGCGGTGACGGGCCAGTTGGGCGACGTGATGAAGGAGTCCGCGGAGATCGCCTTTAGCTGGGTGCGCTCACGCTCGGATGAGCTGGGCGTGATGACCTCGGATCTGCGCAAGCGGGACATTCACATCCACCTGCCGGAGAACGCGCTGCCCAAGGACGGCCCATCGGCCGGCGTGACCCTGGTGACGTCCCTGGCCAGCGCGCTGACGGGCATTCCCGTGCGGCGGGACGTGGCCATGACGGGGGAGATCACCCTGCGCGGTCTGGTGCTGGAGATCGGCGGCTTGAAGGAGAAGCTGCTCGCCGCCAAGCGCCATCATCTCAAGGAGGTCTTGATCCCGCTGGAGAATGAGAAAGACCTGGCGGACGTGCCGGACGAGATCAAGAAGGAAATGAAGATCACGCCGGTGGAGCGGCTGGAACAGGTGCTGGCCATCGCCCTCAGGCGCGCGCCCACACCGCTCACGCCCGAGCAGCGCGAAGAGGACGAGAGGCGTCTCGCCGAGATGCGCGAGCAGATCCCGCCCCCGGAGGGTTTCGGGCAGAGCGGACCGTCCGTCTCCGCGGTGTAGCAGCTCCGCGCCAAGCGGCCTGGGTGGCCGCCGCGGGGGCGCCGCTCAGCGGCGTTCAGCGCCGCGCGGGGTCGATCCGGCGCAAGGTCGCCGAGAAGGTCTCGTGGGCCGCTCGCTCCACGGGGCGGTGCTTGCTGGTCTGCGACGGGGGATACTGCCCGAGGTAGTTGTCGCCCTTCCAGTTGCGCGCCGGACGCACGGGGCGCGGCGCAAAGCCGCCCCCGCAATTGGGGCAGACATTGTGGAGCAACGTCTCCACGCACTCCACACAGAACGTACACTCGAACGAGCAGATCCGCGCCAGAGGCGAGTCCGGCGGGAGGGGCCGCCGGCAGTGCTCGCAGACGGGGCGAAGCTCCAGCATCGTGCCTACCCGGAGGGAAGGGGCGGCCTCCCCTCGGTCGGGAGCGCCTGGAGGGCCGCTAGAAGCGGCGCCAGATGCCCACCACCACGCCCTGCACGCGCAGGTCCCCGCCAGCCACCAGGATCGGCGCCATGGCGGCATTGGCGGGCTGCAAGCGCACACGGCCGTTCTCGCGATAGAAGCGCTTGAGCGTGGCCTCCTGCCCGTGGAGCAGAGCCACCACGACCTCCCCGTTGCGGGCGTTCTGGCGCGATTCCACGACGACGTAATCGCCGTCGAGGATGCTCTCCTCGATCATGGAATCGCCGCGCACGCGCAGGACGAAGTGCTCCGCGCCGTTGCGCCCGAGCAGAGTCATGGGAACCGTGAGAGTCTCCTGGTGCTGCTCGATGGCCTCGATGGGCTGCCCCGCCGCGATGGTGCCACGCAGCGGCAGCTCCACGCGGTCGCTGCCGGGGCCGGTCGCGGGACCGGAGGCGGGGCTCGACGGGTCACGCACGATGCGCAGCGAACGCGACAGGTAGTCCTCCTTGGCGAGGAATCCCTTGCGCACCAAAGCCTTGATATGCTTATGGATACCGGCGGCCGAAGCGAGATTGAGCTGCGCGGTGATCTCGCGCATGGAAGGCGGATAGCCCTTCGTGCGGACGGCGCGAGCGATGATGTCCAGCACTTCCTTCTGCCGCTTGGTCAGTTCTTTCATGCCCACCTGTCACGATGCGAATCCACACTCGGTACGCGTGAGAAGCGCGCATCCCGTTGAATAAGTGCACATCTGTATCATACGGTATCGGAAGGTAAAGACAAGTCATTGTCGGAAGTTTTATTACGTTGTTGGCGTATTATGTAATCTTATATAAACCATCTCCTTCCCAACCTTCCCGCACCTTAATACACCCCCACCAACTCCCGCGCCGTCTCGCCGCGACAATAGGTGAGCACCATGTTGAGGCTCTTCCAGCGGCCGTGGCGGGCGATCAGGGTCGGCGACTTGCCCTGCTCCGACAGCCAGGTGGCCTGGCCCGCGCGGAGGGAATGGCCGCCGTAGCGCGCCGCATCCAGGCCACAGGCCGCGGCCACGCGCTTGACGATGGCATCCACCGATGCGGCGGAAAGGGCCGCCCCGAGCCGCGGCGTGCGCCCCTTGCCCAGCGAGCGGAACAGCGGGCCGGCGGTGATTCCCGCGGCGGCGAGCCAGTCCAGCAGCGCCGCCACGGGGCAGAGGGTCGGGTAGCGGCTGGCGCGCAGCAGATCCACCCACGCGCCCGCGCCCTCCTGGTCGGTCTTGCTGCGCGGCAGGAACAGCCGCAGGCCCAGCGCTGTCTGCTCGAGGTGTTCCACGCGCAGGCCGACCAGTTCCGAGCGGCGCAGGCAGCCCGCGAAGCCCACCAGCAGCAGCGCCTTGTCGCGGCGGGACTTCAGGTCGTCGCCGAAGCGCGCCGTGAGTAGGTGCGCGATGGTGAGGGGCGCCTGCTGCTTGGGGCGCGTCCCCTTGCGCCGGCGGATGCCGGCCAGCGCCGTCTGGACCGTGGCCGCCTCGCCGGGCGCGGGCAGACCCGCCAGGCGATGGCGTGCGTTGATGGCCCACAGTGCCTGTCCCACGGTTGAGGGCTTCAGTCCGCGTCGCAGCTCGCGGCCCGCGCGGTCGCGCACGGGATGCTCATCGGAGAGGTAGAGCAGGAACCGCTCGACCGTCTCCGGTGGAGCCGGCAGCGCGGCGTGTCCGGCGGCCGCGCACCAGCGCTCGAACAGCGCCCAGTTCTTCAGCAGCGCGCGCTTGGTCTCGCCGGCCTTCGATGCCGCGCGGTTGCGGCGCACCAGTTCCTCGTCGACGGGCGCGATCGCGCCGGCGGCCGTGGGCGGACGTTCCTTGGTGGCAGGCAGGTGCATGGCAGGTCTCCTTCCCTGGAGTGGGCAGCGCTTCGCGTCCGTGCGCAGCGATTGCTGCGGTAACTGTAATTACCGCGCCCATTGCAGAAGGTCCAGAAAAAAATGCGGGCGACCGAAGCTTTGCGCGATGGATCGCGCCGAGCAGCCCGCACGGCCGGTCCGGCGGCCGTCCCGCTTCAGCGACGCAAGGCTCTGTATGGGCGCCCCGCGGATCGTTCGTCCAGGACCCATTTGAGTGTCGCAATCATGGATTTTCGCGCCGGCTGCGGGCTGAAACGCATTCGAGCGGTCGCGCTCGATAATTTGCCGGCTCGGTGGCGACATTCGCCGGGATGGCATCGCCGGGCGCGTTGAAATCGCAGCGAGGCGTCGCCAGCCGGGGCGCGGCACGCTATGCTCGGCGATGACGACGTGGATCAGCGTGTCGCGGCGCGCGGAATGGAGCGACGATGCCCAAGCTGAGCTTCCAGTACATGCGGCAGCAGTGGAGCGAGACGCTGCTGGAATTTCTTGTGCGGCGCTTCCGCTATCACACGGCCGCGGAGTGGGAAGCGCGCATCCGCGACGGCGCCGTGACCGTGGACGGACGGCGCGTCGCGCCGGAGGTGCGGCTGGAGTCGCGCCAGCGCATCCTCTACGAGCGCCCGACCGGACCCGAGCCGCCAGTGGACGGGCGCTACACGGTGCTGCTCGAGGACGAGCACGTGCTGGCGGTGAGCAAGTCGGGCAACATCCCCACCAGTCCCTCGGGCAAGTACTGGACGAATTGCCTGCTGCACCTGCTGCAGCGCGAACGGGGCCTGGCGGAGCTGTTCGCGGTACACCGGCTGGATCGCGAGACGAGCGGCGTGAACCTCTTCGCCAAGCACCCGGCGGCCGCCGGCGCGCTCGGGCGGGCCTTCCAGGCGGGTCAGGTGCACAAGGCCTACGCCGCCATCGTGAGCGGCGACTTCCCGGCCGGCCGCACGTACGTCTCCGCGCCGATCCGCGATGCGCGCAGCGGCGAGGTGCGCATCCGCCAGGAGGTGCACGGCGACGGCCGGCCCGCCAAGACGCGCTTCGTCCTGCGCGCCCGCCTGCCCGGGGCCAGTCTGGTGCGCGCCGAGCCGCTCACGGGCAAGACGCACCAGATCCGCGTGCATGCGGCCCTGCTCGGGCACCCCGTCTGGGGCGACAAGCTCTATGGCCGCAGCGAGGCGGAATTCCTGGCGTGGGTGCGGCAGGGGCCGCGCAACGCGGAGCAGCGCCAGCTCCTGCACGCGACCGAACTGCGCTTTCCCCATCCCGTCAGCGGGGACATGGTGGAGGTGCGGGACGCCGAGCGGCCGTTGATGGAGCTGTTCCTGGGCACGACGGCCGGGGCGCGCGCGATGTCAGCGCTGGCGGAGGTTGGTTCGGTTGAAGAGGCCGGTGGGTGAAGAGGTGATGGTGAGCAATTAAGTTAAGATAATATGCCAAGCCGTAACCCCGTCCGCCCGTAGCGAACGGCCGCCGCTCGCCTCATACCAACGGCCCACCCTCGCGCTCAGCGAGGAAGAATGCGCCTGCGTGGTTGGCGTCGATCCGCACGCTGGCCCGCTCGCGCACGCGATTGCGGGCGAGGTAATCCTGGTAGATGCGCCCCTCGCGGCTCAGGTACTGCTGCGTGAAGCGCGGGTCGAAGCGTTCTCCGGTGGGGATCTCGTAGAGGCGGCGCGTGGCCTCCTCTGGCGCGAGCTCCAGCAGGATCGCCAAATCCAGGGCCTCGGCCAGCTCCGTCGTGAAGAGCAGCTCCGCGAACACCAGCACCACCGAGGCCTCGCTGAGGTAGAGCGGGAAATGCGCCCCGAAGTCCGCCGGCAGCGCCTTGGGCGCCTGCTCCACGAATACGGCCCGGCCGGCGCGCAGGGGCGCCAGCACCTCTTCGCGCAGCCAGCGCCCGGCCGCGGCGGAAACCCACGGGCCGGCCTCCTGCGGCCCCTGCTCCAGCACCCGCTCCGAGGAAACCAACAGGCTGGAGAGGTCCAGCAACTCCACCAGCGGGTGCCCGGCCGCCTGGAGCTGCGCGCGCAGGTCCAGCGCGAACTGCTGGAATCCGCTCATGGGCGGGCCGCCAATGCCCACCAGGAGCGCGCCCTGCGGCCGGAAGCGGCGCACGTCCGCCACCATCGCCGTCAGGTCGTGCAGCAGCAAGGCCGTGGGCTGAAGCATGGCGCTCAGCTCGGAGAGGCGCGGCAGGTGCTGGCCCCCGCGCGGCGGGCGCGGCCCGTGCTGCAGGTACATGAACGGCAGGCCCGCAGCGTGGATCCATGCCTGCACGGCCGGGTCGTCCGTGATCCACAGCGTTTCGGCCTCCTGCAGGCCCGGATGGGCCTGCAGCACGGCCTGGGAAGGGGGCATCTCGTCGCGCAGGAAGGTCAGCCGGGGGTGCGCGAAGTCCTCCCGGGAAAGGTCGTCGTCCTCCACCGTGGAGAACAGGTAGATCCGGTAGTGACGCTCGAGCAGATGCCAGATAAACTCGGAGAGATCGTCCTGCCGCTCATAGGTCTGGCCGGCACCGGCGATATCGAGCGCGACCGCTCGAATGCGTTTCAGATCGATCATGGTTCGCGCCCCGCAGGCAGTCCCGTGGCGCGGCGTGCCCGAGACCCCTCACTGCGACAGGCGATTGATATGCGCGTCTTGCTCAAGCTGCTCCCGTTGCTGTTGGTCTGTTCCGTCGGCCTCGGCCAGGCGGTTTTCGCCGAGCTCGAAGGCTCCTATGAAGCCATCGGTCCCGTTCCGGCGGCCCATTCGCAGGACGTGGTCAAGATGGAGGAGTTCATCAACTTCACCTGCCCCCATTGTAACAACTTCCTGCAGGCCGCCAAGCCGCTCATGAGCAAGTACGGCCGCCGCGTGCAGACCGTCACCGTGCCGATCCTCTTCCGCGGCCAGGCCGATCCGGCGCTGCGGCTCTATTTCATTGCGGAGCGCGCGGGACGCGGCAAGGACGTCGAGGAGCTGATCTTCGACGCCACCTTCCGCTACGGCGTCGACATCAACGACCCCAAGATCGTGAGCTATCTGGCGCGCTCGGCGGGCCTGTCCGAGCAGTATCAGGCCGAGGCCGGTGCCGGATGGGTGGACGAGAAGATCAAGCAGGCCCATCTGCGGGCCGATGCGGCCGGCGTGGAGGCCACGCCCACCATCGTGCTCAATGGGGCGCTGCGCCTGGTGCCCCGCACGGGCATGGAGGCCTTCGTGGGCAATCTTGACCAGCTCATCGCCCAACTTCTGAAGTAGCGGGCCGGTCGCCCCAGCGGCTGCCTGGGGCTCATCCTGCAGCGGTGCGAGCATCCCGCCGGGCCGCGCGCCGCCTCGCACCCGCGGGCTGCGCTGGGCAGGGCGCAAACCCGCCCCAAGGGCGCTCGCGCGCGCTTCCCAAGCGATTCGGCAGGCGATCCGGAGCGCAGCGCTGTGGCCGTGCCGCACCGTGCCGCCGCAGGACAGACCGCAGGGCGTGTCCGCGCGGCCTTGCGGCCGGGCCGCTTAGGCCCCCCCGCACACCGGCGGCGAGGGCTTACGGGCCCTGCAGCACCGACTGGTAGATGTTGCTGGTGATGAAGATTTCCAGCAGGTCCGGATCGATGTGTCCGGCCTTGGCTTCTTCGTGCAGGATGTTCACCGCGCGTTCGGCCGGCAGGGCCTTCTTGTAGGGCCGGTCCGAGGCGGTGAGCGCATCGAAGATATCCGAGACGGTCATCATCTTGGACTGGATGGGGATGCGATCGGACGTCAGCCGGTTGGGGTAGCCGGTGCCGTCCAGCTTCTCATGGTGCGCATAGGCGATTTCCGGCACGTTGCGCAGATCGCTCGTCCAGGGGATGGTCGAGAGGAACTTGTACGTGTGCGTGACGTGCGACTCGATCTCCTTGCGGTCCTGCTCGGTGAGGGAGCCGCGCGGGACGGAGAGCGAGATCATCTCCTTCTCGTCCAGGAAGGCCACCTGGGTGCCATTCATCCTGACGAAGGCGCGCTTGCCGACGTCGGAGAGCTGCTCGAAGCCGCCCTGAGCCAGCACCGTTGGCTCGTTGCAGCGGTTGATGAAGGCCAGCAGTTCCTCCAGCTCCGCGATCTCCTTGCTCAGCAGCGCGTCCTGCTCCTTCAGCGCGGGCAGGGTTTCCGGCCCGCTCTGGCTCTCGAGGAGGCGGATCTTGCCGATGGAGTGCTGCAGCGCGGTCAGGGTGCGGATCAGCTCGAAGCGGTCCTCCACGGCGCGCAGCTCGTGCGGATAGAGCTTCTTGGCCTTGACGAGCACATGCTCGCGCACGCCGATCTTGCCGAAGTCGTGCAGCAGCGACGCGTAGCGGATTTCCTGGATCTCCTCGCGCGTGAAGCGCAGGTCCCGGAACCTGGCCAGCTTGGACGCATCGACCTTCTCAGCCAGCGCCACGGTGAGGGTGGCCACGCGCTGCGAGTGGCCGGACGTCGTGGGGTCGCGAGATTCGATCGCCTTCACGCTGGCGTCGATGAAGCCGTCGAACAGCGTGCGGATCGAATCCACCAGCCGCGTGTTCTGGATGGCGATGGAGGCCTGCGAGGCGATGGACATCGCCATCCGCAGGTCGTGCGACGTGAAAGGCTGGATGTGCTCCACGCACGTCTCGGGGTCCTCCAGCAGGATTTCCGGCCCCGTCTTGCGGTTGATGAGCTGGATCACGCCGATGGTTTCCCCGCGCCAGTTCACCATGGGCACGGTGAGCATGGACATGGTGCGGTAGCCGATGCTGGCGTCGAAATCGCGCCCGCCGAAGCCGTACTCCTTGTCCTTGGGGATGTGATAGGCGTCCTCGAAGGACAGCGCCTCCTGGGTCAGCGCCACATAGCCCACGATGGAACTCTTGTTGATCGGCACCACGAAGGACTTGAAGGGCACCTGGCGCGAGTCGTTTTGCGCCACCTGGAAGCGCAGCTTCTTGTTCTTGATGTAGTCCTTCTGGTCCTCCTGAATGTTCGCGTCCGCCTCAATCAGATACAGCGAGCCGGCATCGGCCCAGGTCATCTGGCGGGCCTTGGAGACGACCAGGTCCAGCAGGCGGCTCAGGTCCTTCTCCGTCGAGAGCGCCATGCCGATCTCGTTGAGCGCGTCCAGGTCGCTCCCGCGCTTGACGCCGTCCATCTTGATCGTCTCGACTTCCGCGTCGTAGGCGATCTCCACCAGCGCCCGGTTGACCTTGAAGGACAGCAGATCGCGGCTGGGCTCGTGCTCCATCATGTCGATGCAGCGGTGGTAGGGCAGTCTCAGCTTGCCCAGCTCCGCAGCGGAGGCCATCACGATCAGCTTGCCCCAGCGGCCCAGGTACTGCTCGGGCTTGAGGCTCTTGCTGGTCGACTTGAATTCCTCCGCGTCGCAGACCAGCACCATGCGGTCCTTGGCGAGCTGCTTGAGGAGCGTCTGCGTGAGGCGCCCGTAGGAACTCACGTCCACGGGGGAATCGGAATCGAACGAGCAGGACTCGGCGAGGCTCAAGAGCGACTTGGGCACCAGCAAGGCAATCCCTGCCTCAGGCGCAAGCGCACTCATCGGATGGGCGGGATGATCAGGTTCATTGGGGGCCGGCTGCTTCAACATCGTCCCTCGACTAGTGCCGATCGTTGCACCGCGCTGCCGCGTGGCACGGCCTCATGCCGGCCGGCAGGTCGCCACTGCGCGGGGCCCTTCCCGCACAATAGCGTTCCCCCGCGGTCGGGTAAAGGGGCTCCGCCGCCCCCGCAACGTCGGACAAACAAGCAAGAATCGGCCCGCGCTGCAACCGGCGCCACTGGGGCCCCGCGACCTTCGCGCAAAACCGGGAAAATTCAACAGCTTGGCTCGTGTATCGTAACAGGTTCGCGGGTGGATGGAAATGAACGGACGCGGATATCGTTGGGCGGGGTGGGAGGGGTTCTGTTAAGTATACATAATCCTCCTGCTGTGTTATCCCAGTCCCTTACCAAAGGAGTGCTGGCCCGCAATATGCAGCCCCCCGGACCCGGTGGCTGGCCCTTTGGGAGCGGACCCTCGCTCTCCCGCCCGCGTCTAACCCCTGCGGAGGCGCTCGCATCGCGGTTTGACAGGTCTCCGGGCAGACTCTATACTTTGTAATTGAGGCAGGTAGGCTTACCGCACCCCCAGCGAAAGGGAATCCGCATGGCAGAAGCGAGGCAACTTCCGATGCTGCCCATGAGGGACATCGTGGTCTTTCCCCACATGACCACGCCGTTCTTCATCGGCCGCCGACAGTCCATGGAGGCACTCGAAAAGGCGTTGGCAACGGATCGCACGGTGTTTGTCATCGCGCAGAAGGATCCCATGGTGGAAAAGCCTGGCCGCGACGATCTCTACGACATCGGGACGATCGGCCAGATCCTGCAAATCATGCGTCTTCCCAACGGCACGGTGAAGGCGCTGTTTGAAGCCAAGTCGCGCGGCCGCCTGCTCGGGGCCCAGATGGACGAGAACACCTATCTGGCCACCGTTGAGCTCATCGACGAGACGACCACCGTCGATGCCGAATTCATCGCCCTCGCGAAGACCGCGCGCAGCGAGGTGGAGACGTATCTGCGCGAGATCAAGCGCAATTCGGAAAGCCTGGACCAGCTCTCCCTCAATGCCGAAGAGCCGCTCCTGCTGGCGGACCGCATTTCGCCATTGCTCAACCTGGACCTGCAGAAGAAGCAGGAGCTGCTCGAGAATCTCAGCCCCAAGTCCCGCCTGGAGAAGGTCTTCGAGCGGATGCTGGAAGAGGCGGAGATCAAGAAGCTGGAGAAGAAGCTCAAGGAGCGCGTCCAGGGTCAGATCGGCCGCACGCAGAAGGAGTACTACCTCAACGAGCAGATCAAGGCCATCCAGAAGGAATTGGGCAACGGCGAAGACGGCAAGGCCGAGATCGAGGAGTACGAGAAGCGCATTGCCTCGATCAAGATGAGCGAAGAGGCCACCGACGTGGCCAAGAAGGAGCTCAAGAAGCTCAAGCTCATGTCGGCCATGTCCGCCGAGGCCAACGTGGTGCGCAACTACCTGGACACGCTGCTCGGCATGCCGTGGGGCGTGAAGACCGAGGACAACTTCGACCTGAAGAATGCCGAGGGCATCCTGGACCACGACCACTACGGGCTGGATCGGGTGAAGGAGCGCATCGTCGAGTTCCTCGCCGTCGCCAAGAAGGTGGGCAAGATGAAGGGGCCCATCATCTGCCTAGTGGGGCCGCCCGGCGTGGGCAAGACCTCCCTGGCGCGCTCCGTGGCGCGCGCCCTGGGGCGCAACTTCGTGCGCGTGAGCCTGGGCGGCATCCGCGACGAGGCGGAAATCCGCGGGCACCGGCGCACCTACATCGGCGCGCTGCCGGGCAAGGTGATCCAGTCGGTCAAGAAGGCCAAGTCCAACAACCCGCTCATGCTGCTGGACGAGGTCGACAAGATGACCTACGGCGTGATGGGCGATCCGGCGGCGGCGTTGCTGGAGGTGCTGGATCCGGAGCAGAACCACACCTTCATGGATCACTACCTGGAGGTGGAGTACGACCTGTCGGACGTGCTCTTCTTCTGCACGGCCAACAACATGCAGGGCATCCCGCCCGCGCTGCTGGACCGCATGGAGGTGATCTCCCTGCCCGGCTATACCGAGATGGAAAAGGAGAACATCGCCCAGTTGCACCTGGTCTCCAAGCAGCGCGAGGAGAACGGCCTGGAGGAAAGCCAGGTGCGCTTCCGCCGCGAGGCGCTGCTGGAAGTGATCCAGCGCTACACGCGCGAAGCCGGCGTGCGCAACCTGGAGCGCGCCATCGGCCGCATCATGCGCAAGGTGGCCACCCAGCTCGTCAAGAAGCCCAGCACCAAGCAGGTCACGGTGACCTCACGCAAGGTGCACGACTTCCTGGGCGTGCCGCGCTTCAAGCACGAGCGCATCCAGGGCGAGAACGAGGTGGGCGTGGCCACGGGCATGGCCTGGACGCCCATGGGCGGCGAGCTGCTCTTCACGGAAGTCACCCTCATGCACGGCACCGGCAAGCTGCAGGTGACCGGCAGCCTGGGCGACGTGATGAAGGAATCCGTGCACGCGGCGCTCAGCTTCGTGCGCTCCAACGCCAGCCGGCTGGGCATCTTTGCGGAGGCCTTCCGGAAGAATGACGTCCACGTGCACTTCCCCGAAGGCGCCGTGCCCAAGGACGGCCCCTCGGCGGGCGTGACGCTGGTGACGGCCATTGTCAGCGCGTTCACCGGCATTGCGGTGCGCAAGGACGTGGCCATGACCGGCGAGGTCACCCTGCGCGGCAAGGTGCTGCAGATCGGGGGCCTGAAGGAGAAACTGCTCGCGGCCAAGCGCGGCGGGGCGCTGGAGGCGCTCATCCCCTGGAACAACCAGAACGATCTCACGGAGATTCCCAAGGAGATCCGCAAGGGGCTCAAGCTGACTCCGCTCAAGAGCGCCTTCCAGTACCTTGAAATCGCGCTGGTGCACATGCCCGAGCCCGTGGTGGAGCCTCAGGGCGGCGACAAGCACGGCGGCATGGAGGAGATCATCCAGCCGGCGGCGGAGGTGGGCCCCGTTTCCCCCTCCGTGTACACGCTGGATCCCAGCCGCGACCCGCGCTACTGCTAGCCGCGGCCGTGCGCTGAGACGCAGGCTTGCGAGCCCGCTGGCCCCGCGAGGGCCAGCGGGCTTTTTTGTGCGAGCGCGCCTCGCCGCCCAACCGCTCAGCCGCCCGGCTCCTGGCCCCCCTTCAAGGCCCGCCCGATGGCTTCGTTGCAGAGCCTGCCCCGCCACCCGTTCCCCCCGCCTGGCCCCGACGCCGACGGCCGCCTAGCCCCGCTGGCCGCGGCCCTGCTGGCCAATGTGCTGCTCGGCGCGGCGATCGTGGCCACGCGCTACGTCATCCCGCGCACCGACTTCCTCACGCTGGCGCTGCTGCGCTACGGCCTCGGAACGGCCTCTCTGCTGCCGTTCCTGCTCTGGGCGCGCCCGCCCCTTCCCCCGCGGCGCGATCTGCTCTCCCTGGCCGCGCTAGGGCTGCTCCTGTTCGGATTGTTCCCCCTCACCTACAACGCCGCGCTGCAGCACACGCTGGCCTCGCGCGCGGGCGTCCTGTTCGCTCTCGTGCCCCTGCTGACCCTGGCGCTGGCGGTGGCCATCGGCTACGAGCGCTTCCAGGGGCGCCGGCTGGTCGGGGGGCTGCTCGCCCTGGCCGGCATCGCCCTGGCCCTGGGCGACCCTGCCAGTCTCGGCGCGGCGCCCGGGGTGTGGCGGGGCGACGCGCTGATGGGCGTCACCGTGTGCCTGGGCGCCGCCTACAATGTGCTTTCGCGCCGCCCCCTGCAGCGCCAGCCCGCGCTGACGGGCGTGGCGATCTCCATGGCGGCCGGTGCGCTGGCGCTGGGGGTGCTGCGGGGACTCGTGGCGCTGGCCGGGGGCGGAGCCGGCTGGCCGGCCTTCACGGCCACGGACTGGGCCGTGCTGGCCTTCATCGCCAGCGGCGGCGCGTCGCTGGGCTACTGGCTCTTCCTGTGGGCGCTCAAGCACGCCACGCCCACGCGCGTGGCCGTGTTCGTGCCGCTCAATCCCATCGTCGCCGCGGGCCTGGGCGCCCTGCTGCTGGGCGAGCCGGCCGGGCCGGGCCTGCTGCTGGGCCTGGCGTTCGTGACGGCGGGGATCGTGCTGGTGAACTGGCCGGGGCGCACCGCCATCTAGACCGGCACGCTTCAAAATGCGAGTAGCCCGTCTAGTGTAGGGGCATAGCATGCTATGCCCCTACACCGCCCAAGCGGAGCCGGCCTTTCCCGGCTTGCCTGATTTGTGGATCGACCACCCTCTTACGAGACTTCCGGCACGGCCTCGTACCAACTGAGGTAGCTGCGCCAGACGGAGGGCGCGCTATCCATGCCCAGGTGCGGCCCGAACACCGGCAGCCACTTGGGTTCGTGCGGCTCCTTGAGCAGCTTGAGATTGGCCTGCTGCGGCAGCTTGTTGCCCTTCTTCAGGTTGCAGCGGATGCAGGCCGTCACCACGTTGGTCCACGTCGTCTCGCCGTCGCGGCTGCGCGGAACCACGTGGTCGTAGGTGAGCTGGCTGGAGGGGTGCACCGTGTTGCAGTACTGGCAGGTGTAGTCGTCCCGGTGGTACAGATTCTGCCGCGAGAACTTGACGCGGCGCGGCAGGTTCTTCACGTAGCGGTGCAGCTTAATCACCGCCGGCAGGCGCAGCGCCCTGGTGGGGGAGTGCACCGTACGCGCGTGCTCCTCCAGCACGTCCACCTTTTCCAGGAACATCAGCACGACGGCCTTCTTCCAGGAGACGATCTTGATCGGCTCGAAGGTGGCGGATAACAACAATGTGCTTTCCATCGGATTCATCCCCTGGCCATGGCGTTACTGACTCCTCTTCCCGGGGGGTGGGATCACCCTCACGTAATCCAGCGGCCGGTGCTTGAGCGACCGGCCGCACAGCTCCGGATCGGCGCGGTTGATGACGCGCCGCGTGGCCCCGTCCTCCGACTGGCGCACGCAGGCGTCGCCCTTCGCCAGCCACGGCTCGCCGCTGTCGTCCATTACCTTCACGCCCTTGCTGCCGCAAGCCGCCAGCAGCACGAACAGGCCCGCCGCGACGCACACTTGCGCCAACCGCAGGGCCGCCAGCCGCCATCCGAGCGCCGCGTTCATCCGCTGATGCGCTTGTCGTGACCTTCCCACATGCGCTCCCGCAGCACGAATTTCTGCACCTTGCCCGTGGACGTGCGGGGCAGGGTCTGGAAGTACACCGACTTGGGCGCCTTGAAGTGGGCCAGGTTGGAGCGGCAGAACTCGATCAGCTCCACCTCCGTGGGCGCCGTGCCCTCCTTCGGCGTGACGAAGGCCACGGGCACTTCGCCCCACTGCTCGTCCGGCCGCGACACCACGGCCACGTCCGCCACCGCCGGATGCCGGTACAGCACGTTCTCCACCTCGATGGTCGAGATGTTCTCGCCGCCGCTGATGATGATGTCCTTGGCCCGGTCGCGCAGCTCGATGTAGCCATCCGGGTGCATCACGCCCAGGTCGCCGCTGTGGAACCAGCCGCCGCGCAGGGCTTCCTCGGTGGCCTTGGGGTTCTTGTAGTAGCCCTTCATCACGATGTTACCCTTCATGCACACTTCGCCCAGGGTCTTGCCGTCTGCCGGCACCGGCCGATGCTCCTCGTCGAGGATCTGCAGGTCTTCCGACAGGATGTAGGGCACGCCCTGGCGGGCCATCATCCGCGCCAGATCGGCGCTCTTCAGGTTGCGCCAGCCCGGCTGGACCTCGCACACGGTGGTGGGGCCGTAGGTCTCCGTCAGGCCATACACGTGAACCACGTCCACGTTCAGGGCGAACATGGACTCGATCACCGCCGGCGAAGGCGGCGCGGCCGCGACGCTCACCTTCACGCGGTGCGGAAAGCGCTGCAGGCCCAGTTCCTTGGCGCCGTCAGCCACCATGCGCAGGACGATGGGCGCGCCGCAGAAGTGCGTGGCCTTCTGCTCCAGGATCTGCGTGACCACCTCCCGCGGGGCCACCTTGCGCAGGCACACGTTGGTGCCGCCCACCGCGGCGACGCCCCACGTGTAGCACCAGCCGTTGCAGTGGAACATGGGCAACGTCCAGGCATAGATGCTCTCCGCCGACATCCCCATCTGCAGCAGGTCGCACGTGGCGTTCAAGTACACGCTGCGGTGCGTGTAAATCACCCCCTTGGGGTTACCCGTGGTGCCGCTCGTGTAGTTGATTGCGATCGCCTGGTTCTCGTCCTCGGGA
>JBGOUY010000178.1:0-9071 GCA_041477795.1 bacterium
GCACGAAGGGAATGGCGAAGCCGCCGAAGTTAGAACCGCCGCCGACGCAGCCGATCACCACGTCGGGATACTCCCCGGCCAGCTCCATCTGGCGCAGCGATTCTTCCCCGATCACCGTCTGGTGCATCAGCACGTGGTTGAGCACGGAGCCCAGGCTGTACTTCTTCTTGCCGCCGCTGCTGGCCGCCGTCTCCACGGCCTCGGAGATGGCGATGCCGAGGGAGCCCGTGGAATCGGGGTGCTTTTCCAGGATCGCCCGCCCGGCATGGGTCTTCTCCGAGGGGCTCGGCGTCACGTCCGCCCCGTAGGCGTGCATCATGCTGCGGCGGTAGGGCTTCTGCTGGTAGGAGACCTTGACCATGAACACTTCCAGCGACAGGCCGAAGTAGTTGCAGGCCATGGCCAGGGCCGAGCCCCACTGGCCCGCGCCGGTCTCCGTGGTGAGCGCCTTCACGCCCTCTTGCTGGTTGTAGAAGGCCTGGGGGATGGCCGTGTTGAGCTTGTGGGAGCCGACGGGCGAGACGCTCTCGTTCTTGTAGTAGATGTGCGCGGGCGTATCGAGGGCGCGCTCCAGGCGCCAGGCGCGGTGCAGCGGGGTGGGCCGCCAGAGCCGGTAGGCCTCCAGCACGGGCTCGGGGATGTCGATGTGGCGCTCCTGGCTCACCTCCTGGCCAATCAGGGCCATCGGGAAGAGCGGCGCCAGGTCCGCCGGGCCGATGGGCTGCAGCGTGCCCGGATGGAGCACGGGCGGCAGCGGCTTGGGCAGGTCGGCCTGCAGGTTGTACCACTGCCGGGGGATGTCCTCCTCGCCCAGCACGAACTTGAAACGATGGGTCATGGGGCCTCTCTTGCCGGCGCCGCGCCGCGGGTTGCCGCCGGCGGTCCGCACGGGGATGGTGCGCTCGAGTCGGGTCGCGCTGTCGGGGTCGGTCGCGGCGCGGGCCGCGCGGCACTGCGCGGCCCGCCACGCTCCGGGTTCATTCATCCGACGATCCGGCCACGAATGCAAGGCGGGCGGCCGCCGTGCTAGCATCAGGCAGCGGGCGCAGTCCAGGCCGCCCCGGCCGATGTGAGTGCCCCGTGCCCGCCCCGTTCCATCGCGCTCCTCTCCACCGTCCGCCCCTCTTGAGCCGATCGCAGCCAGCCAGCGCAGTGACGGGCCCGCCTGCCCGGTGCCCCCTGGTGGTGCTGCTGGCGGCGCTATTGCCGGCCCTGCTGGCGGCGCTGCTGCTGCTCGGCACGGCGGGGCCGGCCGGCGCCTTCCCCCCGGAGCGGCGCCGCAGCTACGAGCAGCGCACGCCCAACGAGTACCTGGCGCTGCCGGCGGTGGCCTCCCTCCCCGGCATCGGCGTGTTTGCCGGCATCATCGCCTCAGCCAGCAACGTGGCCGATACCGGCGTCGACGCCGCGGGCACGGTGGCCGAGTCCATCGACAAGTCGGACATCAGCGTGCGCGCCGCGGCCCTGCGCGACGTGACCGTGGGCGTGCCGCACCTGAGCTTCGACTACCAGTACGCGGATATCCGGTTGGGGAACCTGGAGACCTTCCTGCCCGGCCGCAACTCGCCCAACTTCACCATCCCCATCACCGCGCGCTTCAAGTTCCAGCTCCTGCGGCCGATCGTGCGGTTCTGGGAACGGCGCATCGAGGTGTCGTACACGCTGGCCTTCTTCAAGGGCTTCGACCTGAGCACCTCGGGCAACGAGGAGCCGCTGCGCAGCCATTCGGCCAGCGCGAACGTGCTGTTGGACCTGACGGACGACGTGGTGGACCCGCACGTGGGCACCCGGCTGCAGTTCAACACGACGCTGCCCGCCCCGCACAAGTCGATCTTCGGCGAAGATGCCGGCGCGACCTCCACCTTCGGGCGCAACCATGAGGTGCGCGTGCACAACTACGGCGCGACGCTGTACTGGCCGCTCACCCGGCGCACGGTGCTCGCCTGGAACAACGAGTACTTCGAGGCCGTGGGCAGCGTGCCGCCCGGGACGGTCGTGCGCGGCGGCAGCCCGCCCCTGCGCGGCTACCCGGCCAACCGCTGGTCGGACCGCTACGGCGTGTTCAGCGGCGCGGAAGCGCGCTACATTTATCCCCTGGGCCGGCACCTGGATATCCTGATCGCCCACGGCGTGCTGGAAGCGCTGCAAGTGGCCCTGTTCTACGAGGTGGGCCAGGTGTCGCCGGACCCCAACCACTCGCTCTTCGATCACCTGCACCAGAGCTACGGCGCTGGCATGCGGGCCCTCTTCGAGGCGATCGTGCTGCGCTTCGACCTGGCCAACAGCGATGAAGGCGTGCAGACCCACCTGACGATCGGCCATGCGTTCTGAGCGACCGCCCTCCGCGCGCCTGCCCCGGCTGCGGCGCGCTTCGCCCGTGCTGCGGCTGGCGGCGCGGCTGGCGGCGCTGCTGGTGGCGCTGGCGCTGGGGATGGCCCTGGCCGGCTGCGGCGCGCTGGGCAAGAAGGACGAGACGCCGACGCCCTTCGGCCCGGGGGCCGGCGTGCCGCCGGTGGACGCAGCCAGCACCACGCCCCTGTCCATCGTCGCCCTCGACAGCACCTCCATCGGGACGCTTTCCTACGATGCGGCCTACTTCACGCCAGTGCCCGTGCCGCCCCCCACCCCGGCCAACACGCAGTTCGCCGCGCTGACCAACGCCGCCGCTGGCCTGGGGCTGCAGTTCCAGATCATCTTCGGCCGGCCCGATACCCCCTGCCGCTTCCAGGCGGCGCTCGCTGCGCGCGACCTGGGCTTCACCATCCTGGGCGATGGGGACAAGCGCATCAACGACCAGGGGCTCGAATTCGACGAGGTGCTGCTGGTGCGCGGGCCGGAGCACTGGCGGCTGGACTGCGCGCAACTGGTGGGCAACGTGGGGATCGAGGTGCTGAGCATCTCCAGCCCCACCGACGTGCTGGGCACCCCGCAGGTGCACTACGTGCTCAATTCCATCCATCCTTGAGCGGCCGCCCACTCCCGTTGCCGGGTGGATCCGCTGCGTCCGGCGTGGGCTGACGCGCGGCAGGAGGCGGCTCGCCGCGCACGGCGGCCTGCAGCCGCTCCTCCAGCTCCCACTGCCGGTAGGCCCGCCGCCGCTGCAGGCGCCGCCGCGCCGCCCCCAGCAGCAGCAGCGGAATGCCCAGACCGCCCAGCAGGGTCGTCGTGCTGATCAGCGTCCAGATGGAAAAGCGCCCTGCCAGCTCCTGCTGCCAGCGCTGCTCCAGCGCGGCCAGCGGCTGGCCGTAGGTGCGCTGGAAGGCCTCCGCCACGGGCACCCCCTGGGCCAGCGCGCCCAGCAGGTTCTGCACCGTGGCCATGTCCCCCTCGCGCAGCAGGAAGCGCACGAAGCTGGCGGCCTGCGCATAGGCCAGCGTGCGCGCCCCGTGGCCCGGGGGGAAGTGGTCGAACAAATCCGGCAGGGGAATCAGCCGGCCCAGCACGGCCAGCGTGCTCAGCTCCGCCTCGTCCAGGTAATCCAGCTCGTCCGAGACCAGGATCGCCAGGCCCTCGTGCAGCCAGAGCGGCACCGGCTGGGCGATGGCCATGTCGATCACGCCGTGGGCCATCTCGTGGCGCAGCACGCTGCGCAGGTCCCAGTCCCCGCCCGGGGCCGTGCGCGGGGAGCGCAGGACGATGATCTTCTGGCCCAGCAGGTAGACGCCCAGCGTGCCGGCGGGCATCTCGCCCCCCAGCAAGGCCCGCCACGCCGCCACGGTGGGCGCCAGCACGACGCGCAGCTCGGCCGGCGGGAACATGCGCAGGCGCTCCATCACGGTCGTGCGGTCCGCTTCCATGCGCGGCCAGAGCCGGGCCGCCAGCGCGGCGTCCTGCGGGGCGTACTCGAAGCGCAGGCCGGGCGCGCGGCGCACCTGCCAGTCCGGCGCGGGCAGGGCGGGGTGCGGAGCGACCTCCGCGGGGGCGTCAGCGCCGACCGGCGCCTGTGCCCACGCCCCGCCGGCCTGCAGCGCCAGCAGCGCCAGCAGCAGCGCCAGCGCCAGACGGGCCAACGCCGCGCGCCGCAGCCGCGCCCGGAGCGGGGGCCGGGCAGGCGGGCCAGGTGGAGCGGGGCGAGTGCAGGACGAAGGCATAGCGGATGCGGTGCGCAGGGAGGGCGGACGGTTCCCCCAGTGTACCGTCATTCCCGCGCGGCGCCCAAGGGGAGCCTGGAGCGTGGCGCGCGCGGGCTGGCCGCAGGCGCTCCGGCGGGGCCGGCGCGGACGAAGCGCAAGGATCGCCCTGCCGCGGCGGGGTGCGGCCGGCCGGCGCCCGCAGTCTGCGGAGAGAGTTGCGGGGGAACGGCGTTCCCCCGCAATGCGATGGTGGCTTGGAGTGGTGGCGGCTAGCGGGCGGCGGTGTTCACGGCCAGGGTGGCCAGCTCGCGCTGGGCCTTGCGGCCGGCGGACGTCTCCGGAAAGCGCTCCACCAGCACCTCATAGAAGCGCCGCGCCCGGCGCAGGTCCGCGCGTTGCTGGTACATCTGCCCGAGGCGGTAAATGGCGTCCGGCGTCTTGAAGCCCTCCAGCGTGCTGCGGTGCTCGTAGTTGCGCAGCACGGCGCGGTAGCCCTCCTCGGCCTCGCGCGGGCGGCTCTCGTTCAGGTATGCCTCCGCGATCCAGAACTGCGCGTTGTCGCTGTAGATGTCGTCCGGGAAGCGGGTCAGGAAGTTCTGGAACACGATGATGGACTGGTCGTAATCGCGCTTGGCGAACAGGGCGAAGCCCTTCTCGTAGAGCGGCTTGGCCTGCTGGTGCGCCGTCAGGTGCCGCGGCGACTGCGGGGGCAGCAGGTCCGGATCGTCCACGGGCTGTGCGGCCGGGGCCTCCCCGGAACGCAGGGCCACCGGCGTCACGTGGGCCGTGGCGGCCTTGGCGGTGGCCGGCTTGGGCGCCATCGTCTGCACCGGCGCGGAGAAGCCTGGCTTGGGCGCGCCGGCCGGGGCGCTGCTGGCGACGACGGCCGGGACGGCCTCACCCCCGGAGCGGGCCGGCGCCAGCGCGACGGGGGTCGCCTCGGGCGTCGCCTGGGCCCTGCTCAGCGCCTGGGGCTGCGGGGCCGGCTGGCTCTGCAGCGCCGGCAGCGGGCCGGAGGAGACCGGCTTGCCGCCCAGATCCGCCGTGATCGTCTTGGAAAGCGTCAGCGCCACGGACTGTTCCAGCAGGTCGAAGTTCTTCGTCATCGACTCGCGGTAGCGCTTCTGTTCCTCCTGGGTCTGCGCCAGGGTGTGCTGCAGGGATTCCAGCCGGGTCTGCAGGGCCTCCTGCTGGTCGCGCAGCTGGGCATTCTCGCGGCGCACGGTCTCCAGGTCCGCCGTCATGGTGGCGGCGCTGGTCTGTTCCCGCGGCGAAGCGGTGGCGCGGGAGCGACCGAGGGAGCAGCCGCCGATGAGCACGGTGAGCGCGAGCAGCGCGGTGAGCGACCGCAAGGGGAATGCCGTCATCGCCGGTCCTTGTCCTCTGGGTGTCTGCAATGGGTGCCTGCGCGGAGGTGCGCTTTCCCAGGGACAAGCAATTTGCAGGCCGCTGCCGGGGGTGGCGGAGGGGCGCTGCCCCCGCACCTGTGCGGCTGGTTCGCCCCGCGCGCTGGGCTCTGTGCGGCTGGTTCGCCCCGCGCGCTGGGCTCTGTGCTGCCGGTTCGCCCCGCGCGCTGGGCTCTGTGCTGCTGGTTCGCCCCGCAAGCGGGGCTCACGGCAGGGAGCAGCGCTGAGCCTTGCCCGAAGCGCCAACGGCGCCGCCCCCGGCACTCCCTGCACAGCGAGCCTTGGCGCGGCCGCTTGGCAGCCGCGCCCATCCAGCAGGGGAGCAGCGCCGAACGCTTGCGCGAGGCGCCAACGGCACAGGGGACTTGCTCCCGCGCAGGATGGGATGTGCCCGCGCCGCGCTAGAAGAAGATCAGCGTGACGAGGATGAAGAGCGGAATCAGGATGGCCATGGAGTAGGCCATGTAGCCGAAGAAGCTCGGCATGCGGATGCCGCTGCCCTCCGCGATGGCCTTGACCATGAAGTTGGGGCCGTTGCCGATATACGTGTTGGCGCCCATGAACACCGAACCCGCCGAAATTGCCTCCAGGATCAGCACGGCCTGCGGGTGCGTCGTCATGTCGACGGCGCGCTCGATCCCCAGCGAGCCCATCCCCGTCGCCAGGAAGGTCAGGTAGGTCGGGGCGTTGTCCAGGAAGGATGAGAGGATGCCCGAGGCCCAGAAGTAGCTGGCCGGCGAGTTCAGCCCCAGTTCCCCCCCGCGCGCGTTGAGCAGCATCAGCGCGGGGATCATGCAGGTGAAGATGCCGACGAAGAGGGAGGCCACCTCCTTGATCGGCCCGAAGTTGAAGTTGTTGGCCTTGCGCACTTCCGCCGCGGTGATGCGCAGCGAGAGCAGCGCCAGCACGATCTGTCCGCCGTCGCGCAGGAGGGAGGTGTATTCGAGTTCCCCCAGGCGGCCGAAGCGGATCGCGCCTTCCCAGTGGAGCACGCCGCTGGCGATCACCAGCGCCACCACGCCCAGCAGGAGCACGAAGTTGAGCCCGCCCTGCACGCGGATCGGCGCGCCGCCCGGCGGGGCCGGCTGGAGGCCCTCCTTGCGCGCCATGTGCCGGTCCAGCAGATAGAACACGATCAGCACGATGCCCACGCTGAAGAGCCAGTGAGGCGTCAGGATCAGCGTCCACTGGAACGGGATGCCCTGCAGGAAGCCCAGGAACAGCGGGGGATCGCCGATGGGCGTCAGCGCGCCGCCGATGTTGCAGACGAGGAAGATGAAGAACACCAGCACGTGCGACGGGTGCTCGCGCGTGGCGTTGGCGCGGATCAGGGGCCGCACCAGCAGCATGGCCGCGCCGGTGGTGCCGATCAGGCTGGCGAGGATGCTGCCGATGAAGATGATGATCGTGTTGATCAGCGGCGTGCCGTGCAGGTCGCCGGAGATGTAGATGCCCCCCGAGATGATGAACAGCGAGCCCAGCAGGATGATGAAGGCGACGTATTCTTCATAGGTCGAAAAGAAGCGCTGTCCAAAGGCCGCTCCGAAGCCCACTTCCGCCGGGACCGAGAGATACATCAGGAGGATCGCCACGGCCAGCCAGGCCGCGCTCACCTTGGGATAGTGATGCTCCCAGAAGTGGTTCGCGAAGAGCGGGAACAGCGCGATGGAAAGCAGGATCCCGATGAAGGGCAGGATCGTCCACACGGGCGGGATGAATCCCTTGGCAGGCCCGGCCCCTTCCGCCGCGAACGCCGGCGCGGCCAGGCACAGCAGCGCCAGCGTGAGCAGGAATCCCCCTGGCAGGCGTTTTAGGCTCATGCGCTTTGTGGCTCCGCTGGAGTGCCCTGCCGCGGCCGGCGGCCAGGCACGTGCGAGGCGGCCGCTTCGCCTCGGCCCGGGTGCGCGCTCCGGCCGTCGCGGGTCGATCGGGCGGGCGCTGTGCCAAGGGGCCCGCGCCCGTCGCGACGGCTGAGTAATTACTATAGAGCCGACCCATCGGCAACCGCGGCACCGGTGCAGCGTGGCGGCTTTCCGCGCGGTGCAGGGTCGGCCCGCCGGGCCGGTCTGCGGGTCGGCCGCGCCAGCGCGCCAGGAAGCCGTGGGAGCCGGCCCGCGCAGCCGGCCCGCGGCTGCACGGCAAGGGAGCCGGGCCGTGCCGCCTGGCTTGACGCGGGTCGAAAATTCAGGCCGAATGAAAGAGACCGTCCGGCATGCGGAGGTGCCGGACGCGACCCGCCCGAGGTCCGCGTTGCCATCGTCCAGCCGCGAAACCCCGACGCTCGCGACGCCGGCTCCGCCGCGCGGAGCATCCCGTTCGTTCTCTCAACCCAGGCAAGGGTGATGTTTCGCACGCTCTACAGTTGGATCGTTCCTTCCCGCAATGACCGCAACCTGAAGCAGTTCGGGTGGCTCGTGGCGGAAATCAACGCGCTGGAGCCGCAGGTGCAGGCGCTGCCGGACGAGGCCTTCCCGCTGCGCACGGCCGAGCTCAAGGCGCGCCTGGCAGGCGGCGCCGAGCTGGAGGACCTGCTGCCCGAGGCCTTCGCCCTGGTGCGCGAGGCCAGCCAGCGCGTCAACGGCGAGCGGCACTTCGACGTGCAGCTGGTGGGCGGCATCGGCATGCACCGCGGCATGATCGCCGAGATGAAGACCGGCGAGGGCAAGACCCTGGCCTCCACCGCCCCGGCCTACCTGAACGCGCTCACCGGCAAGGGCGTGCACATCGTCACGCCCAACGACTACCTGGCCAAGCGCGACAGCCAGTGGATGGGCGCCATCTACCGCAAGCTCGGCCTGGCGGTGGGCCTGATCCAGCACGACATGGAAGACGAGGAGCGCCGCACCGCCTACGCGGCCGACATCACGTACGGCACCAACAACGAGTTCGGCTTCGACTACCTGCGGGACAACATGAAGTTCCGCCTGGAGGACTACGTCCAGCGCCCGTTCCACTACGCCATCGTGGACGAGGTGGACTCGATCCTCATCGACGAGGCGCGCACTCCGCTCATCATCAGCGGGCCCACCGAGGAATCCACCGAGAAGTATTACCTGATCCACAAGGTGATGCACGGGCTGGCCCGCGAGATCCGCAAGGAGGAGGTGCCCAAGCTGCCCCAGCACGAGCTGCACGACCTGCTGCCGGGCTGGGAGAACGAGATCGACGACAAGGCCGTCGTGCGCGAGGGCGACTACTCGCTGGACGAGAAGTCCCGCACGATCAGCCTCACCGAGCGTGGCGGGCACCTGATCGAGGAGCGGCTGCACAAGGCCGATCTGCTCGCCCAGGGCAGCCTGTTCGACATCGAGAACATCGAAGTGCTGCACCACACGAACCAGGCCCTGCGCGCCAACTACATGTTCCGGCTCGACGTGGACTATGTGGTGGCGGACGACAAGGTGGTGATCGTGGACGAGTTCACCGGGCGCCTGATGCCCGGGCGGCGCTTCTCCGATGGCCTGCACCAGGCCCTGGAGGCCAAGGAGGGCGTGCGCATCGAGCGCGAGAGCCAGACCTACGCCACCATCACGTTCCAGAACTACTTCCGCATGTACAAGAAGCTGGCCGGCATGACCGGCACGGCCAAGAC
>JBGOUY010000172.1:0-9254 GCA_041477795.1 bacterium
GCAAGCGGGGCTCAACCAGAGCAGGGGGCTTCCTGGCTGCGCAGATTCGCTTGGAATGAGGCTTGCCGCCCCTCCCTGCCGTGAGCCCCGCTTGCGGGGCGAACCAATAGCTCAGGGGGAAGGGCGGCACGGCGCCCCGGCGCCGTGCGGGGTGGGGTCTTGCGCGAGGCTGGTGTGGCTCCGCTCAGGGCAGAATGCAGTTGCCCGGTGACAGCGCCCCGCGGCGGCACACCGCGCGAGTCGGGACGCGGTCGCAGCGCGGGCGGCGTGCCTGACCCGGCCCCGCCCACAGGGGTGGAGTGGCCCCCTGCGGGGCCACGCTGGGCGGCGCGGTAGCATTGGACAATCTAAGCCGATTGTACTAGGTAGGGTGCTCGCACTGTTGGGAAGCCCGGGGAGCGTGTCCGGGGATCACTCTCGGGGCATTGCCCCACTGTCTGGAGGGTCCTGCATGAGATCGCATGGGTTCACGGGAGGCAAGCGCGTCGGCTCCGTCGCAGCGCTGCTGCTGGCCCTGCTGGCGGGGCTGAGTCTGACCCTGGGCGCTACGGCCCAGGCGGCCGAGAAGCCGATCAAGATCGGCTACGTGGGCGGCATCACGGGCGTCTGCGCCAATCTGACGCACTACGCCATCAACGGCATGAAGATGGCCATTGATGAGGTCAACGCGTCCGGCGGCGCGATGGGCCGCCCGCTCGAGGTGATCTACCGCGATTCCAAGACCAAGCCCGACGAGGGGGCCAAGCAGGCGCGCGACCTGATCCTCTCGGAGAAGGTGGACCTGCTCACCGGCGTGTGCAGCAGCTCGGTCTTCATGGCCGTCAACCCGATCGCCGAGCAGTACAAGATCCCCTTGATCAGCGCCCTGAGCGGCACGCACAAGGCGACGGTCGACTTCGGCCATCCCTACGTGTACCAGACCCAGCCCAACACGCTGATGGAAGGCAAGGCCCTGGCCGCGTACGCCGCCAAGCAGAAGGACTGGAAAACCGTCGTGACGATGGCTTTGGACTACGAGTGGGGCCGCACGACGGTGCAGGTCTTCGTCGACGAGCTGCAAAAGCTGCGGCCGGACGTGAAGATCGCCAAGCAGCTCTGGCCGCCGCTGGGCGAGACCAATATGACCTCCTACATCACCGCGGCCCTCGCCGAGAAGCCGGATGCGATCATGACCGTGACGTTCGGTGATGGCACGGTCTCCCTGGTCAAACAGGGTGAGGCCTACGGGCTGCTGAAGCGCACCAAGCTGCTGGCCTTCCTCAGCACCGAGGCCCTGATCTCCCTGGGCAATGAGATTCCCGAGGGCATCTACGGCTGGGCGCGCGCGCCGTTCTACGCGATCCACACGGCCAAGGCCAAGGCCTTTGTGACCAAGTATCGCGCCACCTACAACGAGTACCCGGCGGACTGGGCGCTGCTGGCCTACGATTCCATCTACATGATCAAGGGCGCGATCGAGGGCGCCAAGGGGACGGACCCCTTGAAGTTCCGCGACGCCATGGCCAAGCTGAAGTTCGATGGCCTGCGCGGCCCGATGCACATGCGCGAGCTGGACAACACCTTCAACTCGCCGGTCTTCCTGGGCGTGACCAAGAAGACGCCCGAGTATCCCTTCCCGATCATGGTGAACGTGGATGAGATCCCGGGAGACGTGGCGTTGCCTTCCGAGGCGCTCGTGAACCAGTTGCGCACGGCCGCCAAGAAGTAGCCGCTCCCTATCGCAGGCGGCGCCGGTATGCTCGAGCCGCCGCCCTGCTCGCGCCCGGCAGCGGCTCAGGAGTCGTCGCTGCCGGGTTTCCGTTTCGGTTCCGCCGCCGGGTGCGCCCACATGATCCTGGTGCAGGTGCTGCAGGGGCTGATGGAAGGCGTGGGCCTGTTCCTGATCGCCTCGGGCCTGACGCTGATCTTCGGCGTCTCCCGCATCGTCAATTTCGCGCACGGCTCGTTCTACATGCTGGGCGCCTTCCTCACCTACACGATCTACCCGCACCTGGCGCATGACAGCGTGCTGGGGTTCTATGCCAGCGTCGTCCTGTGCGGCGTGCTGGTGGCCGGGGTGGGCGTGCTGTTCGAGGTGCTCGTGCTGCGCCGCGTGTACGGCCAGGAAGAGCTGATGCAGCTCGTCATGACCGTGGCGGCCGTGCTGATCCTGCGCGACGCGACCAAGTTCGTCTGGGGCAAGGCCGACCTGTCCGTGCCGCTGCCCCACGCGCTGGCGGGGGCCTTGGTCATCCAGGACATGTACCTGCCCACCTATCAGCTCGCCATGGTGGCGGTGGGGATCCTCGTGCTGGTGCTGATCTGGGCCACGCTGCGCTATACACGCATGGGCATCATCCTGCGCGCGGCCACGGATGACCGGGGCATGGTGGCGCTGCTGGGCATCAACCAGGCGCACGTGTTCACCGCCGTGTTCATGGTCGGCTCGTTCCTGGCCGGCATCGCCGGAGGGCTGATGTCCGCCTTCGAGACCATCAACTACCTGCTGGATACGCGCATCATCGTCACCGCGTTCATCGTGGTGGTCATCGGAGGGCTGGGCAACCTGTACGGCGCGCTGGCCGGCGCCATCGCCGTGGGCGTGGTGAAGGCGCTGGGCCTGCTGTATGCGCCGCGGCTGTCCATGGTGCTGATCTTCCTGCTGATGGCGAGCGTCCTGATGATGCGTGCCCTGCGCCGCACGGCCGACTAGCCATGAGCGAGCGCGACGTCACATTGCCCCCGCGCGACGGCGCCCCCGCCACGGCCGCGGCCGCGCGCGATCCCTACCGGATCGACTGGCGCACCACGGTCATCGTGATGGCCCTGGTGGCGGTGGGCCTGCTGACCCTGCCGCCGCTGCTGGTCTTCGCGATGATCGAGGTGATGATCTTCGCGCTGTTCGCCAGCGCCCTGAACCTCCTGCTCAGCTACAGCGGCATGGTCTCCTTCGGGCACGCGGTGTACTTCGGCATCGCGGCCTACGGCATGGCCATCGCCATCGCGCGCTTCAACTGGCCCATGTGGCTGGGCATCGCCATCGGCCCGCTGGTGAGCACGCTGTTCGCGCTGGTCTACGGCATCCTCTGCGTGCAGCTCACGGCCATCTACGCGGCCATGCTGACCCTGGCCTGCGCGGAAATCACCTTCGCCGTGGTCTTCCAGTGGTTCGACTTCACCGGGGGCGATTCGGGCATCAACGGCTACGTGCCGAACATGCTCGGCCTGAGCCCGGGCATCTACGGGCTGGTGGTGCTGGTCGTCGTCACGGCGGGCATGGTGTTCCTCTGGCGCATCATCCATTCGCCGCTGGGCCTGACCATCCGCGCGGTGGGCCAGAACCCGGCCCGCGCCGCCGCCATGGGGCACGGCCGCAAGCGCGTGCAGCTCATCGCCTTCGTGCTCTCCGGCTTCCTTTCCGGCGTGGCGGGCACGCTCTTCGGCGTGTTCCACGGCAACGTGTTTCCGGACTACGTGGGCGTGCTGTACACGGTAGACGTGCTGGTGATGGTGCTGCTGGGCGGGCTGTACAGCTTTGCCGCGGGCATTTACGGCGCGATCCTGTACAAGGTGCTGGACAACCTGATTGCGCACTACTTCGAGTACTGGCAGATCGTGATCGGCCTGATCCTGATGGCCACCATCCTGCTCTCGCCCTCGGGCATCTCCGGGATGGTGCAGCGCGTGCTGACGCGGCTGTGGGGGGCGCGTCGTGGCTGATCGCAGCGGCGAGCCGTTCCTGAGCGTGCACGGCCTGAGCAAGTCTTTCGGCCGCTTCATGGCGCTCAATGGCGTGGAGCTGGACGTGTGGCCGGGCGAGGTGCGCGCCATCATCGGCCCCAACGGCGCGGGCAAGACCACGCTCATCAACGTGCTGGGCGGTCAGCTCGCCGGGGACAGCGGGGAGATCCGGCTGGCCGGCCGGCGGCTCAACAAGCTCTATCCCCACCAGATGTCCGCGCTGGGCGTGGGCCGCACCTTCCAGATCGCCAGCACCTTCCGCCGCATGACGGTCTACGACAACATGCTGGCCGCCCACAACAGCGCCTCGGGGCACTGGCTCAGCCTCAGCGCCCAGCGCCTGCGCGCCATGCGGGAGGCCGTGCTGGCCGATCTGGAGCGCATCCAGCTCGCTTCCATCGCCGACCAGGTGGTGGACGACATCTCCCATGGCGACCGCAAGCGCCTGGAGTTCGGCATGGTGCTCGCCACGCGGGCGCGCCTGCTGCTGCTGGACGAGCCCACCGCCGGGATGGGGCTGCACGAGCGGCACGACCTGATCGACCTGGTGCTGCACGAGGTGCGCTCCCGCGGCCTGACCCTGATCTTCGTGGAGCACGACATCGACGTGGTCTTCAAGGCCGCCGACTACATCACCGTGATGGCGCTGGGCCAGGTCTTTGCCGAGGGGCTGCCGGACCAGATCGCCAGCAACGCGGGGGTGCAGGAGATCTACCTGGGAGGGCGCTCGGGTGCTTGAACTGGTGAATGTCCACGCGGCCTACGGCTACAGCAAGGCCCTGCATGGCGTGAGCCTGCGCGTCGAGGAGGGCGAGGCGGTGTGCCTCGTCGGCCGCAACGGCGCGGGCAAGACCAGCACCCTGCGCGCCATCGTGCACGACCTGATTCGCGTCACCGAGGGCAGCGTGCGCTTCCAGGGCGATGAGCTGAGCGGCCTGCCCCCGCACCAGGTGATCCAGCGCGGCGTGGGCTACGTGCCCGAGGATCGGCGCGTGTTTTCCAGCCTCACCGTGGCCGAGAACCTCACGGTGCCGCGTCCGTACACCGCGGGGAGCGCCCGGCCCTGGACGGTGGAGCGGGTCTACGAGCTGTTCCCGGCCCTGCGCGAGTTCCGCAGCCGCCTGGCCGGCAACCTGTCCGGCGGGCAGCAGCAGATGCTCAGCATCGCGCGCTCCCTGCTCACCAATCCCGCGCTGCTACTGCTGGACGAGCCGCACGAAGGCCTGGCGCCGCTGGTGGCGCAGCAGGTGGTGCAGGCGATCAACGAGCTCAAGTCGACCGGCGTCGCCATGCTCATCTCCGAGCAGCACCTGAACCTGGTGCACGAGACGGCGGACCGCATTTACGTGATCGACAAGGGCGTGACCGTCTTCGAGGGCACCCTGGCCACCTTCGAAGGCTCGCCGGAAATCGCGGAAAAGTACCTGATGGTGATGTAGCCGCGCCTCGGCCGCACCTCGGCCGCACCCCGCCGCGTTCACCCGCAGCCTGCACCCGTAGCGACGTCGGAGCCATGGATCTGCACCTGAAGGGCAAGACCGCGCTCGTCACGGGCGCTTCCCAAGGCATCGGGCTGGCGGTGGCGCGCGCCTTCGCGGAGGAGGGTTGCCACGTGCACCTGGCCGCCCGCAGCGCCGACAAGCTGGAAGCGGCCGTGGCCGAGATCCAGCGCGAGCACGGCGTGCAGGCCTGGGCGCACGCGCTGGACCTCTCCCGCTCGGAGAGCGTGCAGGTGCTGGCCCGCGCCTGCGCCGGCGTGGACATCCTCGTCAACAACGCGGGCGCCGTGCCCGGCGGGCGGCTGACCGACCTGGACGAGGCGCGCTGGCGCGCCGGCTGGGAGCTCAAGGTGTTCGGCTACATCAACATGAGCCGCGAGTTCTACCGCCTGATGGCCGCGCGGCAGGCGGGCGTGATCATCCACGTCATCGGGATCGGCGGGGAGCGCCCGGAATTCAACTACATTGCCGGCGCCGCCAGCAACGCGGGCCTGATGGCCTTCTCGCGCGCCCTGGGCTCCAAGAGCCCCGACGACGGCGTGCGCGTGGTGGCCGTCAATCCGGGCTGGATCGCCACGGAGCGCATGGTGACGATCCTCTCCGCCCGCGCCGAGCGCGAGCTGGGCGATCCACGGCGCTGGCCCGAGTTCACGGCCGCGCTGCCCTTCGGCCGCGCCGGCACGTCGGAGGAGGTGGCCAACGTCGTGGTCTTCCTCGCCTCCGACCGCGCGTCCTACGTCAGCGGCACCGTCGTCACCGTCGATGCCGGCACCGTCCTGCGCGACAGCATCTTCTGAGCGCCGCGCCGGACGTCCCTACAGGCCCTGCCCCATGGGCGAGAGCAGGATGTCGTGCACCTGCACGTAGGGCGGCGTGGAGAGGATGTACAGCACGGCCTGGGCGATGTCCTCCGGCAGGAGCGGCTGGTATTCCTTGAAGTACGACTCGTAGGTGAATTTCCCGCCCGTGGCCTTCTCGCGGAATTCCGTGGCCGTCAGGCCGGGCGAGACCATCGCCACGCGCACCGGGGTCTTCTGCTGGAACAGCTCCAGGCGCAGCGTGTCGGTGAGCGCCTTGATGGCGAACTTGGAGGCCTGGTAGTAGGAAAAGTTCGGCACCTGGGCGCGGTGCGCGTAGATGGAGGACAGGTTGAGGATCAGCGCCTCGGGCTTGCCGGCAAAGGCCGCCAGCGCCTCCTTGACGCACAGCGAGACGCCCAGCACGTTCACGGTCAGCGCCTCGCGCCAGGCGGCGGGATTGGCGTCGCTGAAGGGGGCCATGCCGCCCACGCCCGCATTGTGCACCGACACGTCCAGCCCGCCCCAGCGCTTCTTCACGGCGGCGAACAGGGCCTTGATGGACGCTTCCTCCGCCATGTCCGCGGGCACGGCGATGGCTTCGCCGCCCTGCTTGGTAATCTCGGCCACCAGCTTGTCCAGGCGCTCCTTGCGCCGCGCGGCCGCGGCCACCCGCAGGCCCGCCCCGGCCAGGGCGCGGGCGATGGCCTCGCCGATGCCGCTCGAGGCGCCCGTCACCAGCGCCACCTTGCCCCGCCAGCGTTCCAGTCCGCTCATGCTCCTACCTCCCATGTGAGGGGATCTCCCCGATCGCGCGGCGCCCTGCGGCGGCCGCGCACGCTTCTCGTCCGGCCGGCTTCACGCCGGCGGCAGCTCGCCCTGCAGGCGCGCGGCCACGGAGGGTTCGTCCTCCAGCGCGCCCTCCGGCCCGCGCCGGTAGACCCCACCCAGCAGCAGGGTGCCGCTGCTGCCCGACGTTCCGCCTAGCAGCGGTCCGCCCGGCAGCAGCCCGCCCGGCAGCGGCCCGTGCAGCAGGCGGCCCTGCACGGCGCAGACGTCCCCAGCATAGCAGGGGCGCCGGAAGAGGCACGCCATGTGCGCCGTGCGGTGGGCCGCCACGGGCAGCCCGGCCGCGTGCAGCAGCGTGATCCCGCTCGTCTCCAGGAGCCGCAGGTACTCGGCCACCGTGACGTGGTGATTGATGTCCGTGTGCCCGCGGCCCCACACGCGCGCGAGGGGCAGCACGCCCTGCGGCGTCACGTCCCGCAGGCCGGGCGGCTCGGCCCACAGCCGCTCCAGCGAGGGCGGCGGCTCGGGCAGGGGCCGTTCGCGCAGCGTGCTGAATTCCGCGGGCACCTGGAGCACCTGCCGTTCGGCGGGCGGGGCGAAGGGCCGCGTGAAGACCTGCACCAGCCGGAAGCCGCCGGCCTGCACGGGCGCCCCCTTGCCGTCGTCGAAGCCCAGGGCCGTCGCGCTGCCGGAACGCCGGAAGCCGTGCAGCGCGATGCGCTGATCCAGCAGCAGCCGCTCGCGCGGCGTCCCCCCGCGGCCCGCCGGCAGCAGGGCCCGGAACAGCCCGATGCGGTAGCGCAGCTCCAGCGCCCGCCCCAGCGCCAGCGGCGCGGCGGTCGCGCTCAGCTCCACGTAGTGCGTGATGGGCGCGATGCCGCGCCGGCCCATCCCGAACAGGTCGAAGGCGTCCGTGATGACCGCCGTCAGCGCATCCAGGCAGGGGTGGAAGAGCGCGGGCAGCTTGAGCGTGTAGTCCGCGTCCAGCTCCGCCCAGGTGAGCGGGATGGAGCGGCTTCCGCTCAGGCTGTCCATGACGTCGCGCGCAGTGGGCACAGGACTCTCGGGCAGGCGCTCGGGCCGGATGGCGGGCACCGTGGCCGGCGCGGCGCTCAGCGCACCCGCCGCCCCTGCGGCGTGCTGACGATGCGCACGGCCGTGGGATCGGCGAAGTGGGAGCCCAGGATCTGCACGTCCGCGTCGCAGTACGCGTCGATGAAGCGCAGGCGGGTCTGCGTGGCGAGGGCCGGCTCCGCATCGCCGAGCTGCCCCCACTGGGGCTCGGCCACCTCGACCGGGTGCACCAGCACGTCGCCCGTGATCACGGCCGCGCGCCCGGCGGACTGCAGGCGCACGCTGGTGTGGCCCGGCGTGTGGCCCGGCGTGGGCGCCAGGAACACCTGGTCGTCGAGCTGGAAGTCGCCGTCGACCCACACCACGCGCCCGGCCTCCAGCACCGGCAGGATGCTCTCGTCGTAGGTCCAGCGGAAATGTTCCTCCGGCCGCGCCTGCCAGTGCGCCACCTCCGCGCGGCGGAACAGGTAGCGCGCGTTGGGGAAGGTCGGCACCCAGCGGCCGTCCTGGCTCCGGGTGTTCCAGCCGGCGTGATCCACGTGCAGGTGCGTGCAGAAGACGAAGTCGATGGACTCCGGCGGGAAGCCCGCCGCCCGCAGCGTGTCCAGGAACGGGCTGCTGCGCCCGTTCCACTGCTTGAAGCCGCTGCGCTTGTCGTTGCCCACGCACGTGTCCACCAGCACCGTGTGGTGCCGCGTGCGGAACGCGAAGGACTGGATCGGCATGAGCAGCCGGTGCTCGTCATCCAGGAAGCGGGGCCGCAGCCAGTCCAGGTGCGGCTCGAGGTGCTCGTAGCCGACGCCGCGCAGGATCGCGCGGGGGCTGAAGTGCTCGACGCAGTCCACCACGCGCACGATGCTCAGCTCGCCCACGGCGATGGGGGGCAGGAACAAGGGCGCGGTCTGCTGCACGGATTGCATGGCCGAGGGCTCGGATGGCGGGCTGGCGCGCCGCGGGCCGGCATCCCGGGCCGCCTGCGCTGCGCCGGGCCATTTGAGCCCGCCCGGCGGTGCTTGTCAAACGGCGGGGCTTGTCGAACGGCGGGGCCAGGCGGTGGGCCGCCCCTCCCCGTAAACGGTGAAGTACCCGACAGGTTTCCGGGAAGCGGCGCCGGCGCCGGCGCGGGGACCTCATCCCCCGCCGGCTGACGCCGGCTCCTCCTTCTCCCACGGGAGAAGGAGGTAGCAAAGCCTCCAGCGCGGGGGGTCAGCGGCCTCTCTCAACCGCGCTGTCGGCTCGCCCCGCAAGCGGGGCTCACGGGAGAGAGCTGGCTGCCGTCCCGCAGCCGGAGAGAGGTCCCGCGCGCAGCCTGGCATCGCGCCCCCCGCCCCGGCAGCCTCAACCCCGCCCGGCTAGCGCCGGGCACCCCTACCCC
>JBGOUY010000044.1:0-19744 GCA_041477795.1 bacterium
CGCCACCCGTCCCGCAGGTTGCGCCGCCCGTCGTCAGCGGGCAAAGCATGTCGTACGACTTCGGCGTGCCCGGCGCATCGGAAGCGCCGGTCGCGGCACCGTCACTGGTGTAGTCCAGCGCTCCGGCCGCTTTCCAGCCGATGTCGAGGCCCAGCCGGCTGGCACCGCCGGTTTTCCGCCATGCACCGGTGGACAGGTCACCCGTCCCCCTGTCCACGATCGTGAAGGCCACCGTCACCTGATTTGTGGTGGACGAGAATGCGGCGCTGGTGATGGTGTACAAATAGTGGGTTTGCGCCGCGACCTGTTGCGCCCAGGGGTGGGCGGCCTGGATCGCGAAGCCGGAGCCCGCCGCACCGGTAGAGGGGTGGCAGTTCGCGCAGCTCGAATCATTCGTCTGCGTAGAACCGTTCGGGAAGGTCGTCGAGCCAGTTGCGTGCTTGACCCAGCCCGTCCCGGTCGTGGGTGCCGAAGCGCTCCAATAGGTGCGGTCGTGGCACGTGCTGCAGGCCTCCCGCGACGGCGTGGTGTTCCAGTGGTTGCCGTCGGCGCCGGTGTGGCACTTGTTGCAGTTGCCGATGTCCTGCGGGAATCCGCCCGTCGAGTAGTCGTTCGACGCCACCGTGTATTTGGCGCCGGACTGCACGCTCGGCAGATCCTTGCCACGGTGGATCTTGTGGATCATGAACTTGAAGTCCACCGTGCGCAGCGCCGTGGAGTCGGTGGCGCTGAACGTGGCGGGGTCAAAGCTCGACGGGTTGTGGCAGGTCACGCAGTATTCCACGTTCCGCCGGGTCCCGCCGTGCAGCGCCAGTGCTTGGTGGCACTCGTTGCAGGCGGCCGTCTCGACGATGTTCCGGCTGGGCGTACCCACCGCCGTCTCGATCGAGTTCGTCGGGCCAGCCGCAGTGGCGATCCCCGCGGTCGCGTCAGCCAGGTTCGTGCTGCCGGTCTGCGTGGTGCCGTCCGGCGTGAAGTCCAACCAGCCGTTCGACACGCCGTTGGTGACCTGCATGCCGATCCGGTGCTTCTTGTTGAAGTCCAGGATCGCGCTGTAGTTGAACGGCGCATCGGGCCGGGTGGTCGGCGTGGAGGTTAATACTGCCGGGTCCCGGCTCAGCGTATAGACAATCACGCCCGTGCCAGCCGTATACGAGAAGTTGATGCGGTTCCAGTCGCCGGGGCGATCGTAGGTGCCCGTGACCACGCCATTGCTGTCCACGGTGGTAAAGTACGGCTGCCAGTTCTCGTTGGTGCCACCGCCGGAACCCGGCACGAGGCGGGCCAACGTGAAGCGGACATCGCTGTAGGTAAAGCTGGCGGGGGGCGTGCCCGCAACGGTATCCCAGACGCGGGCCGTCACCGTGACGAAGCCGGTGCCGGAATCATACGCGACGCTCTCGATCGCCGAATCTACGGCGGCCGTGGGCGCTGCGGCCGTGGCATGCACCGGCGTGACAGTGGCCGCATCGACGGTGACATCCAACGGCGTGTTCACGCCGTGGCAGGCCATGCACGCTTCCTGTGCCGTGGTGATGGCTGAGGTACTGCCAGCGGGAATGACGAAGCCCGGCGCGGCATTGTTGCCGCTTTCTCCGCAGGCCGAAAGCAGCAGCGCCGCGCTGAACGCGATCGCCAGCCAGATCTTGTTTCTCATAGGACCTCTTTTGTGCGTGATGGTGGCCGCTCCGGAACCGGACCGTCCCGGCATGGCTGCGCCGGTCCGTCTCGGTGTGCCCTCGCGCAAGGAGCACACACTCCCTGTCCCGGGTGTTGCCACCCTCCCCCCTGCGTGATTGCGTCGGCCGGCCGCCATTGGCCCGGCCGTTGCGGCATTCGATGGCTCCGAATGCCAGTTGGGTTCTTCCTCCTCCCTATTCTCCGCTTGCAGCCGTGGGCCGATCGTGCCCACGGCCGTGCTTCAACATTGCAGCGTCAGTACATGAAGTGCAGTTCGGCGAAGATCTGCTTCGCATTGTTGACGTTCGGCTTGGTCACGTCCGCCTGCACCGGCCCTTTGTAATATCGGGCGCCCACCCGTGCCTGCAGGTAGGGCGTCAGGAAGGGCTCATAGATGAAGCTCGTGCGGTCCCGCCTGTCTTTCGTGACCGTGGTATCCGGATCGAAGGCTTCGTAGAGCAGCTTCAGGTTCTGGCCCCGGGAGATCAGGAAATCGAGCTCGCCCGTGGCAGCGAGCTGCTTGCTCTCGCTGCTGGTCAGCTTGGTTTTCACGTTGTCCAGCTCGACCAACCCAGTGAACCGGCCCACGCTGGTACCGGCGAACACCGCGTTGAACGTGCGGCTCGTGTGGTCGTCCTGCGAGACGGGATCGTAGTAATAGCTGGCCCCCAGCAGCCCGAGGCGCCCCACTGCGTAGCCGTGCAGATACACCCGCTTGGCGCTGGGATTCTTGCTCAGATCCTCCGGATTGGTGAGGGACAGCGAGAGCAGGAACGGCCCGGGCTCGATGCCCATCTCGACGCCCTGGGCCCGCACCGTCTCCAGGCCCGGCACCGTGGCGCCCAGGCCCTGGTTCACGTGGACAAACGGCTCGTCGTAGGTGACGTTCAGTCCGGTGGGCAGGCGGAACAAGCCCGCCTTCAGGTAGCCGCTCAGCGGCAGGTTCTGCACCAGGCCGTATTGCTCCCGGGCGGACACGGTGGGCGTCACGCTCTGCGAGATCACGATGCTGGCGAAGTCGGGCGCCGGTTCCATCTGCAGGTAGACCTCCCCGCGCTTGCCCCCGCCGTTGCTGGCGTGGCAGGAACTGCAGCCGGTGCCGTTCTTGGCTTCCGAGGTCTGCGCGGTGGCGGCATGGTTGAAGTCAACCGTGCTCTTGGCCTGGGTGATCTGGGTGTAGGTCAGGTCCGCGCGCAGGTCGGCAGTGACCGCGAAGTACGGATTCAGCCGCCCGTTCCCGAGGTCCATGCTGGGCGCGCTGCCGCCACTCTCCGGGAGGCCGGGTTTCATCGCATTGCGGGTCGACAGGTACGCCCTGGCGTAGTCCGTGCGCATGCCCCCGCCCGTCTGGTTGACGTGGCACTTGGAGCATTTGTAGCCTTCGCGCACGGCCATGTAGGGCTCTGCCCAGGCCGATCCGCTCACGAACAGGCCGGCTGCGCACAACAGCAGCAGCATCAGGCCCAAGCGCGCTGCGCGCATGATGTCACCTCTCGGTTGACTCGTTGTCATCGTCTAGTCTCTGCGTCGACGCGCTGAGTTGAAGTGTGAGGGGGGCATCCCTTCGTTCGTCCGTCGCCCGTCCCGTGATCGTGTTGCGTCCGGCCCGCGCCCCACTCGGGACGCTATTGCGTTGCTCCCTGGTCGATCCAGTTCTTCACGGTCTGCTTCTCGCTGGCCGACATCAGATCCATCATCGCCAGCATTTGATTTGTGCCGGCGATGGCCGTCGGAACGTAGCGAGCATCCTGGGTCACAACCCAGTACAGGACGCTCGTGTTGCTCGAGCTGGGGCTGACGATCGTATCTCCGGTGATGGCGGCCGACCCGGCGCTGACCATGTCGGCACGCGCCAGCGAGTTCATGTAGCTGTCCGTGGGCTTGCGTGCCCCGCTGTGGCAGCCATCGCACCGGGTCGAGACTACGGTGGGCCCATGGCACGAGGTGCAGCCCACGCTGGACAGCAGCGGCGCGATATCCGCGGTGTACGTCGGATTGGAGACAGCCGGCGTCCCAGGCCCGCCCTCCACGCCGGTCTCGGCCTGGCAGGCGGTCAGCACGAGCGCGCCCAGCAGCAGCAGCGCGGCGAGCGCAATGACGGCCCCGCCCGGCAGGCGCGAGCGCGGTGAGGCGTGCAGGTCGTTCAATCGGAGCAGGTGCATGACGGCGCGCGGTTAATAGTTGGAGTAGTCGAAGCCGCTCGGCTGCGTGCGGAACAAGGAATTGAATACCGTGCTGCGGGAACTCAGCGACCGGATGTAGTCCACCACCTTCCAGGTGTCTTCCGCGCTGAGTTCGTCCTTGTAGCCTTCCATCGTGGTGCCATTCATGCCGGTGACGATGGTGCGGAACAGGTCCTGATCGGTGCGGCCGCTCTTGAAGTAGCCCAGGTGGAACGAGACCATCGCCACTCGGAATCCCCAATCGTCCGTCTCGTCCTTGTTGCCTTCGCCGCTGTCTCCGTGGCAATCGGTGCAGGACTGCTCCTCGAAGAGCTTCTTGCCTTCGGCGATGGTGGCCTCACTGGGCGGGAAGGGCCGCTGGGCAGGCACCTGCACCACTTCGTCCGCCTCCGGCTGCACCTCTGGATCGGCCAGATCGGCCGAAAAGCCGCGGAGGTACTGCGCGACCGCGCGGATGCTGCGCTCGGTGAGGACGCCGGCGAAGGGCACCATCTCCGTGCCGGACATGCCGACGCGGATCGTGCGCTCGAGATCGCCCGGCGCCGGCACAGCGCCCGTCGCGGAGCGCAGCTTGTAGGTGCCCTGGCTGAAGTCGGTTGGGTGCTGGGCGAAGCCCTGCGCGCCAATCCCGTTCCCGTCGCCGTGCAGGCCGTGGCACCCGGCGCAATCGGCCACGTACACCCGCCGCCCCAGGGCATTGGCAGCCTCCTGCTGCGGTCGCGGCTGATCCTCGCTGCGGGCCTGCGCCTGCAGCGCGGGTGCCTGCAGCGCGCCGATCAGGGTCACCCACCCCAGTCCCAGCAGCAAGAAGGCGAAGCGTCTCATGTCGGTTCCGGCGTCAATCCTTTGCGGCGCGTTGCGCGGGAGCGGCTCGCGTCAAGGTCCGCTCCCGCAGCCCGGGAGCCCTGCCAGGGACCCCGCAGAGTCTCTGCCCGGCTATTCGTGTTGGACGAAGCCTAACAGCGGCTCGGCGAGGGCTCTTTGATGCGGATCAATAAAATACTTGATTTATGTCAAGTGATTCGCGCGGTGGGAGCACTACGCTCGCCCCAGTGGCGCTCTCCGCTACGTCAGTAGACCGCAAGGGCCGCCAAGAAACCTTGATATAGGTCAATTTATTGATTGACGACCGTCAAGGCTCCCAATCAGGGCGGAACGATACAGTGGGGGGCAGACTGCGCCCACCCGGTTGCAGGCCAGCGGGCCTGCCTCACCTGGCGCTGGACACACATCGGGATGGTTATGGGACGCTGCTCCACGCTACTGCTGGCCCTGCTGCTCGGAGTGGGCCTGATCGGGCTGGGCTTGGCCGGGCCGTTCGCCGAGTCGGTGCGGGCCCAGTCCGCCAAAGCCGGAAAGGCCCGGCCGGGCGCCAAGGCCATCAAGGCCGCCCGTCCCGATACGAAGGAGGAGGACGACCAGGACAACCCCGACGACGAGGAGAAGGAGGAGGGCGCGGCAGCCGGCGCCCAGAAGGCACCGACGGATTCGGACAGCGTGCTGGGGACCCTCATGCAGCGTCGCGAGGCGGTGCAGGGGCTGACACGGCGCGGCCAGTCCATCGCCAATGCCCCGCCCTTTACGGTCATCGAGCGCGAGCCGCAGCTCGAGTTCTACCCCTGTGCGGACTGCCACGAGGACCAGACGCCCAACCCCAAAGTGCGCGAGCTGAAGGATGAGCACACCTCGCTGGACTTCCAGCACGGGGGCGGCCGCTTCTGGTGCTACGACGCCTGCCACAACCGCAAGGACATGAACCGCCTGGTGTCCCTGCACGGCGAGCCGATCAGCTTCAACGAGCCCTACAAGCTCTGCGGCCAGTGCCACTTCCAGCGGCAGAAGGACTGGTTCTTCGGCGGCCACGGCAAGCGTGCCGGCTCGTTCCTCAAGCCGCGCGAGATCCCGGCGGAGCACAGCAAGATCGACTTCAGCAAGCGCAACAAGATCGGCACGTGGCGGAGCGACAAGCGGGTGCTGTTCGTTTGTACGCAGTGCCACGATGCGCACTCGCCTTCGATCAAGCCGTATCAGCCCAGCCCGCCGCCGGAGGTGCGCCGGGGCCTGACGCGGCACGAGGAGGTGCGTGAGAAGCACGTGACCGTGTGGCAATCCATGGAACCCGCGCCGCGGGGGAAAGCGAAATGACCGAGGATGTCTCCACAGCCAGCACCGGCGCGGCGGCCATTTCCCGGCGCTCGCTGTTGCGCAAGGGCAGCGTGCTGGGTGCGGTAGCCGCTTTCTTCGGGGTCGGCAGCGCCGCGGCCCAGGAGGCAGTCAAGGACGATTCGGCCCTGGCCGATATGTGGGGCGACTTCTTCCAGCAGCACTACAAGAAGATGAGCCCGGAGGAGGTGCAGGCAGCCATTGCCCGCATCGAGCGCAAGGCCAAGCGCGAGTATGGCGTGGAGCTGACGGTCGGCAACGAGCCGCCCCTGGAAGGCGTGGTGTTCGGCTATGCGCTCAATATCTCCAAGTGCAAGGGCGTGCGCCGCTGCGTGGAAGCCTGCATGGCTGAGAACAACCAGAGCCGCGACTCGCAGATCCAGTACATCCGCGTGCTGGAGATGGACTACGGGCGCATGGACCTGACCCTGGCCGACGGGTACTACTCGGCCGAGGCGGTGCCGCGCCCCGGCAAGTTCTACCTGCCCATCCAGTGCATGCAGTGCGAAAACCCGCCCTGCGTGAAGGCCTGCCCGGTGGAGGCGACCTGGAAAGAGGCCGACGGCATCGTGGTGATCGACTACAACTGGTGCATCGGCTGCCGCTACTGCATGACGGCCTGCCCGTACTGGGCGCGCCACTTCAACTGGAACAGGCCCAAGGTGCCGGCCGAGGAAATCAACACGGACACGCACTACCTGAGCACCCGGCCCCGCGCCAAGCGCGTGATGGAGCAGAGCACCTTCTGCCTGCAGCGCACCCGCAAGGGGCGCCAGCCGGCCTGCCTGGAGGCTTGCCCCACGGGTGCGCGCATCTTCGGCAACCTGCTCGATCCCAACAGCGACATCCGCTACGTGATCGAGAACAAGACCGTCTTCCGCCTGAAGGAGGATCTCGGGACGGAACCCAAGTTCTGGTACTACACCGACTGAGCGGCCATGATGCAGCTTGCGCGATTCTTCTATGACGGCGCACGGCAGGTGTTCTCCGGCTCGTGGCTCTACCGTGTCTGGATGCTGGGTCTGGGGGCCGTCGTGCTGATGGGCGGGCTCATGTACAGCCAGCAGCTCGAGCAGGGCATGATCGTCACCGGCATGAGCGACCAGGTCTCCTGGGGTGCCTACATCGCCAACTTCACCTACCTGGTGGGGGTGGCAGCCGCGGCGGTCATGCTGGTGATCCCGGCCTACATCTTCAACCGGCAGGACATCAAGCACATCGTGCTGATCGGCGAGGGCATCGCCGTGGCGGCGGTGGTGATGTGCATGCTGTTCGTCACGGTGGACCTGGGCCGGCCGGACCGCATCTGGCACCTGATTCCGCTGCTGGGCCGCTTCCACTTCCCCCAATCCATGCTGGCCTGGGACGTAGTGGTGCTGTCCGGGTACCTGCTGCTGAACCTCACGATCCCGTTCTACATTCTGTTCAGCCGCTACCGCGGGAAGGAACCGGACCTGCGTGTGTACTTTCCGGGCGTGATCATCGCGATCGCCTGGGCCATCTCGATCCACACGGTGACCGCGTTCCTGTTCAGCTCCAACGTGGCGCGACCGTTCTGGCATACGGCCGTGCTGGGGCCACGCTTCCTGGCCTCCGCGTTCACCTCCGGTCCGGCGCTGATCATCCTGGCGCTCCAGTTGATCGACCGCGTCACCGAGCTCAAGGTCTCCTCCACCGTGATCGACCTGATCGCGCTGATCGTGACGATCTCGCTGCAGATCAACCTGTTCCTGCTGGGCGTGGAATTGTTCACGGATTTCTATTTCCCGACCGAACACTCCGCCTCCGCCATCTACCTGTACACGGGCCTGCACGGCTTCAACGCCCTGGTGCCCTGGATCTGGTCGGCCGCGGCGCTGAACCTGGTGGCGGTGTCCATCCTCACCGTGCACCGCTGGCGCGGCAAGCGCGCCCTGCTGAACGCGGCGTGCCTGATGGCCGTGGTGGGTGTGTGGATCGAGAAGGGGATGGGCCTGATCATTCCGGGATTCGTGCCCACTCCGATCGGCGAGATGTTCGACTATGTCCCGACGCAGGTCGAGATCGGGGTCAGCCTCGCCATCTGGGCCATCGGGCTGATGATCTTCACCGTGCTGGCCAGGGTCGCCATCCCGATCGAGCTGGGCACATTGAGCTATGCCGGAGGCGACCGCACCTCCGGTGCGGCACGGCGCTCCGGCGCGCGGGGCACACCCGGCCCGCACCATCCGCCAATGCACTGAGGCGGGGCGCCGCGCATTCGGCATCGAGGACGGACCCCATGACCACCCTATCCATCGCCGGCCGCCGGCCGCTTACGCGGCTGGTGTGCACCGCGCTCTCCGTGCTGGGCCTGCTGCTGGCCTCTGGCGCCGGGTCAGGGGCGGCCGAGCCGGCAACACGCGCCGCCGCCAAGGACAAGAACACCTGCGTGGAGTGCCACAGCGATGCGCGCTTCCTGGTGCAGAACAAGAAGCTCTACGAGTACTTCCAGGGCTGGCAGACCTCCATTCACGCAGCCCAGGGCGTCACCTGCGTGGACTGCCACGGTGGCAACCCGCACGCCGCCAGCAAGGCCGAGGCTCACGCCGGCGCGGCGCTGAAGTCCTCCGACCGGTCCAGCTCCACCAACTACCGGAACATCCCCGACACCTGCGCCCGCTGTCACAAGGAGATCGTCTCCCGCTTCCGGCTGAGCCAGCACTACGCGCACCTCAAGCCGAACAAAGACAACGAGCAGGGCCCCAACTGCGTGACCTGCCACGGCTCTGTGAACACGACCGTGCTCAACGTCAACACGGTGCGCCGCACCTGTGAGCAGTGCCACAATGAAAAAACGGGCAACTCGCCAGAGATTCCCGATCAGGCCGAGGCGGTGCTGAACAACTTCCTCTCGATCAGCCGCTACTACCGCTTCATCGCGGTGCGCAGCTCGCCGGAGGATGCCAAGGCGTTCTTCACGCTGGTCGATCCGGTCGTCAAGCGCCTCAATGCGGATTGGCACACCTTCGAAATCGACCGGATCGAAAAAGAGACCAAGGATCTTGTGGAATTCCTCAAGGTAAGGCGCAATGATTTGATCAAAACGCCACCCAGCAAGCGCAAGTAGCGCCCGCCCTCACGGCGGCCAGCCCCCACGGCCGGCCGCGCGCGGGGCGGGAGCCGGCACCGCCCATCGCGCGGCGGCCGGCGCGCGGGACACCGGCCCGCCGGCACGACCCGCAGGGGCCCGCCGGAAGCGGTCCGGAGGCAATGCCGCCCGCCGTCAGGCGGGCCGATGCAGGACACCAGGACGTGGAGGCTTTTGTCATGAGAATCTTGCTCGCGGTACTGGCCGTGCTGCTGGCCGGCGCGTTCACCGTCTCGGTCGCGCCCGAGGCCCAGGCCAAGGGCGCCGAGTACGTGGGCGTCAAGGAATGCGGCAAGTGCCACAAGAAGGAAAAGGAAGGGCAACAGCTGAGCATCTGGGAGGAATCCAAGCACGCCAAGGCCTTCGAGAACCTGGGTACGCCCAAGGCCAAGGAACGCGCCCAGAAGCTCGGCGTGACGGGCAACCCGCAGGAAAGTGAAGCCTGCCTGATTTGCCACACCGCCGGCTTTGGCGCGCCGGAATCGCAGTTCTCCAAGAAGTTCGCCATGGAGGACGGTGTGCAGTGCGAGTCGTGCCACGGCCCCGGCGGCGAATACAAGTCCAGGAAGACCATGAAGCAGATTGCCGAAGAGCGCGGCGACGACAAGAAAGGCAAGAGCGCCACGGCCGCCAAGGTCGGCCTGATCATTCCGGACGAGAACACCTGCAAGCAGTGCCACGTGCCGGAGATCCAGCGCAACGGCAAGACCTACAAGAACCCCAGCTACGAGGAATTCAACTTCAAGCAGCGCTGGGAGAAAATCAAGCATCCCATTCCCTCCTAGGGCCGCAGGCGGCCATTGGCCTGCGGAGACGTGAGAACCGCAAAACGAGCGTGCGATGAACGGCAAAGACAGGGACGGGGAACCTCGAGGTGCAGCGATTGGCAGCAAGCCGGCTTCGGGAGAAGTTCAGGAGGCCCCCAGCACCGTGCTGAACTGGATGAGCCTGGTGGGTGTCCTGTTCATTGCCGTGGGATTCGGCACCGGCCTGCTGACCATCCTGCTCGATATCACGTCACTGCAGGCCAAGGCCTATACCGGGATCCTGTACCTGCTGTACCTGCTCATCATCCTGATCGGGATGATCGTCGTCCCGATCGGGATGCTGCGGGAGCGCCGCCGGCGCCGCCCCGGCGTGGCGCCCAGCCTGACGGCGGACCTGGTGATCGACTTCCGCAAGAGATCGCACCGCACGGCCGTGCTGATCATCATGGCGGGCGGCGCGGTGATCGCGCTGGGCGTCACGGTGGGCTCCTATCAGACCTACCAGGCGACCGAATCGAACGTGTTCTGCGGGCAGCTCTGCCACAACGTGATGAAACCGGAGGCCACCGCGTACGAGTACTCCTCGCACGCCAAGGTAAAGTGCGTGGAGTGCCACATCGGCTCCGGCGCGGGCTGGTACGTGCGTTCGAAGATCTCCGGCATTCGCCAGATCTTCGCGGTGACGTTCAACACCTTCCCGCGGCCGATCCCCACGCCCATCCGCGACCTGCGACCGGCGCGCGAAACCTGCGAGGAGTGCCATTGGCCCAAGAAGTTCATCGGCTTCCGTGAAGTCGTGCGGAGCTATTTCCTCTCCGATGAGAAGTCCACCCCCTTCCACATGCGCCTGCTGATGAAGATCGGGGGCGAGGAGAACTCGCTCATGAAGGGGGCCGGCATCCATTACCACATGCTGCTGGCCAACAAGGTGGAATACATCGCCCGCGATTCAGAACGTCAGAAGATCGCCTGGGTACGCATCCAACGCGAGGACGGCAGCGTCACCGAATACCACGACAGCGACGAACCGCTGACCGACGAGGATCGCGCCAAGCTGGAGGTGCGCCGCATGGACTGCATGGACTGCCACAACCGGCCGTCCCACAAGTTTCCCACGCCCATGCACATCGTCAACCAGGCGCTGGAGGTGGGAGCCATCCCGCGCGACCTGCCCTACGCCAAGCTGGAATCGGTGCAGGCGCTGGACCAGGACTACCCCACTACGCCGGCCGCCATGGAGGGTATCCGCAAGTACCTGACGGATTACTATGAGGAGAACTATCCGGAGATGGTCAAGCAGAAATCCGCGGAATTGGACAAGGCCGTGCACGAGCTGCAGCAGATCTACCGGCGCAGCGTCTTCCCGGAGATGAAGTCCAGCTGGGCCGCCTACCCGGATAACATCGGCCACCGCGACTGGCCGGGTTGCTTCCGCTGCCACAACGAGCGGCTCACAACGACGGAGGGCAAGGCCATCTTCACCGACTGCACCAAGTGCCACCTGATCATCGCCGAGGGCGACAACATCAACCAGCTTAACGTCAATCTCACCAAGGGCCTGCCCTTCAGGCATCCGGGAGACGATGGCGAGAAACTGGAGGAGTACACCGAATGCACGGATTGTCATTCGGGGGGAGCCGCGGTCTACGATTGAAAGGGCGCCGGCCGGATCTCAGCGCTACCAGCACACTGACCGCGCGGTTTTTCCGCGCCGCTGCACTGGGCCTGTGCCTGCTGCCGCTGGCCTTTGGCGCCGCTGTGTCCAGCGATCATGTCGCGGTTGATGCCAATGTCGCCACATCGGCCTTGGAGCCGCTCAGCGAGGAAATCGAGAGCGAGCAGGAGAAACCTCCGCCTACTCTGGACGACGACACGGCCGTCACTTTGACGCGGCTGCGCGAGTTCTGGAAGCGGGAGAACCTGCCCCACGTGGACGAGTTTTACTTCCAGCCTTTCCAGGTGCCGCCCCGCAGGGACGAACTCGAGTTCTATCCCTGCATGGATTGCCACGAGGATCGCGAGATCAACAATCCCCGCGAGCGGGAGCTGGTCGATGAGCACACTGACATCCGCCTCCAGCACGGAGCGAACCGCTTCTGGTGTACGACCTGCCACGACCTGAAGGGCATGAACAATCTGCGCAGCCTGAAAAACCATAAGATCGACTTCAACCGCTCCTATCTCGTCTGTGGCCAATGTCACTTCCAGCGACAAAAAGACTGGTTCGCGGGCGGGCATGGCAAGCGGATCGGCACCTGGTCCGGGCCCCGGGTGATCGTCCTGTGCGTGGACTGCCATAATCCGCACTCTCCATCCATCAAGCCCAAACGTCCCGACCCCGCCCCGGAACGGCACCACAACCCATACAACGTGCTGGTCGAAGTCTACGGCTACTTCTTCAGATGATGCGCCCAAGCGCTTGACCCGAACCGATACAGGGCAAGATGTCTGATCGCGACCCATCGGCACCCGGAGTGGAACCGGGCCCGTCGCCAACAAAGGTCTCCCGCCGCACGCTGCTGGCCAAGCTCGGTCTCGCCGGTGCGACCGCAGCGGTGGGGGGCGCATCCACGGCCCTCGCCGCTGCGGCCGTGAACGACGAGTCCTTCCAGGACGAGCTCGCGACGTATTTCCAGGACCACTACGTGCGCATGACCAAGGAAGAGCTCGAGCAGGCGGTGGCGCGCCTGGAGCGAAAGGCCAAGCGGGAGTACGGGGTCGAACTGCGGGTCAGCAACCATCCGCCCATTGAGGGCGTGCTATTCGGTTACGCCCTTAACATCTCCAAGTGCAAAGGCTACCGCAAGTGCGTGTATGCGTGCGTGCGGGAGAACAACATCACGCGGCACCCGCAGACGCACTACATCCGGGTGCTGGAGATGAACAAGGGCTCCCTCGATCTGGAACACTCGGACCCTTACTACAATCCGGAATCGGTGCCGCGGTCGGGAAAGTTCTACCTGCCCATTCAATGCCATCACTGCGAGAACCCACCCTGCGTGAGAGCCTGCCCGACCCAGGCCACCTGGAAGGAGCCCGACGGCATCGTGGTGGTCGACTACAACTGGTGCATCGGCTGCCATTACTGCGTCGTGGCCTGTCCCTATTGGGCGCGCCGCTTCAACCCGGTCACCCCCTCGTTGCCCGTGGACGAGATCAACCTGGACACACACTACCTCGGCAATCGCCCACGCATGCGCGGAGTGATCGAAAAGTGCACGTTCTGCATCAACAGAACGCGCCAGGGCAAGCTGCCCGCCTGCCAGGAGGCCTGCCCGACCGGGGCGAGGGTGTTCGGGAACCTGTTGGATCCTAACAGCGAAATCAGCAGGATCCTGAAGAGCAAGACCGTGTTTCGTCTGAAGGAAGACCTGAACACTGAGCCGAAATTCTGGTTCTACACCGACTGAGTCGACGCCCGTGACTTTCCTGCAGTTTCTCTTCGATGCTTTAACGGTGTCGCTGCGCGGGGGGAGGAACTTCTGGCGCTGGATGGCCCTCCTTGGCGCCACGAGCGCGATTGGCATCTATGCTTATAGCATCCAGTTCGAGCGGGGAATACTGGCCACCAGCGGGCTGAGTGAGGAGGTCGCCTGGGGCATCTACATCGCGAATTTCGCGTTCCTGATCGGCATTGCGGCGGCGGCCGTGATGCTGGTCATTCCGGCCTATATTTTCAACAACAAGGAGATCAAGCAGGTCGTATTGATCGGGGAGGCGATGGCCATTTCCGCGTGTCTGATGGCGGTCATGTTCATCCTGGCCAGCCTGGGCCGCCCGGACCGCCTTTGGCACATTCTTCCCTTGATCGGCCGGATGAATTTCCCGCGCTCTATGCTGGCCTGGGATGTCGTCGTGATCAATTTCTATCTGTTCCTGAACATCGTCATGTTCTTCACCATGCTCTACACGAACTACAAGGGTTCAGAGCCATATTTCCCGGCATATTTTCTGGGAGTCCTCGTTGCCATCCTGGTGGCCATATCGATCCATACGGTGACCGCCTTCTTGTTCTCCTCCAACGTGTCCCGGCCCTACTGGCATTCGGCGATTCTCGGCCCCCGCTTTCTGGCATCGGCATTCACATCGGGTCCGGCGTTGATCATTCTGGCCCTGCAGTTCATCCGCAACAACACCCGCTATTTGGTCGATGACAAGGTCATCGAAACCCTGGCCATCATCATGACCGTAACGCTGCAGATCAACATGTTCCTGTTGGCCGTCGAGATGTATACCGAGTTCTACAGCCAGACCCGGCACGCCAGCTCCATTCAATACCTATTCTTCGGCTTCAAGGGATATTCCTCGCTGGTGCCCTGGATCTGGACTTCGATTGCTTTGAACCTGGTCGCCGTGTTGGGATTGAGCATTCATCCCATCCGGAGGAATCGGATGTACCTCAACGTTGCCTGCGTATTCACGATTACCGGGATCTGGATCGAGAAGGGGATGGGGCTGGTCATTCCAGGATTCATTCCGACGCCGTTGGGCGATATCGTCGAGTATATTCCCACCCACTACGAAATTGGCGTGTGTCTGGGAATCTGGAGTATCGGCACGATCCTTTTCACGCTGCTGGTCCGGAGCGCAATTCCCATCCAGCTTGGCGATCTGAGCAGGCTGAGCAGGCAAATCCGACGCGGCGGCAGCCGCCGCATCCGCAACCCGTGACGACCACACCTGAAGAGGATCGAACCCGCACCGCATCGACCGTCCAATCCAGTTCCCTGGCGTAGCCGCCCTATTCTGTCCATGAGGAGGAGCATTTCATGGCCACGCGCGTGTTTGGGGGGGAAATGGTTTGGGTCTGCCTGCTGTCGCTGTCCCTGGCGCTGCTGGCTGGCTGTCAGCGCCAGGCCCCCGAGCCAACCACACCGTCGACCACCGTCTCGACGTCCTCGGCCGACTTCGTGGGCTCCGCGGCCTGCAAGGAATGCCACGAGGGCGTTTATCGCGGCTGGCAGACGACCTTCCACGCTCAGAAGTTCCAGCCCGCCAACGCCGAATTCATCATCGGCGACTTCAACAAGAACAACACCTTCAAGGCCGGCGGCCAGGTCACGACCATGAGCCGCAAGGGGGACAAGTTCTTCGTCACCACCCTGGGCCCGGAGGGCAAGGTGGACACCTATCTCGTGCGCTACGTGCTGGGCAGCATCTGGCAGCAGCGCTACATCACCGAGTTGGTCAACGGCGCCATGCAGGTGCTGCCGGTGCAGTGGAACGTGCTCACGGAGAGATGGGCGGACTACCGCGGCCTGGAGTCTCAGAAGCCCGGCAACGGTGCCTACTGGAGCGACAAGGAGCAGATGTTCCAGTACCAGTGCATGGGCTGCCACACCTCCAATTCCAAGGTCACTTACGACCCGCAGACCAAGCACTACACGACGACCTGGCAGGAGATGGGCGTGGGCTGCGAGTCGTGCCACGGCCCCGGCGGCAAACACGTGCGGGCCGACCTGACGGAGAAGTTCGACACGATCGTCAATCCGCCGCGCATGCCTGATCCGCGCCGGGCGGCGATGGTGTGCGGCGCCTGCCACGATGTGGGCACCTCGGAGGACGGCAAGTACGCCTATCCGGTGCACTACCGCCCGGGCGACAACCTCGCGTTCCACGTGGACAAGGCGGAGCGCGTCTACCCCGACGGCAGCCCGCGCACCCACCACCAGCAGTATAACGACTGGCAGTCCAGCGGCCATGCACGCGCGGGAGTGATGTGCTGGGACTGCCATTCCCCGCACGTGCGCGGCAAGTTCAACCGCTTCCAGCTCAAGCTGCCGGGCTCGCTGCTGTGCAACACGTGCCACACGACGATCGCGCGGGTGGGGGCGCACAGCCTCCACAGCACGAACAACTGCATCGGCTGCCACATGCCCAACACCATCAAGAGCGCCACCCCGGGCGACCTGCGCAGCCACTCCATGAAGGTGTTGCGCCCGGAATGGACCGTGAAGGCGGGCGGCGATGTGAACAAGCAGCCCAACTCCTGCAACCTGTGCCACTACCACAAGGACTATGAGCCCGAGCGGCTGGCGCACTTCCTCTACGCCGTGCGCAAGCCGCAGGTCTGCACCGAATGCCATGAGCACAAGGACCAGGACCCGGAAGACTATCCCTACTGAGCGCCCGGAGGGCCCGCGGGGCCTCGCCCCGCACAAGGAGGTGCACCTCATGACGTCTGCGCGAGGGCGCATCCGCGCGGGGCTGGGCGGCCTGCTGCTCGCGCTGTGCCTGGCGGCCGGCGGGCCGGCGACGGCCTCGGATCGGGCCGAGCCGCCCCCCAGTGACCCGCTCAGCGCGGCGCAGGGCGATCCGTTCCGGATCTCCCAGGGCCAACCCTTCCGCTCGCCCGCCATGGTGCCGCTGCACGTGGCGATTCCTGGCGGGATCGGCAATCAGCCCTGCATCCGCTGCCACTTCGAGGGCATGGGCACGATCCTGCCGCAGGAGGGGCTGCCGCGCAAATACAGCATTGAGGCGGCGTTCCGCACCTACTGGCTCTCGCCGCACGGCCGGCTGCGCGCGCTGGGCGATCACAACGCTCCGCGCTGCAGGGACTGCCACCTGACTGACGAGTGGTCGGACATCCTGCCGCGCGAGCACCCGGATTCGCCCATCAACCCCAACAACCTGGCCAAGATCTGCGCCAAGTGCCACGGCCCGGCCATGCTCAACGCGCGCGTGATGGACGGTTCCATGCACCTGGAGCTGTCGCGGCGCTCGCTCAAGCCGGGCGCACCGCTGGAGGTGCGCTACGGATTCGTGCCGGGCCTCACCAAGCTGGAGAAGAACTATTACCTGGGACCCATTGACGTGGTGGCGTGGGTCAACTTCGCCTTCCTCGTGCTGACGGTGGGCACGCTCGGCTCGCTGGCCGCCTTCATGCTGCTGGACCTCTACCGCAAGCTGATGGAGCGGCGGCAGGCGCGCCGCGGAGACGAGCCATGAATCCGCGCAAGGAGTCGTTTCAGCGCTTCGACCGGCTGTTCGTCGTGCAGCACATGATTTTGTTCACTTGTGTGCTGCTGCTGATCGTGTCCGGCGTGCCGCTCAAGTTTCCGCACCAGGCCTGGGCGCGTTGGCTGATCTGGGCGCAGGGCGGCCTGCACGCGCGGGCGCTCATCCATCACACAGCGGGCCATGTGCTGGTTCTGCTGGGTGTGTTCCACTTCGTCTGGTACGTGCTGGTGCAGCGCAAGCCGCCGTTCTACCGGCGCGCGGTCATGCTCCGCCCGGAGGATGCGCAGCACTTCTGGGGGCACCTGCTCTATGTGCTGGGCCAGCGCAAGACGCTGCCCCGCATGGGCCGCTACACCTGGTACGAGAAGTTCGACTACCTTGGGCTGCTGTGGGGCATCGGGGTGATGGGCGTCTCGGGGCTGTCCATGCTGTACATGAACGTGGTGCTGCAGTGGATCCCGCTGGCGTGGCTGCAGGTCTTCTGGGCCGCCCACAGCGAGGAGGCCATGCTGGCCACGCTGTTCCTGCTGGTGATCCACATGTACCACGTGCACTTCAATCCCGAGAAGTTCCCCATGAGCCTCACCTGGCTGCACGGCAAGCTCTCGCGGGAGGAGATGGAGAAGTACCACCCGCTGGAGTTGGAGGCGCTGGAGCAGCAGGCGCGGCAGCGCGCCAAGGAGGCCGCCCTGGCCGCCGCCCCAACCGCCACCCAGGCTCCGGCGGATGCGGCCGAGGGGGAACCCCATGCTGGATAAACTGCAGCGGCTGCTGGACCGCATCAACGCCAAGGCCGGCGACGTGGGCTCCGTGCTCGCCGTGCTGTTCTGGATGGTGATCCTGGTGCTGGCCCTCGCTCACATGCTGGAGATCACCTGAGCGCGCCCCCGCCCGCCGCACGGCCCCCTTCCCAGCAGTGCAGACATTCCCGCAGGCCCTCCCGCCCACGGCGCACAGCCAGCCGCCGGCGGATTGACGCTGCCCACTGGCCGACTTGACCGGCGTCAAGGTTCTCCGCCTGCCGGGCGGCTATGCTGCTTGCAGTGGACAGAGGAGAAAACGCCATGAGCAAAGCCAAGCATCCGCCTGCGTCCCGCGGTTCCCGCCGCCTGCACCGCCGCACCCTGCTCGCCGCAGGCGTGCTCGGTGCGCTGGGCGGGGCCTATCTGCTGTATGGGCAAGCCAGCGGCCGCCGCGGCCGCTCGTTCGAGGTGCAGGGCGGCGAGCACAAGCCCGTGCTCGATGCGCTGCAGTTCCCCGACCGCAATGCGCGGCAGGCCTATCTGGCCGCCCAGCGGCACCCGGAGTTGCTGGACCAGGTGCACTGCTACTGCGGCTGCGATCGTCCGCCGTTCTTCCACAAGAGCCTGCTGAGCTGCTTCACCGACTTGCACGGCGCCGGGTGAATGATCTGTCAAGACGAGGCCCGGTGGGCCGTTGAGCTGTTCGAGCAAGGCAAGTCCGTCGATGCGATCAAATCCGCGGTCGACGCCCGCTTCGGATAGGCCGCAAATCCGCTCCAGGAAGCGCTTTTCGCCCTGGTCGCGGCAGGTTTTGCGACATTGATGGTCGTCAACTTTACGCTTGATGGAAATCAAGGCGTCCCGCGAAAGGGGGGCATAGGATGAAGTTAGCCGCTGCGGGAAAGGCTGTGCATCCCGCACGGTGAATTGATACGGCCCCCGACTTCGCACGGGGACCGCAGGCTTTCCACGGATCCCTCCGGCAAGGCGCTTTCTCCCCCCCAACCCACGCCGCGGGGGATCCGTGCGAAAGCTATCCCCACCGAGTACAGCACGTAATCCCGGGCTGGAGGCGGCGTCTCCTTCCGGGGTTTCGTGCGTCCTCCTCCCGGTTGGATGATTGCAGACGGCAGCGACGGCATGCCCGTGCCGCCGCCGCGGGCTGTGCCGGCCGGGCGGACGCACGGCTGCGCCGGCGCGATGTGCCAAGCGTGTGCGGGGAACGGGGGGCCTCGGCGCGGGCGCGCATGGGCCGCTGCGACAGCGCGGGACTCAGGCCAGCTTCTTGGCGGCCTCGATGACATCCTCGATGGTGCCGACCAGGTAGAACGCCTGCTCGGGCAGCTCGTCGTGCTTGCCTGCCAGGATTTCCGCGAAGGAGCGGATCGTGTCCTTGATGTCCACGAACACGCCCGCGCGGCCGGTGAACTGCTCGGCCACGTGGAAGGGCTGGGAGAGGAAGCGCTGCATCTTGCGCGCGCGCTCCACCAGCAGCCGGTCCTCCTCCGACAGCTCGTCCATGCCCAGGATGGCGATGATGTCTTGCAGGTCCTTGTAGCGCTGCAGCACGCGCTGCACTTCCCGGGCGACGCGGAAGTGCTCATCGCCCACAATGCGCGGATCCAGGATGCGCGAGGTGGAGTCGAGCGGGTCCACCGCCGGGTAGATGCCCAACTCTGCGATCTGGCGCGAGAGCACCGTGGTCGCATCCAGGTGCGCGAAGGTCGTGGCCGGGGCGGGGTCGGTCAGGTCGTCCGCCGGCACGTAGATCGCCTGCACCGAGGTGATGGAGCCGTTCTTCGTTGTCGTGATGCGCTCCTGCAGTCGACCCATCTCCGTGCCCAGCGTGGGCTGGTAACCGACGGCGCTTGGCATGCGGCCCAGCAGCGCGGAGACCTCCGAGCCGGCCTGGGTGAAGCGGAAAATGTTGTCGATGAAAAGTAGAACGTCGAGGCCCTTATCGCGGAAATATTCGGCAACAGTCAAACCTGAAAGCGCTACCCGCAGACGCGCTCCCGGTGGTTCAGTCATCTGCCCATAGATCAGCGCGACCTTCGACTGCTCCAGCGCTTTCATGTCGACCATCGTCATGTCAAACTCGCCGGTATCGTGGAAGTGCTTATTGAACTTGTCGCC
>JBGOUY010000136.1:0-10992 GCA_041477795.1 bacterium
CTCCGAGAAGCACGACTCGATCTTGCGGCGGAAAACCTCGTTGATGCCGGACAACTCCTGACCGAGCCCGCCGAGCAGACACCCGAGGTATCCTTCCTGACGGTACTTCTCGCGTATAATCTCGAAAAACCCGCGCACGCGCTGTAGCGGTGCAACCGCCCGGTCGCCCAGGTACGCCTCGAGAGCGCCGTGCACCTCGACCATGTAGCGATCGATCACCTGCAGCGCGAAGTCCTCCTTGCTCTTGAAGTGATGGTAGAAGGACCCTTTCGGCACCGAAGTGGATGTCAGCAGTTGCTGAATCCCGAGGTGGTTGTAGCCATGCTTAAGCAGCATGACCAAGCCTGCCTCGAGTAGCCGCTCCTTGGTTGACGCTTCCATTCTTCCTTTCTTCCGTTCTTGGTAGACCGATCAGTCTATTTCCCGAGATTACACCTGCCGGTCAACGCGTCAAGGCGCGTTCGGTCCCAGCACCGAGCGCATCGCCCCTCGCCAAGACGCACGCGGCGGGAGCATACCGCAACGGGGCGGGGATGCGAACCGTCGCGCCCGTCCGTGCGTTCCGGCGACGACGCGAAAGTCCCCGGCTCCCGCACGCGCACCGTGACGATCGTGCTGCAGCAGGCCGCGACCGCACCGGCCGCCCCAGTGTGGTGTCCCGCAAGTTTCTCGGTCATTTCACGGCCGGGCGCTATCGCCTCGCTGGGACCCCACCCCGGCCCGCTCGCGCGGGCCGGCCCCTCCCCGCTAAGCAGGGAGGGGCGCGGGTTTGCGAACCATTGCGCGGCGACCAAGCCCCTTCCCTGCCTAGCGGGGAAGGGGTTGGGGGATGGGGTCCAACGCGATGCCGCAGCCCATTTATTGTGTAAGTTACTCCGGGGACACAGCACCGAGCGCTGGGGCCACGCCCGCCGGCCGGGCGGAGTCCCGCGCGGGGCGCCCGCCAGGCCGCATTTTCCCTTGACCGGCCGCGGGCGCCTGCATACCCTGCGGGCATGGCAACCCAGAGCAGCGGCCTGCTGGCGGTCTGGACGGACGTGGAGCCGGCCGCAGAGGCGGACTTCAACGAGTGGTACGATCGGGAGCACCTGGCCGAGCGCGCCAGCCATGCGGGCTTCCGCAATGCCCGGCGCTACCAGTCCGCCCAGGCCTCGCCGCGCTACTTCGCGGCTTACGACACCCGCTCGCTCGCCGTGCTGGGATCGCCCGCGTACCTGAAGGCGCTGGCCAACCAGACCGCCTGGAGCCGGCGCATCCTGCCGCGCATGCGCAACACCACGCGCATGATCGCGGCGCTGGCGTCCGATGCCGGGGCGGGGCTCGGCGGAGCGATGCTGACCGTGCTCCTGGCCCCCGGCCCCGCCGGCGCGGCGCGGCTGGCCGAGGCCCTCAGGCGTGACGTGACGAAGCCGCTGGCGGCGCTGCCGGGCATCGTGCGCGTCAGCGTCGCGCTGGGCGTCGTCGCCGGGCTGGAGATGGACCCCAAGCAGCCGCCGCGGCTGGCCGCCGAACAGCCCGCTGCCGTGGCGCTGCTGGTGGAGGGCACGGACCTGCCGCCGCTGGAGCGCGTCTCGGCCGGCCCCCTGCGCGATAGCGCGCTGCGCGCCGCAGGCGCGGGCGCCGTGCAGCAGCGCGGGCTCTACCGCATGCTCAAGACCGTGCTGGCCTGAGCCGGCCTGGCGCAGCCACTCGCCGCGCCGACCCCAACCCAACGCACTCCCAAACGCGGGCGCATGGAGCTGGAGCTGAAGGGCAAGAGCGCGCTGGTGACCGGCGCGTCCAAGGGCATCGGCCTGGGCGTGGCCGAGGCGCTGGCGGCCGAGGGCGTGCACCTGCACCTGGCCGCGCGCACCGAGCCGCTGCTGCAGGACGCGCGCAAGCGCCTGCACGCGGCGCATGGCGTCACCGTGACGATCCATCCGCTGGACCTCAGCCAGAGCGGCGCGGCCAAGGAGCTGGCGCAGGCCTGCGGGGACGTGGACGTGCTCATCAACAACGCGGGCGCCATTCCCGGGGGCGACCTGGACGCGGTCAATGAGGAGATCTGGCGCGCGGCCTGGGACCTCAAGGTGTTCGGCTACGTGAACACGACGCGTGAGTTCCTGCGCCGCATGAAGGCGCGGGGCCACGGCGTGATCGTCAACGTGGTCGGGCTGGCGGGCGAGCGCCCCAATCCGGGGTACATCGCCGGCTCGGCCGGCAATGCCTCGCTGATGGCGTTCACGCGGGCGCTGGGGGCGCACAGCCTGGACTACGGCGTGCGGGTGGTGGCGGTCAATCCCGGGCCGGTGGAGACCGACCGGCACGTCTACCTGATGAAGCTCCGCGCCAAGTCCGAGCTGGGCGACGAGAACCGCTGGCGCGAGCTGGCGAAGAAGCAGCCCATGGGCCGCGCGGCCAGCGTGCGCGAGGTGGCCGACCTGGTGACCTTCCTCGCCTCGCCGCGCGCGTCGTACATCTCCGGCACGGTCGTGACGGTGGACGGCGGCATTTCCGGGCGCGGCGCCTGAGCCGCTCCGGCGCCAGCCGCCGGCCTGCCCGCGGCGCGCGCCGTTAACCAGACCGTCAGCCGGACCGTCAGCCCGAGCGTCAGGCGCGCCGTCAGCCGGGCCGTCCGTCCAGGCGGGGGCGCATCAGCACGGGCCCCACCCGCGCGAACCAGAGCGCGAAGGCCAGCACCCAGCCGATGCCCGACCAGAAGCCCTGCACGGCCAGCAGCGGCCACCAGTGCCCCAGCACTTCGGGCACCACCCGGGCCAGCGGCACCGCCTGGTAGCCCCAGAACAGGCCGGCCAGCAGGCGATCGGTGGCCAGCCCGCCGCCCGAGTGCCCCAGGCTCACGCGCGTCCCGATGCCCAGCAGCAGCCCGCCGAAGCCGCCCACGGCCAGTGCGTGCAGGGCGGCATTGCCGAAGAGCGGCGCGGACGCCCCGCCCAGCAGCACGGCCAGGCTCTCCACGGTGCCCAGCGCGAAGGCCAGCGCGAACCAGCCCAGCGCCAGGTAGAGGATCAGCAGCAGCGGCGGAAAGTGCGCGCGCCAGAAGCGCCAGCCGATCCCCTCGCGCAGCAGCGTCAGCAGCAGCACGGCGTCGGGCAGCCACGTCCAGGCCCACAGGCCGCCATAGCCGAGCGCGCCCCGCGCGAGCAGCGCCGCCGCGAAGAGGGGCGGCGCGCCACGCCAGCGCTGCGGCTCCAGGCCCGGCGTGACGGTGCCCGTGAAGAACGGCACCATGCGGTGCACGACCGTGAGCACCACCAGCAGCAGGAACGGATAGAGGCCGATCCAGCGCGCCGCCCGGTATGCCCAGGGGGCCTCGCTCGCAAGCGAGAGGGCCATCAGCGCGATGCCCGCCAGGCCCGCCAGCAGGCCGCAGAGGATGGTGACCTGCTGCGAGCGCTCGGCCTGCGTGCGCAGCAGGATGCCCGCCAGCGCCCGGATCACGACGGCATAGCCGAGCCCCATGGCCAGCACCGCCGCCAGGGCCAGAGCGCGGCCCAGGAACAGCCCCAGCCAGAAGCCGTGCGCGCCGGCCATCAGCAGCAGCCACGCGGTCAGGTAGACCCGCCGCGGCAGCGGCGCATCGTCCAGCCAGCGCGGGAAGGTGGTGAGCAGGAAGCCGAAGATGAAGAAGGCCAGCACGCCGTAGATCATCATGAAGGCGTGGGCCTGCGGGAAGGGCACCGTCCAGAACACGGGCGGCAGCGCGGCGGTATAGAGCGAGGCCTGCTGCAGCGTCCAGAGCCCCACGGCGACGATGGCGTAGAGGCCGCCGCCCCACAGGAACAGCCGATGCGGCGCGGCGGAGAAGCTCTGCCAGGTGATGGCGCGGGAAGGCGGGACGGATTCGCTCATGCGCAGTAAGGCCAAGCGGGGGCAGGCGCGGCGGCGGTGCCTGGGCACCCCGTGCGCCGGGCTCCACGGTGCGCCGGGCTCCGCCGTGCGAGGCGTGTGCGCGGCCCGTCGCTGCGACGTCAGGCGTGGCAGCGCAGGGGGTCGCTTGGACCGAGCCGCTCAGGCGGCGCCGGCGGGCTTGGCCAGCGGCCAGGTCAGCGCCGGCTCGTGCAGGTGACAGGCGGCCCAGTGCCCCGGCTGCACCTCGCGCAACGCCGGCGCGTCCACCATGCAACGCTTGAACGCGTAGGGGCAGCGCGTGTGGAAGTGGCAGCCCGGCGGCGGATTGATCGGGCTGGGCACGTCCCCTTTCAGGATGATGCGGTTGCCGCGCTTGATGCGCGGATCGGGGATCGGAATGGCGGAGAGCAGCGCCTCGGTGTACGGGTGCAGCGGCTGCTGGAACAGCGAGCGCTTGTCCGTCATCTCCACGATCTTGCCCAGGTACATCACGGCGATGCGGTGGCTGATGTGCTCCACCACGGCCAGGTCGTGCGCGATGAACAGGTAGGAGAGCTTGTACTCCTCCTGCAGGTCGATCAGCAGGTTGATGACCTGGGCCTGGATGGAAACGTCCAGCGCGGAGACGGGCTCGTCCCCGATGATCAGGCTGGGATTGAGCGCGAGGGCGCGCGCGATGCCGATGCGCTGGCGCTGGCCGCCGGAGAACTCGTGCGGGTACTTGGTCATGTGCTCCGGACGCAGGCCCACGCGCTCGAACAGGGCGGCCACGCGATCCTCCTTCTCCTTGCCCGCCGCGATGGCGTGGATCGTGAGCGGCTCGCCCACGATGCCCCCCGCGGACATGCGCGGGTTCAGCGAGGAGTAGGGGTCCTGGAAAATGATCTGCATCTCGCGGCGGTAGGGGCGCATCTGGGATTTCTTGAGCCCGGTGATGTCCTCGCCCCAGACCTTGATGGAGCCCGCGGTGGGCTCGATCAGCTTGAGCACGGTCTTGCCCGCCGTCGACTTGCCGCAGCCCGATTCGCCCACCAGGCCCAGCGTCTCGCCCTTGTCGATGTGGAACGACACGCCGTCAACCGCATAGACGTAGCCGACGGTGCGGGAGAGCACGCCCTTGCGGATGGGGAAGTGCTTCTTCAGATCGCGCACCTCCAGCAGGGGCACGTCGGGATTGCCGGTGACCGGCTGCACGGCGGCCTGGCTCATACGGCCCCCGGGATGATCTGATCGGAATGCCAGCAGGCCACCTGATGGCCCGGGGGCTTTTCCTCCAGGGGCGGGTATTCCGCCCGGCACTGCTCCGTGGCGAGCGGGCAACGCGGCTCGAACAGGCAGCCCTTGGGCAGATGGTGCAGCGAAGGCACCATGCCCTTGATCTCCTGCAGCCGCGAGCGCGCGGTGCCCGGGGCCTGCTTCACGACCGCATCCAGGCGCGGGATCGAGTTCAACAGTCCCCGCGTGTACGGGTGCAGCGGCTGCTCGAACAGCATGTTCACCGGCGCCTCCTCCACCTTCTTGCCCGCGTACATCACCACGACGCGCTTGGCCACCTCCGCGATGACGCCCAGGTCGTGCGTGATCATGATGATGGCCGTGCCCAGCTTGGCCTGCAGCTCGAGCATGAGGTCCAGGATCTGGGCCTGGATCGTCACGTCCAGCGCCGTGGTGGGCTCGTCGGCGATAAGCACCTTGGGGTTGCAGGAAAGCGCCATGGCGATCATCACGCGCTGGCGCATCCCGCCGGAGAGCTGGTGCGGGTACTCCTGCACGCGCCGCTGGGGCTCGGAAATGTGCACCAGGCGCAGCATCTCGATGGACTTGTCCAGCGCGTCCCTGCGGCTCAGGCCCTGGTGCAGCCGGATCGCCTCGCTGATCTGCTGCCCCACCGTCAGCACCGGGTTGAGGGACGTCATGGGCTCCTGGAAAATCATGGAGATCTCGTTGCCCCGGATGTGCTGCATCTGCGCTTCCGAAAGCTTGAGCAGGTCCTTGCCCTCGAAGAGAATCTCGCCGCTCACGATGCGCCCCGGCGGGACGGGAATGAGGCGCAGGATGGACAGCGCGGTGACGCTCTTGCCGCAACCCGACTCCCCCACCACCCCCAGCGTCTCGCCCCGTTCCAGGTGGTAGGACACCCCATCCACCGCGCGCACGATGCCGTCGCGGGAGAAGAAGCAGGTGTGGAGATCGTTGAGCTGCAGGATCGTTTCCCCCGCGCTCGCCGGGCCAGGCTGGGGGGGCACCTGCGCGGATCGTCGGGCATCAACCATCGACACGATACCCCGTCTAGAAGTGCTCATTCGTGCTGCGGCGGAGAGCCACAGCGGCCCCCACGGGCCCCGTGGCGACCCGCCGGTGACCGGTATAGCGGCCGCCCGCGGCTCAACCCTAGAGAACAAGGGGGCCGCCAGGCAAGGACAAAATCGCCCCCAGGCCCGGCCCCCCAGCGCCACCGCGACCCGCTTCAGATGCGCAGGCGCGGGTCCAGGAGGTCGCGCATGGCATCGCCCATCAGGTTGGTGGCGAACACCACCAGACTGATGACCACGCCCGGGAAGATCACCAGCCAGGGCGCCTTCTGCGCATACTCCGCGGCGGATTCCGAAAGCATACGGCCCCAGGAGGGATACGGCTCCGGGATGCCCAGGCCCAGGAACGAGAGCGCCGCCTCGGTCAGGATGGCGCTGCCCAATTGCGCGGTGGTGAGCACGATGAAGGGCGCCATCGTGTTGGGCATCACGTGCAGGAACGCGATGCGCATCTCGCTCATGCCGATCGCGCGGGCCGCTTCGACGAAGGGCTGCTCCCGGATCGCCAGCGCGCTGGAGCGGATCACCCGCGCCGCCCGCGGCACGAGCGGGATGGAGATCGCCAGGATCACGTTCTGCACGGACGGCCCCAGCGCCGCAGCCATCACCAGCGCCATGATGATCAGCGGCAGGCCCTGCATGATGTCCATCACGCGCTGCGCGACCAGGTCGAACCAGCCCAGCAGGTAGCCCGACAGCAATCCGATCACCAACCCGATGACCCCCCCGATGGTCGTGGAGGTGAGCCCCACGGCCAGGGAGACGCGCGAGCCGTGCACGATGCGGCTGTACATGTCGCGCCCCAGGTAGTCCGTCCCCATCAGGTGATTCGCTCCCGGAGGCAGCAGCGTGATGGTCGCGTCGGTCGTGACCGGATCCTGCGTGGCCACCACGTCGGCGAAGATCGCGCAGAACACCAGCCCCGCCAGCACCAGGGCGCCCAACGCCCCCAGCGGCTTGCGCCGGCACATGCCCACCCCTGCGCGCAGCCATCCGCCGCGCGCCTCAGGATCGTCCGATTGAGTTGCCAGCATGTTCTCCAAACCGCTCACTCCTCATCGAGCAGGAACTGCCGGAGCGGGCGCGGGTGAGTCCTAGCCGTAATGGATGCGCGGGTCCAGCACCACGTAAAGCAGATCCACCACGAAATTCGCGCTCACCACTACCACGGCGATCAGCATCACCAGGTTCTGCACGATCGGATAGTCGCGCCACAGGATCGCCTGCACGAGGAAGCGCGCCACGCCGGGGATGTTGAACACCGTCTCTGTCACCACCAGCCCGCCGATCAGGAAGGCGAACTCGATCCCGATCACGGTGATGACCGGCAGGATGGCGTTCTTCAGGGCGTGGTGGTAATTGATCACGCGCTCGTTCTGGCCCTTGGCCCGCGCCGTCCGGATGTAGTCCTGGCGCAGCACTTCCAGCATGGACGAGCGGGTCAGGCGCATGATCAGCGCCGAGCTGCGGAAGCCCACCACCAGCGCTGGGATGCCAAACAGGCGCAGGTGATCCGTCCAGGTCACCGGGGCGTCCACATAGATGGGCGACAGGTGCCAGTAGGAGATCATCCCCAGGATCACCAGCAGCCCTAGCCAGAACGCCGGCATGGAAAGCCCGCTCAGGCTGATCACCCGCAGCACGTAATCCAGCATGCTGTCCTGCTTGACGGCGCTGACGATTCCTGTGGGCACCCCCAGCAGCACGGCCACCGCGATCGCCAGCAGTGCCAGCTCCACCGTGTTGGGCACGCGGGGGGCAATCACCTCGATCGCGCGCTGGTCCAGCCGGAAGCTCTTGCCCAGGTCCCCCTGCGCCAGCCCGCCGATCCACTGCGCGTACTGCTCGACGTACGGCCTGTCCAGCCCAAGCTCGGCCTCGATCTTGCGTTTGTCGGCAAAGTCCACGTAGCCGGCCGAGTCGAACAGAATGTCCGTGATGTTGCCGGGTGCCATGCGCAGCAGCACGAAGATCACGACAGACATGCCGAACAGCGTGAGCAGCATCATCAGACCGCGCTGCACGATGTAAGTCTTCACTCGCGCTCCCCACGCTTGGTACCACCGCGGCCGGCAGCCGGCACCTTGCACGTCCCTGCCCTTCCGCGCCGATCCGCCGCCCGGCTAGGGGGGGCCGGAACAAGACAGGGATTGCGCCGGACGACGGGCGGGCCGCCGCAATCCGTGGCCGGCGGGATCGCGGGAGCCGCTTGCGGGCGGCTTGCGCTCCCACGGTGCTCGCCGCTGGCTCACTTATCCAGCCAGACGTCCTCCAGGCGCCAGTAGTTGTATGCGTTGTTGTGCGCCACCAGGTTCTTCACGTACGGCCAGGTGGCGAACATGTCCAGCAGGTGCGCCAGCATCGGCCGCGCCACATCCTCCTGCAGCTTGACGTCGATGGCGTGGATCAGCTTCATGCGCTTCTTCGCGTCGGTTTCCTGGGACGCCTTGTCGAACATCTTCATGACATCCTGGTTGCAGTACTTCGAATAGTTGCGCTGGGAACCGCAGGCGTAGTTCTCGTAATAGTTCGAGTCCGGGTCGTCCGGCCCCACGCCGGTCAGGTTCACGCCGACCTCGTAGTCTCCGCGGGCGAGCTTGCCGAACCAGAGCCCGGATTCCACCTGCTCCAGGGTGCCCTGGATGCCGACCTGCTTGAACTGGTCGATCACCCAGGTCGCCGTGCTCACGTAGAGCGAGAGCGAGCGTGTGGACACGGTCACCTTGAGCGGCTTTTGCGCCGTGTAGCCCAGCGCGGCCAACAGCTTGCGGGCCTTCTCCTTGTTCTTGACCGGGTCGCCATAGCCCGGCAGCTTGACCAGTTCCTTGGCGCTCAGGCCCCAGTACCCGTAAGGCGGCGGCTGGTTCGCCCCGCCCGGCACCGCCAGGCCCTCGTGCACGCTCTTGATCATCGCGTCGCGGTCCATCGCGAGGCTCAGCACCTGGCGCACCCGCACGTCATCGTAGGGCTTCTTGGCGACGTTGATGACGAGGTTGTCCGCGATCTGCACGCCGACCTTCTGGAACACCATCGTCGGCACGGCGGCCTTGAGCGTCTCGTAGTTGGCCTGCGTGGTCTCGCTCGGGAACGACACGTCCAGCTGACCCGCCTGCAGGGCCGCGGTGCGGGAGGCGGCGGACTTGATGATGATCCACGTCACGCCGTCCAGGTACGGCCGGCCTTTGATGAAATAGTTCGGGTTCTTCACGAACTCCATGGACTGGTCGGGCAGGTACTGCTTGAGCATGAACGGCCCCGTCCCCACTTCCTTGCTGCGCAGGTCGTCGGGCGGGATGTGCGCGGGGTTCACGGGCGAGTAGCCGGTGGCCAGCATGGACAGCAGCGACGGCTGCGGCCGCTTCAGGTGGAACGTCACCTCGTAGTCGCCGTTGGTGGCGATGCTCTCCACGTTGAAATACCACTGCGCGCGCGGATTGAGCTTCATCGTGCGCGCGCCCGGCGCCTTGCGCACCACGTCGAAGGTGTCCTTCACGTCCGCGGACGTGAACGGCTTGCCGTCGTGCCACTGCACGCCGTGGCGCAGGCGGAAGGTCAGGGCTTTGCCCTTGTCGCTCCAGAACCAGCTCTCCGCCAGGTCGGGCACGATCGTATGCGGGCCTTCCACCGCCTTGGCGGGGTCGTATTGCACCAGGTTGTTGTAGGCCGCGGCCATCGGCGCGACGACGGAGATCGTCGATTCCTGTTGGATGGACAGGCTCGGCGGGCTTTCCCGATGCATCACGCGCAGGACGCCCCCGTATTTCTGTGCAGACGCACCCGTGGCGCCACACAGCGCCAGCACCAGAATGGCCGTCACCACTCCCGCTGTTCTCGTGAGATTCACCGCCCCTCCTCGTGCCACTGCGTGGCAATGGTTCTGGTCGACACTGGACGGCGCCCACAAGACGGATCCCCGTCCGCACGCTCCCGTCGCTGCTGGCAAACGCACTGATCCTGGCGCTGCCGCCCCTTCCAACGGCCCCATTCATAGCCAAGTTCCCGGGGGAGCGCAATCGGCAGTCGCGCCGACGGCCCCCAGGGAAGGGGGCTGCGGAGGCCGCTCCGCGCCGAACCGGCGGCGCCCGCACGCTGCCGCCGCTGGCCGTGCGCGTGCACCCCGGCAGGTGCCGCCGGGCCTGCGCGCGCGGGCGGGGTGTGTTAGCCTGGAGACCCTCTGGGATGGCCCGGAGCCGAGGGCCCGCGCGGGGTTCCGCGCGGCCGCCCGCGCCACCCTTGGCCGGCAGCCAGCAGCCGCGAGCGGCGATGACGGATCGTGAGGAATTCTCGGAAAAGATGGCGGCCTTCGTGGGCGCCCACCGGCGCATCGTGGAGGACTTCGGCCGCAGCCTGTCCAACTCGCGGCAATTCATCCGCCTGGCCGACCGCTCCATCGAGCGCGAGCCGGAGGAGACGGTGATCATGCTCGAGCAGATTCGCGAGATCGACCTGCTGGGCCACCTGAGCACGCAGTTCGAGGAGTACCGCAACATCGCCGGGTTCTTCCTGCCCGCCGATGCCCCGCCGGAGCACGACAGCCCGCTGCTGGCCGAGGTGGCCGAGTTGCAGGTGCAGTACGAGAGCCTGCTGGAGGAGGCGGCCGGCCAGATGGAAGTCGTCGAGAAGCTGCTCTTCACCCTGCAGAACCAGCACTAAGCTCTGTTTAGAAATGGCCTCAAGCTGGCCCTATCCAGCCAATGCATGTCATTCCGAGCGCAGCGTGCTCTGTTGAAAACCTAACCGTGAATCATCTCAGGATGAGCAGGTTGTGAACGAGCACACGCAACAGAATTTCCGAGCGCTGCGTGGTTTCGCTGCGTGCGGTCAGGGC
>JBGOUY010000104.1:0-13416 GCA_041477795.1 bacterium
CCCGACCGGATGGCACCTCCGCCCGCCCGCCTCCACACGCGCCTGTACACGCGCCTCTACACCCTCGGCCCGCCCGGCACGTTCAGCGACCGCGCCGCCCAGCGCGTCGCGGCGCACCTAGCCACGACGCGCCCTGCCGCGAGCGCCGGCACCGGTAGCAAGGGCGGCCAAGCCGGGGCCGGCGGCGGCACGGCGCCGGTCATCGAATACACGCGCACCATCCCCGAGGTGCTGGCCCGCACGGAGGCCGATGCGGCGGCGCTGGGCGTCTTCCCCATCGAGAACTCGGACACGGGCACGGTGCTCTTCGCGCAGGATGCCCTCGTGCGCCACCAGGTGACGCTGGAGTGGGAGCTCAACCTGCGCGTGCGCTTCGCGCTGCTGGCCAATGCCCCGCCGGCGCAGGTGACGCGGCTGCTCGCGCAGCCGGTGGCCTACGAGCAGTGCGGCTTCTACCTGGCCGAGCACCTGCCCAATGCCCAGGTGAGCTTCACGACCTCCAACATCGAGTCGGGCCGGCAGTTCCTGGCCGAGCGCGCGGGGCCGCCCTGCGCCGCGATCGTGCCGGTGGAGTTCGCCGAGGAGCACCCGGACGCGCGGCTGGCGGCGGACATCCAGAACTACCCCAACAACACGACGCGCTTCCTGGTCGCCCGCGCCGCGCCGGGGCCGGTGGACTACGACTTCACGCGCTGCAAGACCTCGGTGCTGATCGAGCCGGAGGAGGACCGCCCGGGCCTGCTCTACGACCTGTTGAGCGTGTTCAACCGGCACCGCCTCAACCTGTGCCGGCTGGAATCGCGCCCGGCCAAGGTGCGACCCTGGACCTACGTGTTCTTCCTGGACTTCAACAACAACGCCCACAGCGCCGAGGCCCTGGCTGAGCTGCAACGCGGCGACCGCAAGATCACCGTGCTGGGCAGCTACGACCGGATCGAGTAGGCGCGCGTCCCGTCGCCTGCGGAAACACCCACTGCTGCGAGGGAGCAGGCCCCCTGTGCCGTTGACGCCTCGCGCAAGCGTTCGGCGCTGCTCCCCTGATGGGGTTGCGCGGCGGCGTTGCAGCCGCGCAACTGCTTCAGGTGAAAGGGGCGCGGGGGCATGGCTGCGGCCGCGCCATCGCCAGCGTCCGCACCCCGCTCCGCATCCTGCGGGGCTGCCCCTCTCCCCGATGCTGTGGGTTCGCCCCGCAAGCGGAGCTCACGATGGAGAGGGACCATGGCGAATCGTCCTGACGCTGACCGGAAGCCCCTTTCCCTGCCCAGCGGGGAAAGGGGTTTGGGGATAGGGGTCGCCATCGCTGGCAGCCTCACTCCCGCCCGGCTGGCGCCGGGCCGCCCCTCTCCATTCCATAGAGAGGGGCGACTGCAAGAGCACCTCGCCCCGGCCCGCATCCGGCGGCGCCGCAACAGGGCCTCCCCCTAACCCCCTCCGAAGGAGGGGGAACAACCGCACGGCGATCCTGTCCAATTGGCCCGAGCAGAGGCGGCCGGAGCCCCCTCCCTGCTTAGTGTATAGACCGGGGACATGGGTAACACCCGTTCGGGGACATGGGTAACACCTTCATGATGAGCTGCATGGGTCACCCAGCACGAGGAGGTGAGCCATGCCATGGACGGTGTGTGATGCCATGTCGGAGCGAAGGGAGTTTGTGGCCCTGGCCGGGGCCGAGGGAGCGAACGTGAGCGAGCTGTGCCGGCGCTTTTCAATCAGCCGCAGGGTTGGCTACAAGTGGCTGGGCCGCTATGAGGCCGAGGGTGAGTCGGGGCTGGCCGAGCGCTCGCGGCGGCCGCGGCGTAGCCCGCAGCCCCCGCCGGAGGCGATGGAAGCCAAGGTGTTGGAGCTGCGCCAGGCGCATCCGGCCTGGGGCGGACGCAAGCTGCGGCGCAGGCTGAGCGACCTGGGCCAAGAGGCCGTCCCGGCGGCGAGCACCATCACGGAGATCCTGCGCCGCCACGGGCGGCTGGACGAGGCCGAGTCGGCCAGTCATAAGCCGTTCACCCGCTTTGAGCGCGCCGCGCCCAACGACCTCTGGCAGATGGACTTCAAGGGCCACTTCGCCATCGAGCAGGGGCGCTGCCACCCGCTCACCGTGCTGGACGACCACTCGCGCTATGCGCTGGAGTTGGCCGTGCCGGCCAGCCGGTACGCGGCGAGTCCCCGCGCCTTTCCCGAGGTGCTGGCGCCCATCGAGTACGCGCCCGAGCTGGCCGTGCGCAAGGTGCGCGACAAGGGTGAGCTGAGCTACCAGGGCCGCACCTTTAAGCTGCCCAAGGCCTTCAAGGGCTACCCCGTTGCGCTGCGTCCCACGGTGCACGACGGCGAGCTGGACGTGCTGTTCTGCCAGCACGTCATCGCCCGCCTGAACCCACGGGTCCCGGAAACCAACAGCCGTGCCAGCTTGAACGGGCGCCGGCAGAGGGAGGGAGCCTCCGTGCTCAGCAGGGAGCCGGATGAACTGACGACACTGGGTGTAACCCATGTCCCCGCACACCTGTAAGCCTTGACTCCGGTCTGAACACCTGGTGGGGAAGGGGTTGGGGGATGGGGTCCAACGCGCTGCCGCAGCCCATTTATGATGTCAGTTACTTCAGGGACACAACGCTAGCGCAGGCAGCCGAAGCGTTCGGTATCGTCCAGTTCGATGCGGTACTTGCTGGCGTCGCGGTCGATTTCCGACAGGTAGCGGCAGCTCTCGCGCCGCTTGAAGTCCACGTCGTAGAAGTCGGGGTAGCTGTGGCCGATGCGCACCTGGATGCTGAAGTAGGTGCGGATGGCGTCGGCCATCTGGCGCCGCGCGAGGCGCAGGTAGTGCTCGTTGCGCTGGCGGTGCCAGCTCTGGTAGTAGACCAGCGCCCAATCCACCTGCCGATCGCCCAGCGCGATGTCGCCCCGCACCGGCGGACCCTTGCGCACGCCGCTTTCCGCGCAGCCCCACAGCACGATCGCCGCCAGGAGGCCCAGCACGAATGGAAACCAGATGCGCATCGAGGTCATCCCGGCAGCCGGAGTGATGGCGCGGGACTCCGCCCCGCCTGCCGCGTGTCGGCAGGCGCATGGAGCGACGGAGTCGCTTGGTTCCCTTATCGGCGGGCGCGGCGCAAAGCTTGAGCGCCGTGCGGCCTGCGCTTCCGCTGCCCCGCCCCCGCAGCCCGCCACCCCGGACTGCGGGGGGCGCCTCTGCTCCGGCCGGAATCAGCGCAATGCACCCAAGGCATTGACAAGTTAGCACTCATAATGATAGAGTGCTAACAGATCATTTGAAGGAGGGTCGGGCAATGTGGCCGGCCTTCCGGGTAATCGCCCAATCCCCAATGGGCGCATCTGCAAGAGGACCTATGAACCTGATCCGCTACAATCCCAACCGCTGGATGGACTTCCCGCTGGACCGCATGTTCGACGAATTCTGGGGCCGCACGGTGCCGGATACGACGGCCGTGGAAACCTGGGCCCCGCGGGTGGACATCAGCGAAGAAGACAATGCCGTGCTGCTGACCGCAGAACTGCCCGGCGTCTCCAAGGACGACGTGAAGGTCGAGCTCAAGGACGGCGTGCTGACCGTCAGCGGCGAGAAGAAATCCGAGCACACGGAAGAGAAACCCGGCTTCTATCGCTCCGAGCGCGTGTTCGGCTCCTTCACGCGCAGCTTCACGGTGCCGGACACCCTGGACGCCGAGAAGATCGAAGCGGAGTATGCCGACGGCGTGCTCAAGCTGACGCTGCCCAAACGGCCGGAGGCCGCGGCGCGGCTGATCAGCGTCAAGGGCGACGAGAAGGTCAAGACGATCAAGGCCTCGTAGGCCGGTCGTTCGGTTGATGCACGTCTGGATGCACAGGAAGTGCGTCCGGAGCGAGGGCGGCCCTTGGGGCCGCCCTTTTTTTTGCCCGCGCGGCGAGGCAGCGCCGGCGCGGCTCGCCCCGCGCACCGGCCGGAAATGAAAGAGGCTCCCCGCCTTGCGGCGGAGAGCCTCGCGTCCAGCAGGGATGCGCCGGGCCTGCGCCCGCGGGCGCGCCCGTCCGCCCCATCGTCCAGCTCAGAACAGGATCCCGTCGACAATGATCCACAGCACGACGGTGATGATGACGCCGGCCCAGATCGTGCCGGACACGCTATCGAGTGGATTCTTCATGGTCGCCTGTCAGGTGTGCGTTCGCTGCGTGCGCCGGCGCGCCCGGGCGCTGCCCGCTGCGCGCGTCCGTTGCGTTCCGGGCTTAGCCCCAGGTCATGTGGCTGGAGGCCGCCATGAAGAACAGCATCGGAATCGACAGCATGGTGTTGATGCGCGAGGCGAGGAAGGCCACGCGGGGTTTGCCGCCCAGCTCGGTCGGTGGCTTGCCCTGCTCGACCGCGGCGATGATGAGCTTCTGGTTGGGCCAGATGATGAACCACACATTGAACCACATGATGAGGCCCAATACGCCGCCGATACTGATGGACACCCCCTGCTGCGTGCCCAGCCAGGCGGAGCCGCCCCGCTCGTACATGGAGTTGAAGTATAGGATCAGGCCGGCAATGAGCGTGACCATGGCGCCCCAGCGGAACCACCACAGGGCGCGGGGGAGCAGCTTGGTCGTGACATCCTTGCGCGTCGCCGCTTCGGTCACCTGGGCCAGGAACGGGCCCTGCACGAAATTGAAGTAGTACAGCAGGCCGATCCAGGTGATGCCTGCCAGGAAGTGCGCCCAGCGCACGAGGAAGATGCATCCGGCGTAGCTAAGTAGTTGCATACCTTCACCCCTTACAGTCGCAATGGAATGGCGATGAGGCGCTTGATCCCGCCGGCCGAAATCGCCTGCAGCAGCAGCCCCGTGAAAGCGGGGCCGGCGGGGGCCGGACGGGCTCCCAACGGTCAGGAGCGCCCGCGTACCGCACTCTGGGGCCGGTGCGGGGCGCTGGAATGCGGCCATTCTATGCACCCGCTCCGCGATCTGTCAATTTGACGCGCCGCGCTGGGCTGCCCGGCGCCGTCAGCGATCGCGCCGGCGCGACAGGTATTCGGTCATGCGTTCGATGAGGAAATCGCTCTCATCGCGCGCCACCTGCTTGTAGTCGCCCAGGTAGGTGGCGGCCTCGTCGAAAAACCCGTAGACGGCCGGCCAGTCCTGCCGCTCCACCACGTCCAGGAAGTCCCGCCCATTGGCCAAAAACGCTTCCAGCACGGGAGGGTTGTTGGGATTGGAGGCCTGGATCTGGCCGTAGAGGTGCGCATCGCCGCTGAGGATGCGGCAGAGGATGGCGAAGAGCACCTGGTACACCGGACTGCACACCCGCAGGATCTGCTCCAGGTGGGCACCGCGCGTCTGCAGCGTGCGGGCGAAGACGATGTTGATGAAGTGCGTGAGGCCCTGGATGAACGCCATCGCCTCGTCGTGCTCGGCCGGCTCCAGCCGCACGACCTGCATGCCGTGGCGGCGGAAGAAGCCCTCGTACCAGGCGAGCCAGGGCCCCGGCCGCTGCGGGCAGAGCACGACGTTCTGCCCGGCCGGCGAGGCCATCGGCGCGAAGAGGGGATGGCCGCCGATCACGCTGGCGGGCGCCGCCAGCATGGCCGCGATCGGCTCGGCCTTGATGGAAGTGAAGTCGCTGAGGAGCTGTTGCGGGCGCAGCAGGGGCACGATGCGGCGGATCACCGCCAGCGTCTCGGAGATGGGGACGGTCACGATCACCACGTCGGACTCGGCCACGAGCCCGCCGTAGCCGGGGTCGGCCGAGGGACCGGCCACGCGCACGGCATATCCGTCCGCCTCGAACAGGCGCCGGAACATGCTGCCCATGCGGCCTTCGCCGCCGATCAGGCCGATGGTGCGCGGGGGCACCGCAGGCTTCGCATCCGCCGCCATCGCACCTCCGCTCCCGTTGCCGCGCGGCCTGCCGCTCCGCCGCCGTTCGCGCGGCGGCCGCGAGGCCCGCCCCTACGGTACCGGATTCGCAGGGCGTTGCTCCACTCCTTTGCGCAAGCGCCGCAGTCGGATGTCGCGCCGCGGCCGCCGGAGCGCGCTGGAGCCAGGGGTACGACACTCCCTGACTTTCGGGTGGAGGTGCGCCGCCAAGGGGGCTCCGCTCCCTTGGAACCCCGGCAGGTAGGGGCACAGCATGCTGTGCCCCTACACCCGTTGACCCCATGTGGAGCGGGTGCAGGGGCCGCCGCCTCCCTCCTCCAGGGACCCGGGTTTCAAGGCGTGCTGCTAGACTGGCGCGATCCGGCGCCGGAGGCCGGCGGCACTGGCGGAGCGGAGCGCTCGGGGAACTGCGCGGCGCGCTCCGTGCGCGCCCGTTCGCGCGCGGCAGCGTAGGATTGCTGGCGCTGCACCATGCGCAGGAAGTCGGTCGCGTCGACTCCCTGGGCCTGCCCCTGCTTCCTCACCGTGGCGCCCTGGCGTGCCATCACGGCCTGCCAGGCCGCCGTGTCCTGCCGCCGCTGGAGCTGATCGTCGACTTGCAGCTGGGTGCGCACCTGCGTCGGCCGCAGCAGCACGGCGTCGTAGACGCGCTCCTGCCGCGCGCGGTAGTCGATCTCCGGCCCGTTCATCTGCGAGTCGGCGGAGCTCGGCTGCGAGGAGGAACAGGCGGCCAGCAGCAGAGCCGGCAGCGCGAGCGCCAGCACGGGCAGCCGGCACAGCCAGTGCGGCCGCCGCGGTGCACGGGGTAGCCTTAGTCGCGGCCGGGGCGGGCCGGAGGAGGAAACAGGATCGGACACGATGCGCTCTCCCGCAATGGAGCCTCCCGGGCCTGCCGGCGGCCCGGCGGGGCTGCGCCATCAACTGCGCCGGATGCTGCCTTCCATCATACCTCCCGCCGGGGGGCGAGACCAAATCGCGCGCGGGCTGAGCCTTCCCCTCAAATCTATTGACAGGATGGCAAGGTTTTCGCTATATAATCTGGTTAAGAGGACCCACGCCCTTTCCGCGAGAAAGGCGAGCAGTGAACCTGTTTGGGGGTTTTATGAGTAGCAGCAGAGACGGCTGAGCCCGGAAGGGACCGTTCGCTTGCCTTCCAGGGTGCCGTCGGATTCGATCAACAGCCATTGTTGACTCCTACGACAACCGGAGCCCCGGGGATTCGTCCCGGCGCATCGAGGGAGGTGAGAAAAGATTAATTGAACAATCAAGTCGTCGCGCAGCAACTCGTACATACCCAACCCAAAGAGCCGGCGAAGTTCAGGCTCAATTCCTCCAATTCTTCGTATTCGTCTCCGTACATCGAACACTGGGTCGTGCAACTGCACGGCGTGGATCATAAGCGCATCGATGATCCTGAAGCGCTGGTGGCCACCCTGCGGCAGGCCGTCTCCGACCTGCACCTGACCCGTGTCAGCGATCACACGCACTACTTTGGCCCTGGCGTGAGCTCGGTGATCATTCTCTCCGAGTCGCACCTGTCGGCGCACACCTGGCCGGAACTGGGCTACGTGCATCTCGACGTCGTCACCTGCGTCAAGCGGCTGACGGGCGAGAGCCTGCGTGCGGTGATGCAGACTGTGTTCGAGCCGGAGCGGATGCAACTCTCGCAGCTGGAGTATTGAGGGACGCGCCCCGCGCACGAGGAGTGCGCGGGGACACCCGCACACGGCGAATGTCTGAAGACTGGTTCCTGGAAAAGCACACGCCCCATGCCGGGCTGAGCCTGGCGGTGGCTGCGCGGCTCCACGACCAGCAGAGCGCGTTCCAGCGCATCGAGGTGCTGGACTGTCCGGAGTATGGACGCGTGCTCCTGCTGGACGGCTGCGTCATGCTCACCGACCGGGACGAATTCGTCTACCACGAGATGATCGCGCATCCGGCGCTGCTGCTGCACGCCGATCCGCGCCACGTGCTCATCGTCGGGGGCGGCGATGGCGGCAGCGTCCGCGAGGTGCTGCGCCACGAGAGCGTGGAACGCGTGGAGCTGGTGGAGATCGACGAGGCGGTCATCACCACCGCGCGCCGCTACTTTCCCGCCCTGAGCGCCCAGCTTGACGACCCGCGCGTCTCGATCCACTGCGAGGACGGGTTCAAGTACCTGGACGCGCACCGGGTCAGCTACGACGTGATCCTGGTGGATTCCACCGACCCGGTCGGGGAGGCCGCCAAGCTCTTCACCGGGGGATTCTACGGCAAGGTGCGGGCGGGCCTGCGCACGGGCGGCATCGCCGTGTTCCAGACAGAGTCGCCCTTCTACAGCACGGACGTGCTGGCGACCGTGCAGAGGGATTTGCGCGGCCTGTTCAAGCACGTCGCGCCGTACCTGGCGCACATCCCGACCTATCCTTCCGGGCTGTGGAGCTTCACGTTTGCGTCGGACGCGGTGGATCCGCGCCGCGCGCGCCTGAAGCGCGAGCCGGCGTTCCTGTCCGAGCTGAAGTACCTGACGCCCGAGGGGGTGCGGGCGGCCTTCGTGCTGCCCGCCTACGTGCAGCGCCGCATCGGCGCCTGAGGCGTCCCGGGCAGGCCGCTCCCGCGCAGTGCTTGCCCCCGGCGGAGCGGCCTGCCGCAGCAGCCGTGCAGAGCCAGGCGCAGGGGAGCAGCCATGGCGCAGCCGATCGACATCTCCAACGCGGCCGTCCACGGTCACGTCGCCGCGCTCGTCACGCACCCCGGCTACTACTACCTCTACGCGCTGTACGCGGACTACCCGCTCAACCAGGCGTGGTTCCGCGAGCCCGAATACGCGGCGCTGCTGCGCGAACGGCTGCGCCTGATCCGGCCGCTGCTGGGGCTGGTGCAGCCGTACCGCAAGAGCGAGGCGCTGCGGCTGTTCACCGAGCGCCATGCCACGGGGCGCTTCCCGCCGGAAAAGGTGGATGAAGCCTGGCGCCAGCTGCGCGCGGTGCTGGAGCGCATCGGCGCGCCGGCCGGCTGGCCCGACGCGCCGCCGCCCGAACCGCCCTACCGCACGCCCCTGCCGCCCGCGCTGCGCCGCAAGCGCCGCAGCCCCCGCGCCCGCCCGCGCAGAGCCCGTGCCGCCGCTCCCCAACGCACCCCGCCCAAGCCCGTCCGCCCACCCAAATCGCCCGTCGATTACACCCAGGACGTGTAGCGGCCAATTTGCACCACACCGGTGACCGGCCGGATGCGTGGAGGGGGGAGGCGTTGCCTCCCCCCTCCACACCGCTCCCCACCGGCAGGAGCGCGAGCCGTTGGCGCTTCGGGCAAGCCCTCAGCGCTGGCTCCTGCACCCGCTTTGCGCGGCGGAGGCGGGGCAACTCCGCCTCCGCCGCCCATAGGAGGTCAAGGGGTGTAGGGGCACAGCATGCTGTGCCCCTACCTGCGGGGGTTCCAAGGGGGCAGAGCTCCATAGGTGTTAATCTATTCAATCAGCCTGCTGGTGGATCGCATTGCGGCGCAAGACCTCATCACCCCAACCCTCTTCTCCGCAAACAGAGAAGAGGGAGCTGGAATCCGCCAGCAGAGCGGCTTTGCACCCCTCTCCGTTTGCGGAGAGGGGTGGCTCGCGGCAGCGAGCCAGGGTGAGGTTCCGGCGCCACCGGCGCCCATTCTGCAGGGCCGCGCGAGTCGACCTGATGGATCGGCGGCGCAGGCTGGGATGCCGCTTTGGCAGGGGGTTTGCGCCATGCGCGTGGTGCGGCATGTCCCGATTAGATTAACACGTATGGGGCAGAGCCCCCTTGGACGCAAGCCCCGACGAGTGTGGGGCGGTGCTAGTAGTCCGTCAGCTCTTGGTTTTGGGGCTGTAGGGTCGCCGCAGGCGGCCGTGCTGGGGGCCGCCCCCGGCCCGCATCCTGCGGGGCTGCCAGTGCGGGGACCTCTCCCCGCAGCGCTGGCGCGCTGCTGCCCCTCCCCCACGGGGGAGGGGCAACCGCAACGGCAGTCTCCCCCTCTCCCGTGGGAGAGGGGGCCGGGGGGGAGCGGTCCCGGGCGGGGCCGAACAGCGATCCGGTATCTCTCCGCTCAGCCCCAAAGTTAAGGCTTGCTGGACCACTAGTTCGCCGCCGCATCCAGCAGCAGCGCCACGGTGAGCAACAGGCCATAGAGGAGGTGCAGGCCCGAGGTGCCTTTGAGGGCCGCGTGCAGCGGCTCGCGTGCGCCTTCGCTGCGCAGGAGGCGCAGCACGCGCGCGGCGAGCGGCAGGGAGAGCCACGGCAGCAGCAGCCAGGCCGAGGCCCAGCCGGCGAGCAGCGCCACCAGCGGGCTCGCGTAGGCGCCGGCGAGCAGCGCCGCGTGGGCCGCGCGCACGGCCCTGGCGCCGAACACGGTGACCAGCGTGCGGCGGCCGTGCAGGCGGTCCTCCTGCTCGTCCCGCAGGTTGTTGGCCATCAGGATCGCCGTGACCAGGGCGCCCACGGGCAGGGAGTACCACAGCGCCAGCGCCTGCCAGGCCAGCGTCTGCACGTACACCGTGCTGACGACCATCACCGGGCCCATCAGCACGAACACGATCGGCTCGCCCAGGGCCAGATCGCCCAGGGGCAGCGGCCCGGCGCTGTAGCCGTAGGCGCAGGCCAGGCTCACCGCGCACACCACCAGCAGCGGCCAGCCCGTCTGCATCACGAGACGCAGCCCGATCAGCGTGGCCAGCCCGAACACGACCGTGCTGCCGATCTTGACGGCACGCACGCTGAGCAGGCCGCGCGCGATGACCTTGTGCGGAGCGAGGTACTTGTGGGCGGAGGCCGTCGTGCCGTGGTCGGCGAACTCGTCCGTGAAGTTGGTGCCGATCTGCACCAGCAGGGCCCCCAGCAGGGTCAGCGCAAACAGGCCCCAGGCGAAGTGCCCCTGCCCGGCCGCCAGGGCGCTGCCCACGGCCACCGGAACGGCCGCGGCGCTCAGGGTGTGCGGGCGCGAGGCGGCGATCCAGGCGCTGGCGATGCTTTGGGCGGCGGCGAGCGAGGGCATGGCGGGCGGCGTTCGTGCGGACGGTGGGTGGAGGACGGTCGACGCAGGGAGCCTACCGCAGCCGTGGCCCGCGCGGAAGGGGCGCCCCCCTAGCGCTCTGGCGCCCCGGCGCGGCGCCAGTCGCGGTCGGCGACCAGGGAGATGGCGAGGGCCCCCACGAGCGACCAGAAGGCCGCGCCGATGCCCAGCATCTGCACGTTGGAGGCGGCGATGACCAGGGCGAACAGGCAGCCGAAGCGGTGCTGACCCACGCCGAAGCTCTTCTCGAGCGACTGCAGGATCACGGGCACGAGCGCCAGCCCGGCCACGGCGGTGATCAGCCCGAGCGGCAGCACGCGGATCAGCGCCAGCAGCGTCAGGCCCAGCACGCCGAAGGTGGAGAAGAGCAGGCCGTTCACCACCGCCGCGCCCCAGCGCAGGTCCGGGTCGCGATGGACGCTGGCGTCCCCGCAGATGGCCGTCATGGGCGTGGCCAGGTTGATGCCGTGCCCGGCCATCGGCGCGGTGACGAGGCTGAAGAGTCCCGTGGCCAGCGTGATGGCGTGGATGGGCGCGCGGTAGCCCAGCGCCCACAGCACGCCGATGCCGGTGGCGTTCTGCGAGCTGAGCGTGAGCAGCGTCAGCGGCAGCGTGAGCGAGAGGAAGGCGTCCAGCGTGAAGGCCGGCGCATAGAAGGACGGCAGCGTGACGGCGAGCGGGATGGGATCGGCGGGGAGCGGGTGCAGCCAGAGCGCCAGCGCCACGCCCACGAGCAGCGCCACCGTGACCGGCGGGAAGAGCTGGGCGCGCCGCTGCGCCAGCACGTAGGCCAGCACCGCGCCGCCCACCAGGATGGGGTCGCGCACCAGCTCGCGCAGGATCTCCGTGGCGAAGCGCAGCAGGATGCCGGCCAGCATGGCCATGATGATGGGCGTGGGGATGAGCCGCATCAGCCGCTCGAACCAGCCCGTCAGCGCCAGCAGCGTGATCAGCAGCGCGGAGAGCACGTACGCCCCCACCGCCTGGGCCAGCGTGAAGTGCGGCAGGGTCTGCAGCAGCAGGGCGGCCCCGGCGATCGAGTACGCGCCGCAAATGGGCTGGCGGTAGGCCATCGCCAGCCACACGGAGAAGATGCCGCTGATGCCGAAGATGGCGAAGAACCAGGAGCCGATCTGCTCGCTGCTGAAGTGGCTGTTCAGCGCGGCCTGGTAGACCAGCAGCGTGGGACCCGTCACGCCCATCAGCGCGGCCACCAGCCCGGCCGAGGCGCTCGAGAGCGTGAGGGCGCGCGGCAGGTCGCGCACGCTGCGCCAGAAGTGCGTATCCCGTTCCCAAAGCTCCATGGGCCGCCTGTCGTGCGGCGCGGCGCAGGAGGCGCCGCGCAACCGGGCGTCACTCTACGCGATGCGCGAGCGGCGGAGCAAGCCGGGCAACTTCAGAATGCGGAACAAGCGCATGCTGCGAGGGAGCAAGCCCCCTGTGCCGTTGGCGCCTCGCGCAAGCGTTCGGCGCTGCTCCGCGGATGGAAGTACGCGGCTCCTTGCAGCCGCGCAATTGCTTCTTGTCCAAGGGGTGCAGGGGGCGACGCTCCCTGCCGGGGGGCGGGGGCAGCGCCCCCGCGCGCGCAATTCGTCCGTCTTGCCGCAACCTGCTACACCTCCTGCTCGGTGGAGAGCAGCAGGAGCTGCGGGATGGTGACGTACTCGGGCTGCTGCAGCATGAACAGGATGCAGCGCGCCACGTCGCTGGCCTGCAGCGGATGCGCGACACTCTGCGCCTGCTCGGGCTGCACGGGCGCGTTGCGGGCCAGCTCGGTCTTGGTGAGGCCCGGCTGCACACAGGAGACGCGGATCTTCGTGCGGGCCAGCGCCTGGCGCAGCCCCTCGCTGAGCGCCTCGATGGCGAACTTGGTGCCGCAGTAGGCCTCCGCTCCCTTGCGCACCTTGGTGCCCAGCACGGAGGAGGTGCTGATGAGGTGCCCCTCGCCCACGCGCTGGAAGTGCCGCAGCGCGGTGTAGATCATGCGGTAGGCGGCCTCCACGTTCACGCGCACCATCTCGCAGACGGCGTCGATGTCCACCTGGTCCCAGGGCGCGGCGGCGTTGAGGCCGGCGTTGTTGATCACCACGTCGCAGCGCCCCGTCTCCTTCAGGGCCAGGTCGATCAGGCGCTGGGGCATCTCGCGCTGGGCGATGTCCCCCGCCAGGCCCAGCGTGCCCGGCCAGCGCTGCTGCAGCTCGGCCAGGCGCTCGGGCCGCCGCCCGGCCAGCACCAGGCGCATGCCCGCCCCGTGCAGCACCTCGGCGGTGGCCAGCCCGATGCCGGCGGTGGCGCCCGTGATCAGGGCCGTGCGGTTGGCGAGTTCCATGGGGTCGTGTCGCGAGTCTACGAACTACGCAAGGTCCATTTGGCGTTGGACGAGTTGGGGCGAGTCCAGCGCCAATGCGTCGAGCAATGCCTGTACATTTGCGCGATTGGTGCTTCGGCTCTTCATAATTGCTCTGGCTCCGTGAGCAATTAGAATTTCGTTTCCTTTCGCCTCTTCTGGCATTCCTTCATATACGGGCGTGAATAGCGGTACACCAAGCTTCAAACAAAGTTCTC
>JBGOUY010000287.1:0-5510 GCA_041477795.1 bacterium
CGTTCACAACCTGCTCATCCTGAGATGATTCACGGTTAGGTTTTCAACAGAGCAAGCGCAGCGAGGAATCTGTTGTGCCCTGACACAAAACAGATTCCTCGGCCCGCGCTGCGGGCCTCGGAATGACCAAAGTCGGTGAGTTAACGACACTCGCTGATTCCCAAACAGAGCCTAGTCGACCGGGTAGGGCACCGGCGTGCGGTTGACGAGGGGCTTGCGGAAGTCCGGGTGGTAGAGGCTGCGCATCTCGTGCTCGATGCGGTAGAGCAACGTCCCGCTGTCCGGATCCACGATGTCCGAGAAGCGGAACTGCTCGATGGCGACGCCGATCGGCTCCATGATCAGGTCGCGCTCGCGCAGCGCCTCGTAGGTCTCCCAGTAGCGCGTCAGGTACACGGCCACGTGGTTGTTGTGGGCCGGCGCCGTCTCCGCGCCCTTGCGCTCGACGTAGCGGAAGGCCTGGTGGGGCCCCACGGTGATGGTGCTCTCGCGGCTGCCCTTGCGCCCGGCCACTTCCGCCGGGCAGGCCAGCACCTCGCGGTAGAAGCGCGCAATGCCCTCCGCCGTGCCGGGCGGCACGTCGAAGCTCACGTGGGGGATCGACTGCGGCAGGCGCCCGGGCAGCTTGCGCGCGTCGTGCACGCGCACCGCATGGCCCCAGGGATCGCGGGTCGCGAGCGTGCCGTTCTCCTGGCGGCAGGCGAACTCGGTGTCCTTGAGCTGCGGCGCGATCTCCTGCAGGTCGTGCTTGGCCCGCTCCAGATCCGGCACGGCCACGCTGACCTCGCCCGGAAAGGGCGTCGCCTGCCCGATGGGCAGGTGAAACTGCTGATGGCCGATGTTGAGCCACATGTTGCGCACGCCCACCATGCGGTAGGGATCGCGCGTACAGCCCAGCCCGAGGATGTAGAAGAGCGTCGCGGGGCGGTGGTCGTCCACGCGGAAGTTGATGTGCTCGAAGTGGATGAAGTTGCCGACTTCCGGCGGACGGGGCGTGGCAGCCATGGCATTCCTCCTGCGCAAGTCCGGCAGGGGAGCGGCGCTCCCGGGCCGGCTGGAGAGTTCCTAGAACTTCACGGAAACCTTGAGCGCATTGTCGCTGCGCCGGTGCGCCATATCCATCGCCTCCTGGATCTTCTCGATCGGGAACACGTGGCTCACCAGCGGCGCGACGTCGATCTGCCGGCTCACGATCAGTTCCAGCGCCAGCTTGAACGAGACCAGGCCCGGCTCTTCCTGCGCGCCGAAGGTGGAATGCATGGTGAGGCGCTTGCGGAAGAAGTCGTGGAAATTGTACGGCACGGGCGCAGCGGTATCGGGCAGCCCGAACATCAGCATGGACCCATCCTGCCGCACCAGTTCCACCGACTGCAAGAGGGAGTGGTGCCCGCCCACCGCCTCCACCAGGTAATCCGCGCCCTGGCCGCCCGTGTGCTCCAGCACGCTTTCGCGCACGTTGTCCCGGTCCGCCTTGAGCGCCACGTCCGCACCGAGCCGGCGCCCCATCGCCAGGCGCGCCTCGGACAGGTCGGACACGATCACCTTGGCCGCGCCCGCGCGCTTGAGCTGGTAGGCGAAGAACATCCCCGCGGAGCCCTGCCCCATCACCATCACGGTCTTGCCCACGACGTCCACGGGGTTCTGGCGCAGGGCGAAGATCGTGGTGCCGAATTGCTGCGCCATCAGCAGATGCGACAGCGGCAGGTCGCTCCTGGGCAGCTTGATGCAGTAGCGCCCCGCAATCGCCTGCACCTCCGCGAAGGTCATGCACGCGGGCGGCGTGGGACAGCAGAGCACCTTTTCCCCCGGCTTGAAGTCCGGGTGGCGGCTCTCCAACACCTCGCCCACGCCCTCGTGGCCCGGATAGCCGGGAACCTGCGGGAAGGGAGTGCGCAGCACGCCTTCGTAGATGACATGCAGGTCGCTTCCGCAGATGGAGGCAAGCTCCGTGCGCACCAGCAGGTCGCCTGGCTGTGGCTTGGGCGGAGGCACCTCCGCGAACTCCATCCGCCCGACCTCCACGAACCGCCCCGCGCGCATCTTTTCCATCGGCAGCCTGGCGACCTCGCACAAGTGGGAACGATGGCCGCAAACGGCCCTGCTTAGCCCGGCGCCACGGTGCCTGGCAAGCGGCCTGGGCCCGGCGGGTGCGCCGCCCCGGGGCCGCTGCGGCGGCCCCGGGGCGGTTCCAGCGACCGGATGGATCAGCCTTTCACCAGGATCGACACGAGGCTGTTCATCTTCTGCCGCGCGTCGTCGAGATACACCTTGAGGTTGTTCGAGTGATTGGCCAGGATGCCGTCCTTGCGCCCATTGGTGATGATCCAGGGCTCGAACTGGGACTCCTCCAGGGAGTGGATGATCTGGTCGGTGATCTCCAGCGCGCCCTTGTCCTGCAGGACCCCCCGGAACTCGAAGCGCACGGCCCGCATCAGCCCCAGCATGGCGAAGGCCGCGCCCTGCGCATAATAGAAGTTGTTGTCGATCTCCAGCCAGGCGGCTGCGTCGCTCTCCGCGCGGGACTTCGCCAGCGTCGAGGTCACCGCCCCCAGCTCGGACATCAGCGGGTCCAGCAACTGGATCAGGTTGTCGCTGCGCGGGTAGAAATTGGCCTTGCCGCCCAGGTCGGCCCGGAAGCGCTCCAGGGCTGCGTTGCCGCGGGAAAAGGCGCCCTCCGCCGAGGGGAAGGCCCAGCGCTGCGGATCGTTGGCAAAGGCCGTGAAGGCCTGGTCCGCATCCTTGTGCACGGCGTCGGAAGTGCGCTGGCGGGAGAGGTTGTCCCGCAACACGCGGGTCGCATGCCGCACCACCTGCAACACGCCGAGCTGGAAGTTGGGCGTATCGTCCAGGAACCAGCCGGGCGTGAGGGGCAGGTCATTGGGCAGCCAGCCGCCGAAGCTGTCCAACTGCACCTGCATCAGGTCGTGCACCATGGTCACGAACGCGGTGCCAGGGGACTGGTTGTCCGCCGCCACCAGCGCCGGCACGTCCGGCCGCGGATTTTCCAGCACGGCCAGCGTGCCGTAGCCCGCCACCAGCAACACGATCACGAAGGCATACAGGGTCTTGCGGAATCTGAACCGGCTCAAGGAATGACCTTCCAGGGAGTGCGCTGCGCGCGCGAGGGGCCCGCTCGCCGGCCGGGCCTGGCGCCTATATAGCATAGGCCCCGGCCCAGGCAAAGCCGCCGCCCGGCGCGCTCAGGGCAATCGCATTCTGGGCGGGCCGCGACTGCAGCCGGCTCCGCGTAAGACCCCACCCCGCATCCAGCCTGCGGCTGGGTGCTTCCCTTCCCCCTGAGCTATTGGTTCGCCCCGCAAGCGGGGCTCACGGCAGGGAGGGGCTCAAGGCCCGTCCCGGGCGGATCTGCGCGGCCTGAAAGCCTCCCTTCCCTGCCTAGTGTATAGACCGGAGTCAAGGGTTACAGGTGTTCGGAGACATGGGTTACACCCAGTGTCGTCATTGGATCTGGCTCCCTTGCGCCCGGCGTGCTCCTTCCCCCTGCCGGCGCCCGGCCATCGCCCGCCCGGCGCCGCCATCCGGTGCTCGCGTGCGGAAAGGGGATGCAGTGCGGGGCCCGAGCGGGCGGGGCGTTACGGAAGAGTGTCGGCTCCGTGACCGAAACGTGATCGCCCCGGGCCGCCGACCGGTAGACTCGCCCCGGGCGATGGCCTACCCTGGAACCCATCGCAGAGTCCGATCCAGCGGCCCTCCGGCCGCATCGCCACCGCTGCCGAGGAGCGTTTCCATGGTGAACATTCACCGCAAGCCGGGCTGGTCCCTGCCCGAGCGGGCGGCCACGCCCGAGCCTGTCTACCTGAACCGCCGCCAGATCCTGGCCGCCCTGGGCTTCGCCGCCGTGGGGGCCGCGGGGCTGCTGGCCGCCGCACCGGGCCGGGCCCAGGCCGCTCCGGCCCGCTCCCTGCGCGACACGTTCACCGGCCTGCCGCCGCTCCAGGCGCCGCGCAACCCCCAGTTCCACCTCAGCGAGACGATGACGCCGGAGGACATCGCGGCGCAGTACAACAACTTCTACGAGTTCGGCACGGACAAGGACATCTGGGCGCTCGCCGGCAAACTCACGCCCCGCCCCTGGACGCTCGAGGTGAGCGGGCTGGTCGATCGCCCCGGCAGCTACGACGTCGAGACGCTGCTGAAGACGATGCCCCTGGAGGAGCGCGTGTACCGGCACCGCTGCGTGGAGGCCTGGTCCATGATCGTGCCCTGGACCGGCTTCCCCCTGCGCGAATTGCTGAAGAAGGTCGGCCCGAAGTCCGAGGCCAAATTCGTGCGCTTCACCACCTTCATGCGGCCCTCCGAGGCGCCGGAACAGGCCAAGAAGGTCTGGTTCGGCCCGGCCGAGCCCTGGCCCTACACGGAGGGGCTGACCCTGGCCGAGGCCAACAACGAGCTCACGCTGCTCACGGTGGGCCTGTATGGCCATGTGCTGCCCAACCAGCACGGCGCGCCGCTCCGGCTCGTCACGCCCTGGAAGTACGGCTTCAAGAGCATCAAGTCGATCGTGAAGCTGGAGCTGACCATCGAGCAGCCGGCCACCTTCTGGAACACGCTGGTGCCCAGCGAGTACGGCTTCGAGTCCAACGTCAACCCGCTGATCCCGCACCCGCGCTGGTCGCAGGCCTTCGAGCGGGACATCGGCACGCGCAACCGCAAGCCGACGCTGCTCTACAACGGCTACGCGACGTCCGTGGCCGGGCTGTACAAGGCGTAGCGGCACAAGGCGGAGCGCGGGCCCGTCCTAGTATCTGCTTTTGGTGAACAGCGAAACTTCTATTGCGGGGGAGCAAGCTCCCCCGCGCCCCCATTATACTGAACTCTTGGCCGGCAACGATTCACCCACTCGCTGAGAAGATAACCAAAATGGGTGCAGGGAGCCCCGCTCCCTGCTGGGGGTGCGGGGGCAAGGCCCCCGCGAATATCCTGACCCGCTTTTTGAAATGTAGGTACTAGCGGGCGCTGCGCCAGTCGCGCGGCGGGCTTGCACGCGGCGGCGGACTGTGGCATAGCTGCGGGCAGACGCGTGGGCTGCCGCTGCCACGCTGTGCAGCTTGACGGGAATCCCGACCGGGAGATGGATCGAATGCGAAGGCCCGCTCTCCAATCCATGCGCTGCCGCGGGGCCTGGTGGTCCTGGCGCAGCGCTGCGTGCAGGGGAGCCGGGCACGGATAACGCCATCCGCCCATCGATTGGGCCGCGAGGCATCGCTACAAAAGCCGTGAAGCCGCTCCTCTGGAGACCGGTTTCACGGCTTTTCTGTTTTCGGGGGCCGCATGCGGCCCCGCAGCGAGCACCGGCGGGGCCGTCCACGGCCCTGCACTGAGCACCGGTGGGACCCCGCGCAACTCCGTGGGGCCCCGCATCCAGCACGTGAGGGCAGACATGGACACCGCAGGCTTCCGCACGGCCGGGGGCATCGCCGGCCGGCGCAGCACCGAGACGATCGACCCGGCCACCGCCCTGGACCCCATCTGGGCCGCGATCGACCGGC
>JBGOUY010000317.1:0-4686 GCA_041477795.1 bacterium
CCGGTCGATTTCTTGGCGTTGCGGCGGTTCGCCGCAATTTGCTTCTTCGATGCCATGAAAATTGGCTCCGTTTGGAAATTTGAACTGCGAACGGCAACAGCAACCTCATCCCTCGACTTCGCTCGGGACAGGCCCCCGCCGCCTTACGGCGACGACCCCTCTCCACCCTGAGCCCCGCTCGCGGGGCGAAGCGACAACACCGTGGAGAGGGCAACAGCAACAGCGGGCGGGGGAGCGAACTCCCCCGCGCCCCCTGTGTGGAAACTGCGATGGGAAACATGTGTATACCATAGAAAACACAGAATGTCGAGGGCGAGGACGCGCGGGACCGCTCCCCCCGGCCCCCTCTCCCACGGGAGAGGGGGAGACCGGCGACGCCGCGCGGGTCGCTGTTGCAGTTGCCGTTGCAAGTGCCCCTCCCACCGTGAGCCCCGCTCGCGGGGCGAACCGACGGCACAGAGCCCCGCTCACGGGAGAGAGGTGACTGCCGGCAGGCAGCCGGAGTGAGGCCGCGGCGCGGGGCCTCATCCCCTCGACTTCGCTCGGGACAGGCCCCCGCCGGCTGGCGCCGGCTCCGCCTTCTCCAAGGGGAGAAGGCTGTCACACCTCGTGCGACTGGTGGTTTCCCTCTCCGCAGGGTGGAGAGGGGAGGCACGCCGAAGGCGTGACGGGGTGAGGTCGCCGTTGCCCCTCCCACGTGGGGGAGGGGCAGCAGCGCGCCAGCGCTGCGGGGAGAGGTCCCCGCAGGATGCGGGGCGGAGTGAGGCCCCGCGGGACGGGAGGCAACGTCCGGTGGCGGCGGAGCCCCCCGTGGTGTCCAGGCCTGTGCTATGGATGGCTGTCGCTGGGGAGCCGCGCCCGCCGCACCGCCATTCGCCGCACCGCCATGCCCGCTTCCACCGCCGCCAAGCTGATCCTGGCCATCGACCAGGGCACCCACGCCAGCCGCGCGCTCGTGTTCGAGCGCGGCGGCACTGGGGTCGCCGAGGGTGCGCAGGAAATCGGACGGGTGCGCCCGCAACCGGACTGGGCGGAACAGGACGGCGAGAAGATCGTCGCTTCAGTGCTCGCCGCCGTGGAGCGGGCCCCCGCGCCTAGCCGGGGCTGTCCACCGAGAAGGTGCTCCAGGGGTAGTTGATGAAGAGCTGGAAGATGCCGCCTTCGTCGCCGGTCGCCACGTCGGCGCGGATCACCACGCCGGAGAGCACCAGGCGGAAGCCCGCGCCGTAGGACGTGCGCAGATTGTGCAGGAGCTGGCCCGGATCGTCGTTGACCGTGCCCTGCTCGGCGAAGAAGGCCACCTGAAGACCCGTGCGGATGCCCCGGGCCATGTAGATGTCGAAGGGCGTGCGCTCGTCGGTGAGGTTCCAGCGGTACTCTGCGCCGTAGAACAGGGCATGGCCCGCGTAGAAGCGATAGTTGGGGTAGGAGCGCAGCCGCTGCGTGCCGCCCAGCGTGGTGGCCATGCCGTGCTCGTTGGTGGCGATGATCTGGTTGAGCTGCCGGGTCTCGGTGGCCTGGCAGGCCTGCTGCGCGGGGCCGGCCGGCAGCGCGCCGCAGTTCAGCCCCGCCTGCGCCTGCAGGGTCGCGTAGTCCGTGACGCCTTTGCGGGTCACGATGGCATCGGAGCGGTAGAAGTTGAGCGCCAGCGTGTCCGACTTCCGGAACGGGATGTAGCCGGTCAGGTTGTAGTCCTGCACGTCGTACTCGCTGCGCAGGGGGTCGTCCACGCGGGGCCGGCGCCGCACCGTTTCCAGGCGCACGCCCACGCGCGGGTCGAGGCGGTCGTCCGTGTAGTCCAGGATCGCGCCCAGCGTGGCCTGCTGTGTGGGCTTGCTGCGGGTATCCACCGCCGCGAAGGGCGTCCCGTCCCGGTCCAGCACGCGCAGCAGCCGCTGGTGTCCGGTGGCCAGCCTCAGATAGGTTTCGAAGCGGCGCTCCGACACGGTGTATGTGAGCTGGCCCACGCTCCAGGCACCTTTCGCCTCGGGCAGGATGTAGTCGTCCCGGCGGGAATCGATGCCGCGGCCGTAGCTGGTGACGGCCACCCGGTAGTCGAAATAGCCCCCGTCCAGGATCAGCGTGCGCGGCAGCAGGTGCAGGTCCAGCAGGGCGTAGCCCGAGGCATCGAAGTCGCCCGTCAGGTGGAACCCGCTGAAGTCGGTGTCCGTGTCGAACATGTTCAGGACGGTGGCGCCGATGCCCGTGGCCTTGCCCAGACCGGGAATGTCCGAGGCGAGCGGATAGACGAAGTAGCCGAAGTCGCGCCCGAACTGGTCGCGCCGGCGCTCAAGGGCGTCGGCCGGGACGGCCCAGAGCGAGGTCAGCAGCACGGCCAACAGGATGACCGGCGCCAGCGCGCCGGGCGGCGGGCCCAGCGCCGGGCGCGGGGTTGAGGGGGTCATACGGGTCGCTCCAGGATGGGAAGTTACTGCCGGTCGGTCTCGGCCGGGCGCTGCCTGGCGGATGCGGGCAGGCTGGCCAGCGCCGCATCGCACCACTCCACGGCGGCGCGGTCCAGGCGCCGCCCGTAGTCGATCGTGAGCAGCCAGTAGGGGAGATCCAGGTGGCGGGGGTACTCGCGCTGCAGCTCGGCCTGGATGCCATCCATCTGAGCCATGCCGGCCAGATTGCGGGCGCGAAATTGCTCCAGGTGGCGCCGGTTCACCGCCGGCCCGGCATGGCGGCCGAAGAACAGCTTGAGCAGGATTTCCAGGCGCGCCGGCTGCGGTTCCACCGGCTCGGCCAGCCACGCGTGCAGCGCGGCCCGGCCCGCAGCGGTCAGCGTGTACACCTTGCGCGCGCGACGTCCCTGCGTAGCGTCCGGCCGGGACGTGGCCAGCCCAGCCGCTGCGAGCTCTTTGAGCACGGGGTAGATCTGGCCGTAGCTCTCGTTCCAGAAGTTGCGCAGGCTGGCCTCGATGAGCCGCTTCAGGTCGTAGCCGGAAGCCGGCCCCAGCGTGAGCAGGCCGAGCAGCGCGTAGCGGGTCTTGGGGGACGTCTTCATGGCGGTTCGTCTCCTCAGCGGCTCAATTAGCTACAAGATATATCTTAAAGATATATCTGTAAACTATATGAGAGCCAAGCCAGTCTGCCGGTACCGCGGCACCCGCGCTGCCCCGCCGGGGCCGCTCAGGCGGCGGAGACCGGCTCGGGCCGCAGCGGCTCCGGCGGCAGCGCCCGGGGTTGCACGCGGCCGGCTGGTCCGGCCCCGGGGCGCCGGCCGCCTTGACAATCGGTGCCATCCTCCCGTTAGTCTGGCCACAACCGGCGCAGGGTCGAGCGGGGCGCCCGGGCGACCGGGTGCCGAGCCGATCCGTTGGGGCCGCGGAATTCTTCCGGAACCGCCGGGCCCGCCCGGGCCGACGTCCTCTTGCACGTCATCCCGCTGCGTGTACGCCGCCAAGGCGAGGGCAGATGGACTACGTATATCGCCCGAAGGTCAAGCCGCTTGCCTTTGCCGACGCGATGGAGCGGCTGACCCGGCAGGGGTTCCGCGTGGTGCCCCACGGCATCGACAACGCTTCGCCCGCCAGGGTGGACGAGATCCTGCGGCTGGCCCGGGCCCAGGGCATGGCGTTTCAGCCCTGCGTCATCGACATCGCGGACTATCGGCATTGGCTCCAAGAGGCGGGCTACGGGACGCGGTATCGCGACTACTATCCCGATAACCGCACGGAAAAGTCGCTCGAACACTATGTCGCCTTCAAGCTGCTGCGGGTCGGGGCGGAGGATGTGTTCGTGGATCTGGCCGCGGAGCACTCTCCGGTGCACGAGATCTACGGTCGCTTCTCCCATGCTCAGGCCTACAGCCAGGACATCATGTATCCGCCGCGGATCGACGGGCATCGCATCGGAGGGGATGCGTGCGCAATGCCGGTGTCGGATGCCTTCTTTTCCAGGGCCCTGCTCTCGTGCTCCCTCGAGCACTTCGAGCAGGACGCGGACGCGCGCCTGTTTCAGGAGTTGGCGCGGGTGCTGAAGCCGGGCGGCGCGGTGTGCGTCGTCCCCTTCTATCTGTACGACGAGGCGGCCACGCAGACCGATCCGTGCGTCTCGGTGCCCGCACAGGTACCGTTCGATGCCGGCGCACCCCTCTATTGCGCCGAACATTGGGGGAACCGGCACGGGCGCTTCTACAGCCCCCAATCGTTCCAAGCCCGCATTGCAGATCGCGTCCCGGGGGCGTTCCGCTTCGATTTCTACCACCTGGTCAACGCGGCCGCGGTCGATCCCTCCGTCTATGCCCGCTTCGCGTTCACCGCGACGCGCCAGTAGCCCCGGTCTGCAGCGCCGCTGCGCGAGACTCCGCAGCGGTGCGAGAGCCTGCGCTGCCGGCTGGGCCGGCCGGGCCCGCCGGCCGCGGGGCGCCGCCCGCCTTGACAATCGGTGCCATCCTCCCACTAGTCTGGCCACATTCCGCGCCGGGACGAGCCGCGCGCCGGGGCCGGGGGCGGGCGGACGCTGCGGCGCCGTTGCGGGAGGCCACCTCGGCTGGACTTTCCCGATCCAGTATGGTATACATATGTTCTGCTTCTTCGTTTTCCCCTTAACCCCCCGGCCGTTGCCCCTTCCCAAAACGCGGCCGGGGGACTTTACGCCGTCGCGCAGCCCATGGCCATCAAGAAACCGATTACGAAACGAACCCGCTTGCCATTCCCATAAAGGGGGTGCGGGGGAGCGTGC
>JBGOUY010000083.1:0-15215 GCA_041477795.1 bacterium
CATAGCTCAGGGGGAGGGGCGGCACGCCGCCAGAGGCGGCGTGCGGGGTGGGGTCCCACGGCGAGACCAGGTGACTTTGCTCTTGCCCTGCGTGCCCGGCTCACTCCGCCGCTGCCCGGCCCAGCAGGCGCAGGCACTCGGTGGCGATGCGGCCGGCGGCGTCGCCGGCGTAGAGTGCGTCCGTGGCGGCTTCCATGGCGTCCAGCCGCGCCGGGTCCTCCAGCAGCGCCAGGACGGTCTGCGCGAGGCGCTCGCCGGAGAGCTGCGCCTGCTCGATCAACACGGCCGCGCCGGCCTCGACGGCGCGCTGGGCATTGCGGAGCTGGTGCTCGCCGCTGGTGCCGGGGATGGGGATGTACACGGCGGCCCGGCGCGCCGCGACGATCTCGTTGAGGGCGCTGGCCCCGGCCCGGCTCACGATCAGGCGCGCCTCGCGGTACTGGCCGGCCATGTCGTCGATGAAGGTGCGCGCCTCGGCTTGCAGCCCGCTGGCCGCATAGGCGGCCTGCACGGCGGCCAACTCCGCATGGCCGGTCTGGTGCACGATGCGCAGCCGGTGCCCCGCCCCGCCGGCCCGGCACCACGCCGCCAGGCGCGGCAGCGCGTCGAGCACGGCGCGGTTGATGGCGCGCGCACCCTGGCTGCCGCCAAAGACGAACAGCAGCGGCACGGAGCCTTGCGGGCGCGGCGGGCGCGCTGTTGAGGGCGCCGCCGGGGGCGCCGCGCGCAGGGCGCGGATCGATTCGCGCACGGGCGTGCCGGTGACGATGGCATGGCGGAAGTGCCCCTCGCGATCCTCCACGGCCGTGAAGGCCACGGCCACGTGGCGCCCCAGCAGGCGATTGGTCAGGCCGGGGGCGGCGTTCTGCTCCTGGATCACGCAGCGCCGGCGCAGCAGCAATGCGGTGGCCAGCACGGGCCCCGAGGCGTAGCCGCCCACGCCGATCACCAGGTGCGGGCGGTAGGCCAGCAACAGCCACACGCACTGCAGGAAGGCCAGCGGCAGCATGGCCAGGCGCGGCAGGCGGCGCCGCAGGGGCACGCCATACAGCCCGCGCACGGCGATGCGGGTGAGGCGGTAGCCGCGCTCGGGCACGGCGCGGTGCTCGATGCCGTAGGCGCTGCCGGCAAAGCGCACCTCCGTGCCGGGCGCCAGGCGCTGCAGGGCCTCGGCGATGGCCAGGCCCGGGAAGAGGTGGCCCCCCGTGCCGCCGCCCGCGATCAGGATGCGCAGCGGCGCTGCCTTCGCAGCCGGCGCTGCCCGCGCAGTCATGGCCGCTAGCGCCGCGCCGGGGCGTTGGCAAGGCCCGCGCCGGCCAGGCCCGGCCCGTCCCCAGGCCCCAGCCGGGCGGTGCGGCGGCCGATGTTGAGCAGCACGCCCGTCATGAACAGGCTGCCCAGCAGGGAGCTCCCGCCGTAGCTGATGAAAGGCAGGGGCAGGCCCTTGGTCGGCATCATGCCCATCACCACGGCCAGGTTGAGCAGCACTTGCAGCGTGAACATCGTGGTGATGCCGTAGGCCAGGTAGCGCCCGAAGTCCTCCTCGGCCGCCAGGCAGATGCGGTAGCCGCGCCACAGGAAGCAGGCGAAGAGCAGCATGGCGACCAGCACGCCGATCAGGCCCAGCTCCTCGCCCACGATGGAGAAGATGAAGTCCGTGTGCGCATCGGGCAGGAAGAACAGCTTCTGGCGGCTATCCCCCAGGCCCACGCCGAAGACCCCGCCATTGCCGAAGGCCAGGTAGGACTGCACGATCTGGAAGCCCGAGTTGAGCGGGTCGCCCCAGGGATCGAGGAAGGCGAAGACGCGGCGCAGGCGGTAGCTCTGGCTGGCCACCAGCCAGGCCCCGATGGCGCCGAGGCCGGCCAGGCTGGCCAGGATGTGCCCGGGCTTGGCGCCGCCCACGAAGATCATCATCAGCAGCGTCATGGCGATCAGCACCATCGTGCCGAAGTCCGGCTCCAGCACGACCAGGGCCAGGAACACGCCCATCACCGTGAAGTTGGGCAGCACGCCGCGGAAGAACTGCGCCACCATGCCCGGCTTGCGGTTCAGGTAGGAGGCCACGTAGATGATCAGCACCAGCTTGAGCATCTCGGTGGGCTGGAAGTTGAACGGCCCGAGGTGCAGCCAGCGCCGTGCCCCGCCCACCTGGTAGCCGATGCCCGGGATCAGCACGACGATCAGCAGCGCGAACACCGCCAGCAGCGCGTAGGGCGCCCAGTGCTGCCAGCGCGCGTAGGGGATGCGCATGGCCACCCACATCCCCAGCAGGCCCAGTCCCAGGTGCAGCAGGTGGTTGCGCAGCAGGTACAGGCTGCTGCCGTGCAGCCGGTCCGCCACGGGCGAGCTGGCGCTGTAGATCATCAGCAGCCCGCCCAGCGTGAGCAGGGCCGTGACGCCCAGCAGGATCAGGTCGTAGCCGAGATAATGGTTTTCGAGCAGCTTGCGGTAGAGGTACTGGAATGGCTTGATCATGTCCCGCCCAGAAGTTCGCAATCCGTGCAGTACTTCAGCAGGGAACACGGGTGGCGCCGGCAGCCCACGGAGACGCCCTGCAGTGCGGCGATGCAGCGTTCCATGTGCGCCGAGCGGGCGCCCTTGATGCCGATGATGCGCCCGGGAGCATCCAGCTCCCGCAGGGCCGCCAGCAGCGCGGGCTGCTCGGCCAGGTAGCGCACCTCCACGCCGTCGGCCCCGGCGCGGAGTTGCTCGTAGAGCACTGCGCTGCGCGGGTCATAGACGAGGCAGCGCGCCAGGGGCGGGCGCAGGTGCGCGGCGATGGTGCGGGCCGAATCGCGCAGGCCCTCCTCCAGCTCGGCCAGCGGCCCCAACACCAGCACCTTATCGCCTTCGGCACGGGCGTTCAACGTCTCGATCAGGTTGACGACGGTCTCCGGGCTGGCGTTGTAGCAGTCGTCGATGAGCGTGGCGCCGCCCTGGGCGCTCAGCAGGCGCAGGCGGCCCTTCTGCCCGGGCGCCACGGCGCCGCGCTCGGCCACCAGCGCGGCGGGCAGGCCCAGCGCGTGCGCGACGGCCCAGGCCGCCAGCACCGGCTCGCAGCCGTGCGGCCCCGCCATGCCGGCGCGCAGGCCGATCCGCTCCCGTCCGTGCACGCCCGTGAAGACCTGGCGGCCCTCCCCGTCGTAGCCGATGGCCTCGGCGCGGAAGTCCCCGCCGTCGCGGCCGAAGGTGAGCGTGGGGTGGGGCGCGGCCAGCTCGCGCAGGCGCGGCTGGGCGGCGCCCACCACGGCCGTGCCGCCGGGGCGCAGGTGGCGGAAGATCTCCGCCTTGGCGAGGAAGATCGCCTCCTGCGAGCCGAACACGCCGATGTGCGCCTGGCCCACCGCCAGCAGCACGGCCACGTCCGGCGCGGCGATGCGCCCCAGGTAGTCGATGTCCCCCGGCTTGCGCGCGGAGAACTCCAGCACGGCCACCTGCTGGCTGCCGTCCAGGCGCAGCAGGGCGATGGGCACGCCGATCTCGTTGTTGAGGGAGCCGGGGCTCTTCAGCACGCGCCGCCCGCCGGCCAGCACGTGCGCGATCACTTCCTTGGCGGTGGTCTTGCCGTAGCTGCCCGTGATGGCGACGACGGCGGGGCGGTACTTGGCCACGGCGAAGCGCGCCAGGTGCCCCAGCGCCAGCAGCGGGTCGGCCACGCGCAGCAGCGCGCCGTCATAGCCGCCCACGGGCGCCGGACGCGCCACCACGGCCAGCCGCACGCTGCTGCCGGCCAGCCGCGGCAGGTAGGCATGGCCATCGGCGCCTGAGGCACCCCCGCCGGCGAGGGCGAAGAAGATCGCGGCGTCGTCCAGCGCGCGGGTATCGTAGGCCCCGCCCGACAGCGGCGTCTTTGGCGGAAGGGGCTGCGCGAGCCACTCGCCCCCCGTGGCCTGCGCCGCTTCCGCCAGCGTGATCATGGCAGGAGGCTCCGCTCGGCGGCGGGCAGGGGCGGCAGGCGCAGGCGCATCAGCCAGAGCACGAAGGCGCCCATCAGCACCACGTGCAGGTAGGCGATCCGGTTCAGCCAGGGCGATTCGAGGGACAGCCAGATGTCGTACCCACCATGGGCGAGGACGGCGAAGGCGAGGCCGCCCACCAGCCACAGGTACTTGCCAAGCAGGCTCTCGGCGCGTTTGGAATAGGCCATCGCCACGCCGAGCGGCGCGGTGAAGAAGGCGTGCGCGGGCACCGTGAGCGCCGAGCGGAACAGCAGCGTGGCTGTGCCGTAGCGCTCCAGGTAGAACAGGTTCTCCAGCGCGGCGAAGCCCAGCGCCACCGTGGCGGCGCCCAGCAGGCCCTGGTAGGGCGTGCTGAAGTCGCGGCGCGGATAGAGCACCAGCAGCACCATCAGCATCTTGGCAAATTCCTCGTTCAGCCCGATGCCGACGATCCAGAACAGGATGCGCTGCGAGGGGTCCGGCGCATCCGCCCACAGCCCGGTGTAGCGCTCCACCAGGTGATTGAGCACCAGCGCCAGCAGACCCGCCACGAAGCCCAGCAGGAAGAGCGCCGTGACGAGCCCCTTGTGCTCGGGCCGGTAGACCTGCCGCGCGTAGAAGAACCACACCATGGCGATGGCGGGGCTGAGCGCGATGGTGACGAGCTGCAGGTTCACCGTTCGATCTCCGCGGCGTCCATGTCCTGCAGCAGCCGCTGCGCCAGCTCCCGCCAGGATTGGGCCACGGAGGGGCTGCCCTGAAAGCGGCGCAGCGCCTCGCGGGCCTGGGTGTAGTCCCCCTGCTTGAGCGCCAGCATGCCCAGCATGAGGTAGGCAAAGGGGCGCTGCGGATTGTCCCGCGCCACCTCGCGCAGGTCGTTGATGCCCCCCATGAACACGTCGTCGGAGGGATTGCGGCGGATCACCGAGCGGTACGCGTCGAAGGCGTCGTAGACCTTGTCCTCCATCAGGTAGGTCAGGCCCAGGTTGAGCCGCACGTACTCCAGGCTGGCGTCCAGCGCCAGGGCGCGGCGGCTGAATTGCTCGGCGCGCGGGTAGTCCGCCAGCAGGAAGTACATCCAGCCCAGGTTGCCGAAGGAGACCGGCCGCGGCTGGAAGCGCACCGACTTCTCGTAGGCCTCCGTGGACTTGCGCACGAAGAACAGGTCGTACTTGGCCAGCCCGTCGCGCTGCAGGCGGTAGCCCTGGTAGTAGTGCGCATTGGCCAGGCCCTGGTACAGGTCAGCCAGCTTTTCGGGCCGGTGCGTGTTTTCGATGCCCCGCTGGAACACCTCGACGGCGCGGCTGTAGTCGCCCATGCGGCTGAGCCCGTAGCCGGCGATGACGTCGTAGTCCAGCTCGAAGTTGAAGAAAGGCCCCCAGCGCCCGTAACGGCGCAGCAGCTCCTCCCAGCGCTGGTCGATGCCGGGCCCGCCATGGCCGGTGCCGGCCACCTGGCCGCCCTCGCCATTGTCCAGGTCGCGCGAGAAGCGCTCCCACCACTCGCGGATGCCCAACTTGTGGCCGTCCGCGGGCTGCGGCCGGCCATTGTCCAGGAAGCGCTCCCACCACGAGCGGCTATCGAAGCTGCCGCCGCCGCCCAGCATGAACTGCTCGAAGGGATCGCGCGGAAAGTACGTGAAGACGGCCGCGTAGACCAGCGCGACGGTCAGCAGCAGCGCCACCGCTGCGCGCAGGTGCAGCAGGCGCCGCGCGACGAGCCGGCCGGTAGCGCGCGCGAGCTGCCACATGCGCGAGGCGCGCCGCCATTCCTCCAGCGCCCGGTCCCACGACTGGCTGTCGAAGAAGCGGTTGCCGCGTTGGTAGTGGAGCTGCGCGGAGCGGCCCAGCTCGCGGCGCACGGCGGCTTCCGTCGGGTCGCCGGCGGAGCGGGCGGGCGGGGCCGTCGAGCCCGCTGGGGCGGTCCGGCGCTCAGGGGCAGCCGGGAGCATCGGGCGCGGATCGTGTTCCGTCATGGTGGAGGCACGCCGGGGCGTGCGGCGCTCTGCTATTGCGGCTCGAACGTCGTCGATCCTTCGAATCCATTGCACACTTCCAGCGGGCGTTCCTTGCCCGCCGGTTTCCAGCCCACCTCGTACTGCCGGTCCCAGAGCGACTTGCGGAGCTGCTGGAACAGTTCAAAGCTATCACTGGATACCCAGAAGAAATAGACGTATCGCTCCGGCGGGTAGGAGCGCAGCACCTGCTGCCAGGCGGAATGGGGGCGCTGCGCCTCCAGCCAGTTCTCGCCCTGTCCCGGCGCCGGCTTGAACTCCAGGCAGTACACCTGGTTCGTGACCGGGTAGAAGCGGATCTGCAGGCCCTGCTGCTCCAACGCGAGGGGCTTGGGCGGCCCGCTGTCGTCCCGCTGGGCCAGCTCCAGGAAGAACTGGCGCAGGTCGAAGTACTGGATGCGGTTCTCGTGCACGCTCAGGAAGAGGTGGTGCTTGTTGGTGGGGTGCGACCAGGGCACGAGGATCTTCTGGGGGGCGCGCTCCTTGCGGCCCTCGCTGGAGGGGGCCTGGGTGTTGGGGTTGATCAGCGCGAAGAGCGCCATGAACGCCGCCAGGATGATCAGGATGCCCACGTTGTTGGACACGATGTCCACGAGGGAATCCAGATTCATGAGCTGGGCGGGTTTCCGTTCGCTGCGGCGCATGGCAGTCTCCGGCCGGTCAGGCCCCTCCGCTGCGGCGTCGGGTGGAGCGGGTGCGGCGCATCCGCGCGCGCCGGCCAGCGGCGTTGGCGCGGCGGGTCACGACGCCTCCTTCTGGTAGGGGAGCTGCCAGCCGCGCAGCATGGGCTCGAGGCCCATGGGAAGCCGCGTAGTGGTCTCCACCAGGTAGGAAGCCAGGTCGTAGATGGCGATGCCGTCCGGATAGACCAGCAGGATCGGGTAGTGCTCCTCCTGCTGGCTGCGTCCCAGGCCGGACAGATTGTCGATCTCCACGTCGTGCAGCAGGCGCGTGAAGGAGCCGGTGAGGCGCCGTTCGTTCTGGATGGCGGACTTGAGGTAGAACCAGAGCTGCGTGCGGCTGGGCGCCGGGCCGAGCTGGCCGTAGCCGTTCTGCACCATCTGGCGCACCAGCGCGCTTTCGCGCTCCAGCGCGTCGCGCTCGAAGCGGTGAGTCTTGCGCTCGCCCCGGATGTGCACCAGCAGCGCCCCCTCGCGGCACTCCACCAGGATGGGCCGCACGTGGGGCGGCGCTCCCACCCATTGCACTTCCACCGGCTGCGGGGCGCGGCGCGGCGCGGAGTCGGAGCGGCTGAACATCAGGAACGTCACGGCCAGGAACGAGAGCACGCCCAGCGTGCTCAACAGCACGCTGAGGAAGGGGAAGATGGAAATGGGCGTGCGGTTGCGCATGCGTCCTTGCGGGGGGCCGCGGAGGGTGCGTCGGGCTCAGGTCGTCCGCGTCAGGTCGTCGTCGCGCTCGGGATACTCGGCCGTGCCGCTGCGCTGGGGCAATGGCTCGGCGGAGGGGCTCCGCCCGCGCAACAGCAGCCGGTCGGTGAATTCCTTCACGAGCGGCTGGATGCCCGTGAGCTGATGGCTCATCATCTCCGCCTGGCGCGAGAGGCGCTGCACGAGCGGCTCGAACTGGCTGAGCCACGTTTCCGACAGGCGCATGATGCGGTGCAGGTGGTCCTCGTAGCCTTCGGCCAGCACCTCCTCGCCCGGTTTCACGTGCAGGCGCGGCAGCAGGCGCTCCAGGCAGAACTCCTCGATGTCCAGCAGGAACTCCTCCTCGCTCTTCTGCAGGAAGGAGGTGATCAGCATCACCGGGATCACCAGCACCAGCCCCACATAGGTGGTGTTGAAAGCAATGGCAAGGCCGCCCGTCACGCCGCCCAGCGCCGCGCGCATCTGCCCGGTGAATTCGCCGCCGGTCTCCGCCGTCTGGATGAACCGGGAGAACTCGTTGACCGCGTCGCCGATGCCCAGCACCGTGCCGATGAAGCCCAGGATCGGGATGGCCCAGATGAACACCTGCAGCACCGTGTAGCTGCTCTCGAGCTTCTTCAGGTCGATCTGCGCCTGGTAGTCGAGCAGGGCGTCCAGCCCCTCCTTCTTGGTGGCGGCCCGCACGAAGGCCAGCACGCGCAGCACGCGCCGGTAGAGGATGGAGTCTTCGAAGCGACGCACGCGCAGGCCGCGCAGCGCCTCGCGCAGGGCCAGCACCACCTCGTCCACCTCCCGCGCGTAGAGGGTGCGCTCCAGCAGCGGGGCCACCGCCGGATCCCGGAAGGCCTGCCACACGCGCCGCTCGGCGCGGAAGCGCAGCGCCTTGTAGCAGAGCAGGATCAGCGACCAGAAGGTCATGCCCACGATCGTCGGGGTGACCCAGCTATCGGCCTGGAGCATCGCCAGCAGCCGCCCCTTGACCATGAAGGGGATCGGGAACACCTCGTAGAACACGGCCGTAGCGACGAGGCCCAGGAAGAGCGACTTGAGCATGTCCAGGTTATCGCTCCAGCGCCGCTCCTGGGACGCGGAGAGGTCCAGCGGAGAGCGCGCCGTGGGGGCGGCCGGCTCGTGCTGCAGGGGGTCGGACACGAGTGCTCCTCGTCAGTTATGGCCGGACCGGGCCGGTGGCTCCCGGGTGGAGTGGCACCGTGGGTGCGGGGTTCGCTCGCGACGGTGTGCGCGCCTGCGGTTCCGGGTGCGGGGCCCTGCGCTCACCGCACGACGGTGGGGATGAGCCGGAACACGTTCGTCGTGTACGTGGTGAGGATCTCCAGCAGCCAGGGGAAGGCGATCATGAGCGCCACGAGCACGGCCACCATCTTGGGGATGATGGCCAGCGTCATCTCCTGGATCTGCGTGACCGCCTGGAAGATGGACACGATCAGACCCACCACCAGCGCGGCGATGAGCGGTGGCGCCGCGATGTAGAACGCGGTGATCATGGCCTCACGGCCCACCGTGATGACGAATTCCGGCGTCATGGCAGCGCCTTAGCGGACAAAGAAGCTCTCGACGAGCGAGCCGATGATGAGGTTCCAGCCATCCACCAGGACGAACAGCATAAGCTTGAGCGGCAGCGAGATCATGATCGGCGGCAGCATCATCATCCCCATCGCCATCAACACCGAAGATACCACAAGGTCCACCACCAAAAAAGGAATGTAGAGCAGGAAGCCGATCTGGAAGGCGGTCTTGAGCTCGCTGGTGATGAACGCCGGCACGATGACGTGGAAGGGCACGTCCTGGATCGTGCGCGGCCGCGGGATGTTGGCGATGCGCAGGAACAGCGCCAGGTCCTTCTCGCGCACGAACTTCTGCATGAAGTCCTTGAGCGGCACGCTGGCGCGCTGCAGCGCCTGGGTCTGGTTGAGCCGGTTCTGCATGTAGGGCTGGAAGGCGTTGTCGTTGATGTCCGACCAGACGGGCTGCATGATGAAGAACGTCAGGAACAGGGCCAGGCCCACGAGTATCTGGGTGGGCGGCGACTGGTTGGTGCCCAGCGCCTGGCGCAGGAAGGCCAGCACGATGATGATGCGGGTGAACGACGTCGTCATGATCAGGATCGCCGGCGCCAGGGTCAGCACCGTGAGGATGATCAGGATCTGCAGGGAGGTGGCGACCTCCTGGGGACTGTTGGCGCGCCCCACGGAGATGTTGACTCCGGGGATCGGCGTCTGGGCGTGGGCTTGGATGGACAACAGCAGCAGAACGACCAGCATCCAGCCGGACTTCCGCAAGAGGCGAGCGCTCATGGACCGGGGGGTTGCGTGAGTGACTGCGCATCGCGCCGGAGCGCGTCCGCGGGCGGCGCGGCCGGCATCCTGCCGGCCGCGCCGCGCGCCGGGCGCACGGGCGGCTAGTTGATGCGCTTGAGTGACCGCACCTTCTGTTTGAGCACTTCCGCGAACTGGTGCACCGGATCGGAGCGGGCCGGCTGGAGCTCCGCCGGCAGGCCCCCCAACGCCTTGGAGCCGGGTTGCGCGCCGGAGCCCTCGCCCGGCGGCGCGCCTTCGGCGCTGCCTGGCAAGCGGCCCGCATGCCCCTTGCCGCCCAGATGCGTCAGGTAGGTGATCTGGGACGGCGTGACGCCGCAGGCGATGATCTCGTCGTTGATGTTCAGCACCACGATGCGCTGGCGCGGGCCGATGTGGAACGAGGCCACCTGCCGGATCGAATGGGAGCCGGTGAAGCGGCGCAGCCGGGTCGCCAGGAAGCGGTTGTACAGGTACAGCACGCCGTACAGCGCGCCCACGATGATCACCAGCGCGATCACCATGGTGATGAGGGAGTAGAAGAACTGGTTGCCGCCCAGATCGCCCAGCGCCAGGGCGCCGCCCGCGGCGGCCTTGCCCTGGCTCCCGTCAGCCTGGGCTGCGGCGGGCGCCGCAGCAGCAGCGGGGGCGGCAGCGGAGGCGGCGGCCGCCGGCGCGCCGGCCGTGCCTGTGCCGCCAGCGATCCGGCTCTCCATCTCCTTGAGCAGATCCTGCGCCGCCTGGCCCTGGGGCGAGGTGACCGGCTTGCTCTCAGGGGCGTTGACCGCCACCTTCAGCACGTTCTTGTCCGGCGTGAAGCCCAGCTTGCCCTTCAGGTTCTGCGCCGGATCCTTGAGGAGGAACGTCACCGTGGTGGAGTAGCGGTTCTCCACCACCTTGATCTCCTTGTAGATGCTCTCCTCCACCGGACGCAGGGAGCGCACCGGCTTGGTGCTGCCCGTGCCGCTGAAGCTCAGCGCAAAGGCGCCCTTCTGGTAGTCCACCGCCGGCGTGCCCTCGTAGGCCTGGGAGAAGATGAACTCGATCGTCTCCCCCTTGCCGAACATCTTGATGTTCTCGAGCTGGCGGGGGAAGCGCTGGGCGTCGGCGCCTGCCGCGTGCAGGAGCAGCACCGCGGCGCTCAGCAGCAAGGTCAGCAGGGTCGTAGGCTTCATGGCGATCGGTCAGCTCTGCAGCATTAGCATGCGGTCGCGCGGATCGAGAATCTCGATGATCCGCAGGGCGAACTTGTCGTTGGCCACCACCACTTCGCCCTTGGCCACGGGCTTGCCGTTGATGAGCAGGTCCAGCGGCTGGCCGACGAGGCGGTCCAGCTCGATGATGCTGCCCGGGTCCCAGGACAGGATGTCGCTGATGAAGTACAGCCGCCGCCCCACCTCCACGGACACCTGCAGGCCCACGTCGAGCAGGTAGTTGATGTCGATGTGGTGGCCGCCGGCTCTGATGGTGGCCTCGTTGCCGCCGCCCGCGGGCGCTGCGCCCCCGGCGGCAGGCGCGGCTGCGCCCGTCTTGGCGTCTTCCTTGACGTTCTTCTCCAGCTCGGACCAGTCCAGGTCGTCCAGCTTTTCGAACGAGTCGAAATCCAGGTCGTCAGCCATGGCACCTCTGGCAGTTGCGGGATGGGGCGCCCCTTGCGCGCCCGCTGTCCACGCGATGGGAACGCCGCGCGGCCAGGAGCCGAATTCCATGCAATTTCAATGCAATCGTCCCCGGCCCGGCCCCGTCCCTACTGCAGATAGAACTCCGTGATCAACACCTTCTTGAGCGGCTTGGGATCCTCCCAATCCCGATCCTTGCCCGCCGGCAGCAAGGACTCGATCTTCGTGAGCAGCCGGCTCTTCAGCAACTCCTGGTTGCGCGGGTCGCGCAGTTGCTCCGAGCTCAGCGTCTGCAGCTCGGCGATGATGAGGTCCTTCACCTCGGGCAGCCGCGTCTGCAGGAAAGCCTGCGCCTTCTCGTCGCTGATGAGAAGCTGCAGGTTGGTCTTCAGGTAGCGGCGCCCGTCGGCCAGGTTGACGATGAAGTCCCCGAGCGGCAGGTAGTGCGGATTCTTGATCGATCCGCCGTCCTGGCGCAGCGCCGCGCTGGCGTCCGCGCTGGACTTGGCCTTGCTGGGCGTGAGGAAGAGATAGGCGGCATAGCCGCCGCCGGCCAGCAGCACGAGCAGCATCAGCGCCAGGATCATCTTGATCAGGCGGCCCATTCCACCGCCGCCGCCGCCGCCACCGCCGCCGCGGCCTTCGCCTCCGCCTTCAGCCATGGTGCCTCCTCTCCGGATATTGACCTCGTTGACTTGCGCCATCCCTCGTCCTCCCTCGGGTCCGGCCGCGCCGGCCCTAGGGCTGGCGCGGCGCGGTGCCCCGGTTCAGGATCCCGATCTCCACGCACCGGCTGCGTGCCCGCCCCTGCCGCGTTGCGTTGGTGCAGCGCGGACGGGCCGGCCCTTCGCCGACGAGGACCCTGTTTCTGACGATGCCCCCAGGCCCGGCAGGTTCACGGGCGGGAAGAACGTCCGCACGGCGCCCTGCCCGATCGGCAGCGGCGGGAAGTCGAGGCCGGCGGTCGCGCCGGAGCCTGTCCCCGGCACAACGGGGACGGAGGCGACAACCCATCCGATGACGCTCGCAATGTCCATGGGACCCCTAACGATCCAAGGGGTCAACGATGCAGCAGCGTTGACGTGGTGGCGACAGCGAGAGCCCTGGTCCGCGGAAGGCGGCCACACAGCAGGGGAATCGGCAGGAATCGCTCGTCCTGTGTCTATCCCTGACCGGACATTGGCCCGGGTCGCGTCGGATTCTGAAAAGTCCGTTTTTCAGCTCACCTCTCCTGGCGGATGCACGCCCCGATGGTGTTCTATGCGTACCGGCTTTTTCATGGATTTTCAAACGATTCTGCGGCGCAATCAATTCCCACCCGCGCCCCGGCGCCTTGGCAAGGGGCCGGGCAGGGGGCTACGGTGACACGAGGAGGGACGGGCGCGCCGTGCCACGGCGGCCCGCCTCACGTCCGCACCTTCTGGAGCACGCAGCGATGATGGACCTGGTGAGCACCCTCGCCGGCGAGCTGAGCCTGCCGCCCGGCCACGTCGGCAACGCGCTCAAGCTGCTGGCGGACGCCAACACCATTCCCTTTGTCGCCCGCTACCGCAAGGAGCAGACGGGCAGCATGGACGAGGTGGTGCTGCTCCAGTTGCGCGACCGCTTCCAGTACCTGTCCGAGCTGGAGGAGCGCCGCCGCACCGTCCTGGAGACGATCGAGTCCCAGGGCAAGCTCACGCCCGAGCTGCGCGCGCGGATCGAGGCCAGCGACACCAAGCAGGGCCTGGAGGACCTCTACCTGCCCTTCCGCCCCAAGCGCCGCACGCGGGCCACCGTCGCGCGCGAGAAGGGGCTGGAGCCCGTGGCGCAGGCGCTCTTCCGCGACCGCCTGGCCGATGCGGAGGCGGACGCGGCCGTGGCGGCGTTCATCGCGGGCCATGCGGAGCCGATCGCGCCGGAGGAGGTGTGGGGCGGCTGCCGGGACATCCTCGCCGAGCAGGTGGCCGAGCACGCGGACAGCCGCGCCTGGATCCGCGCGGCGACCTGGCGCAGCGGCCGCATCGGCGCCACGGCCACGGCGCAGTACGTCGAGCGCAAGACCAAGTTCAGCGACTACTACGCCTTCGATGAGCCGCTCGCGCGCATTCCCGCGCACCGCTACCTGGCCCTGCGGCGCGGCGAGACGGAGAAGGTGCTGCGCGTGTCCGTGCAGGCCCCCGAGCCGGAGATCCTGGCGCAGCTCGAGCGCACGTTCTGCGAAGGCACGGACGGGCGCCTGCGCGAGCAGTGGCGGCTCGTGCTGGAGGATGGCTACCGCCGCCTGATCGCGCCGGCGATCGAGGTGGAGCTGCGCGTGCGACTCAAGGAAGCCGCCGACGAGGCCTCCATCGCCATCTTCGCGGAGAACCTGCGCAACCTGCTGCTGCAGCCGACGGGCGGGCAGCGCGTGGTGCTGGGCCTGGACCCGGGACTGCGCACCGGCTCCAAGTGGGCCGTGGTGAATGGCACGGGGCGGCTGCTGGAGCACGGCACGATCTATCCGCTGCAGCCGCAGAACCAGGTCGGGCAGTCGGCCCAGACGATCGAGCGCGCCATCCGCGCCCACGGCGTGGAGGTGGTCGCCATCGGCAACGGCACGGCCGCGCGGGAGCTGCTGGCCTTCGTCATCCAGGTGCTCAAGACGCAGCGCCTGGCGGCGCGCGCGCTGCTGGTGAACGAGGCCGGGGCCTCGGTCTATTCCGCCTCGGAGCTGGCGCGCGAGGAGTTCCCGGACCTGGACCTCACCATCCGCGGGGCCGTCTCCATCGCGCGGCGCTGGCAGGACCCGCTCTCCGAGCTGGTCAAGGTCGACCCCAAGTCCATCGGCGTGGGCCAGTACCAGCACGACGTGAACCAGACGCGGCTGCGCCAGGCGCTGGACGACACGGTGGAGTTCTGCGTGAACCGCGTCGGCGTGAACCTGAATACGGCCTCCTGGGCCCTGCTGCGCTACGTCTCGGGACTCGGGCCCGCGCAGGCCAAGGAGGTGGTGCTGTTCCGCGATGCGCGCGGGCCGTTCGCGACGCGGGAGGAGCTGCTGCGCGTGCCGCGCCTGGGGCCCAAGGCCTACCAGCAGTGCGCGGGCTTCCTGCGCATCCCCGGCGGCGCCAATCCGCTCGATGCCTCGGCTGTGCACCCGGAGCACTATCCGGTCGTGGAGCGCATGGCCGCGGCGCTGGGCGTGCCGCTGTCCGAACTGGTGGGCAGCGAGGCCCTGGCGGAGCGCATCGATGCGGCGGCCTTCGTGACCGGGGAGATCGGCCTGCCGACCCTGCAGGACATCCTCGCCGAGCTGCGCAAGCCGGGGCGCGATCCGCGCGGGGCGGCGGACGCGGTGCAGTTCAGCGAGCACGTGACCGAGCTGGCGCACCTGCGGCCGGGCATGGCGCTGCAGGGCGTCGTCACCAACATCACCCACTTCGGCGCATTCGTGGACGTGGGCGTGCACCAGGACGGCCTGGTGCACATCTCGCAGTTGGCCGATCGCTTCGTGCAGCATCCGGGCGAGGTGGCCAAGGTGGGCCAGGTCGTGCGCGTGACCGTGCTCTCCGTCGATCCCGAGCTGCGGCGCATCGCGCTGTCCATGAAGTCGCAGCCGGACCTGGCCGGGGCGCGGGCCGAGGCCGGCGCGGCGCGGCCGGCGGCCCAGGGCGATCGCAAGGCCGCCGGCCGCCGCTCGGATGCGCCCCGCGCAGCGCGCGGCGGCTCCCGCGCTGCCAGAGCGGGAGGCGGCGGGCGGCGCGCGGGCGGCGGTGAGCGCCCGCCATCCGCATCCCCCTCCCCTGACGCGGGCGCTGCACCGGCCTCGCCCGCGCCGCCGCAGCCCACCGGAGCCGGCCTGGACGACCTGCTGCGCCGCTTTGGCGACCCTGCCAAGCGCTGAGCAGCAGCGCGCCGCCCAGCGGGCGGGCCGGCAGCAGCGCGCCGCCCAGCGGGCGGGCCGGCACGAGAGC
>JBGOUY010000085.1:0-14596 GCA_041477795.1 bacterium
CTTCCGCTTCTTCCCGATCATGTCTGCTGCAATTGTCCGCCGATTGTGGTAAGGTGGTCCCTATCTAACCCGCTCTGGGGGCTGGCTGGCGCGATCCAGTGGAAAATTCCAAACGAAGCCAGGTGCCGGGAGCTCTCCCCTCGACTTCGCTCGGGACAGGCCCCGCAGCGCTGACGCGCTGCTGCCCCTCCCCCGGTGCTGGCGGTTCGCCCCGCAAGCGGGGCTCACAGGGGAGGGGCAATGACCTGGCAGGTCCGCGGCGAAGTTCCCCCTCTCCCGTGGGAGAGGGGGCCAGGGGGAGCGGTCCCGGCGGGTGCGGCCCGGCGCGATCCAGGGGGAATTTCCAAACGAAGCCGATTGGCGGGGGACCGCCCCCGCTCCGCTCGCGGAGCGCGGTAGTCAGGTGGCAGGTGCCGTTTCCATGCTGGGGGTGCGGGGGAGCGCGCTCCCCCGCCCACCGTTGCCGATGGGGTCGGCCCTCTCCTTTGGCGAGGGCCGGCCCGCAGGATGCGGCCCGGCGTGAGCCGGGCAGCGGAGGCGCCGCGCTAGTGCGCGTGCCAGCCGTCGTCGACGAAGAGGGAAGTGCCGTTGACCCGCGCGGCGGCATCGGAGGCCAGCCAGAGCACGGCGGCGGCGACGTCTTCCGGGGCGATGGGGCGGCCGCTGAGGTGGCGGGAGGTGAAGGTTTCCAGGCGTTCGGCGTCGTCCATGGCCAGGGTGCCGCCCATGCCGCGCAGCAGGTCCGTGGGCACGGTGCCGGGGCAGACGGCATTGACGGTGATGTGCTGGCGGGCGACCTCCATGGCCAGCGCGCGGGTGAGGCCGATCAGGGCGTGCTTGGCGGCGGTGTAGGCCACGCCGGTGCCGATGCCGCGATGCCCGGCCACGGAGGCCACGTTGACGATGCGGCCCCAGCGGCGGGCGTTCATGCCGGGCAGGACGCGGCGGCAGCAGTTGAAGGCGCCGCGCACGATCACGTCGTGCTGCACGTCCCACTCCGCGTCGCTGACGGCGGTGAGGGGATTGAGGGCGATGACGCCGGCGTTGTTGACGAGGATGTCCACGCCGCCGGCGCGCGCCTCGATCTCGGTCACGGCGGCATCGACCTCGGCCGCCGAGCGGACGTCGCAGCGCAGGGGATGCACCCGGGGGTGGATCGTGCGCAGCCGCTCCACGGCCTCTTGCAGAGCCGCTTCACTGGAGAGCGCATAGGGCACGGCCGGCAGGTCGCGTGCAATGTCCAGCACAAAGAGGGTGGCCCCCGCTACCGCCATTCCCTTGGCAATTGCGAATCCATTTCCACGGGCTCCTCCCGTAACGAGGGCCACCTTTTCCTTGTGCGTGCCGTCCTTGCTGGCTGCTGTGCCGGCCATACGCTGTCGTCGCTCGCTGCAATGTAGAGCGGCCCTGCCGCAGGTTCTCCTCCGTGAGAGCCGTCGCTGCTCCGTCGCGCGCACCTGGGCAGGGCCACCCGACTTTCCGTCACGACCCCGTGAGGGCCTCCCCGCCCGCAGGCATGCCTGGCCGCAGCGGCAATGGTACCGGTGCGGCGGCCGGGCCGGGTGCCTGGAGCCGGTAACGATCCTCCAGGGCGTCGCGCAGGTCGCTGCGCTGCAGGCGCCAGCTTCCCAGCCAGCCCTGCTCGCGCATGAACTCCAGGTCGCGCTTGAGCGCCTCGATGGCGCGGTAGCGGCCTGTGTCGGGAATCCAGATGCCCGCGTCCTCGAAGAGGGCGCGCGCGGTGTGCTCCACCACGGGGCTCGCGGCCGCCGGGTGCACGGGCCGCAGGCCCGGGCCGCCCGACCCGCTCCAGCAGCGGCGCAGGTACAGGTAGAGCGGCAGCAGGTGTGGGTGCTCGCGCCCGGCGCTCGCCAGCAGCGGCGCGGGCAGGTCGCGGAAGGCTGCGGCCAGGCTGTCCGGCCCGGAGAGCAGGCACGGGTCCGGCAGCACGAGCAGGGCGGTGTCCATTCCGGCCGGCGCGGGCCCGCGGGGGGCGTCGCTCCAGGCGCCGCCGCGGCCGAGCACGGCCAGCAGGCGCGTGGTGCGGGCGCGCGAGGCGCCATTGGTGCCGCGCACGCGGGTCAGCTCGACCTGCTGCAGCTCGGCGACGATGCGTTCGAGGCGCTGCATGCGCGTGCGCAGGCCGCGCAGGGAGGTGTCGCCGCCGCCGGCCTCGGCGGCGAGGGCCGCCCGGGGCAGCTCCACCGTCTCGCCCGGGGCGACGCGGCCCAGCCACGCGCAGAGGGCGGCCAGCAGGCGTGCACCGTGGGGCCCCTGGCGGCGCTGGACGCGGTGCAGCAGGCCGGTCAGCAGCGTGCCGCCCTCGAGCGGGAACAGCTCCATCTGCGCGGGGGCCTCGCCGGTGGCATCGGCATCGAAGCGCAGGTAGACCGCCTCCGGCTCGGGCGTGGCCGGGTTGTGGCCCGGCGCCGGCGCTGGCGCACCGCGTTCCCAGCGGTGCTGGGCGGGTGCGTGCTGCAGATCGCGCAACAAGGCGCAGGCCAGGTCGGTCGCCAGGTATTCCCAGCGCGAGAGGGGCTGGCTCGGCACCCAGCTTTCCAGGGTGCCCAGGTGCGCCGTGCGCCCGCCCGGCGTGCAGATCTCCCACCAGTGGTGGGGGAAGCGCCCGCGCCGGAAGTGCAGCAGCAGGTTGGGCGGCGGCTTCTCCCCGTCGCGGTCGAGATTGAACAGGGCGGTGGTGAGGAGCAGCTTGCCGAGCCGGCTGGAGCGATCGCTCAGGCAGCGCCGGTAGAGCTCCAGATTGGCGGCCAGGCCGGGCAGCGGGGTCTCGCAGATGCGGTCCACCTGCTCCAGCAGCAGCGCGCGGACGGCGGCCCAGCACTCGGCGGCGGAGCGGTGCTCCAGCAGCAGCTCGTACAGGCGCAGCTTGAGGGGCACCAGTTCGGCATCCTCGCTGAGGTAGTGGTGCAGGTCGCGGGTGCGCAGCAACTGTTGCATGCGCGCCTGCAGGCCCTCGCGGGCGGCGGGCGCTTGGCCGAGGCAGCGCTCGATCTCCGCCTCGATCTGCGCGGGGACGGGCGCATGGGTGCCGCCGTAACGGTCGTAGAGGCGCATCAGCTCCAGCAACGCCGCCTCCAGGGCGATCGTGTGGCTATAGCGACGCACCTGTCGTCCCTGCATATCCGCTCCGCTGCAGACGATCATCGCGAGGGCACACCTATGCGAGCACGTTGAATGAACGCGTTGGCTCGCCAGATCGACTGGATCTGATGAAGACTACGGAAGACCTGCGGTCACACGTCGGTTCTGCGTTTCCGTGTTGCCGCCCCAAGTCTAGGCACTGCGTAACTGTCCGGCACCCGCCTCCGCCTCACGCCACTTTTTTCATCCTACGGCGGCGGTTCCTGCATCGAGCATCCCGGAGCCTCCAACCGGGGTGATGCGCGCAAATGCCTTGCTGGCGCACCGAATCGCGGCGTCGACTCATTCGCTCCGCCACGATCTCCTTAGGGGGTAACCAATCATATTGCCCCATCGAATTCCAACGAAAAAGTGCGCTTGGCTCTGCAAAGTGTCTTGTCTGCTGTTCCCACGGCTCAATTTGATTGACTAAAATTATTCTTCGCGGGGGAATTCAAAAAGTTTATGAACCGGGGCATTACATATCAGCAGGTTACTTGGAAGCCATTGAAATCGCTTTCAAAACCCGGCATCGGTACCTGTGGCGGGAACCGCGGGGCAGGTTGCGGGCGAAGCTGAAACCAACGCCGGCTCGCGCCGGGCCCCGCCATTCCGTCGCGTTTTGCATGGAAGAGGGGCGCTGATATTTTTTATGTGGCGCGGAATTTTCGAGCCCGTCTTGAGCCGCCGCCGTCATCGCAATCTCGCACCGCGCCGCACGAGCCGCCAACCCATGTAGAAGAAGAACAGCGCGAAGAGCACCTTGAGCGCGTTGGCTGGCATGACGATTGCCAGCGCGACGCCCACGGCGATCCCCACCAGGGCGGCGGGCACGAGCTTGGCCACGTCGTCCCAGTGCGTCTGCCCGGTGCCGCGCTGGGCAATCACGCCCGCGCCGGCATTGACGACGTTGATCGCCAGCGCCAGCGGCAGCCCGCCCAGGATGGGCGTGTGGAAGACGAGCGCGAAGAAGAGCACGACGATGCCGCCGCCGCCCACGCCCAGCATGCCCGACAGGATGCCGGCCACGCCGCCGATGGTGACGTAGCTCCAGATGGGCGGGGCCAGCGCCGGGCCGGCCGCTCCCGCCATCAAGCCGAGGCCCTGCAGGATCAGGTTGGTGGAAGCGGTGAACGTGAAGGCCGCGAAGAAGTAGAGCACCCAGCGCTGGGACAAGCGGTTGAGCAGGTAGCTGCCCAGCATCGAGCCACCCACGCCGGCGGCGAGCAGCAGCCCGCTGCCCAGCAGGCTGAAGTAGAGCCCGGAAATGTACAGGTGCACCACCAGCGCCAGGCTGGACAGACACAGCACCGTGCCCAGGGACGTGGCCACGGCCACCTGCGCCGAGGCGTTGCGCAGGAAGATCATGCCCGGCACGAGCAGGATCCCGCCGCCCACGCCGAGCAGGCCGTTGAGCACGCCGACGCCGAAGCCGAGGCCCGCCGTGCGCAGGGCGATGTTGGGAAGGGCCGGCCCAGCGTCCGGAGGGGCCTGGGTGTGGGCGGGATCGGTCATCGGGAGGGGCGGCTCGTCTCGGGAGGGGTCGCCCGGCGGCAAGGGCGCGGGCTTCCGAGCATACCCACCCATGAGATCACGGGCGCCGCCCCAGCACAACTGGCGCCGGCGCCGGGTGCCCACGGCGGCGGGGCTGGAGCCGGGTCGCCGGGGCGGAGCGCCCGGCTGCGCGCTGCGGCGCCGCCCCCCAGCGGAGGGTGCGCGGCCGGGGCGCTTGTGCGGGTGCGGAGCCCCCTTTACAGTGGGGGCATGAGCGACGCGTCCGATGAGGAGAGCCGGCCGGCCGTGCCGGGAGCGGCGGGCGAGGAGCGCCCGGGGCGCATCGCGGCCGTCTATGCCGATCGCTGCCTGGTGTGGAGCGCCGGGCAGGAGGTGGTCTGTTCCCTGCGCGGCCGCCTGAAGGAGGCGCAGCGGCCCGTGGTGGGCGATCGCGTGCGCTGGGCGCCCAACCCGGACGGCTCGGGCGCCGTGAGCGCCGTCGAGCCGCGCCGGAACGAGCTGACGCGCGCCCTGGCGGATCGCAAGCGCGCCAACCAGCCCGCCGAGCCGCAGGTGCTGGCGGCCAACGTGGATCGCGTGGTGGTGGTGGCCTCGGTGCGGCGGCCGCCGCTGCGGCCCGGGCTGCTGGATCGCTTCCTGGCCGCCGCGTGGCGCGCGGGCATGCCCCCGTTGATCTGCATCACCAAGATGGACCTGGCCGATGCGGGGGAGCTGGCCGCGGTGGAAGAAATATACATTCCCCTCGGCATCCCCGTGCTGGGCACGGACATCCACCGCCCGGAAACCGTGGCGCCCCTGGCCGCCCTGCTGCGGGACGCGACCTCGGTGCTGGTGGGGCACTCGGGCGTGGGCAAGACCAGCCTGCTCAACCTGCTCACGGGCCGGCACATGGCCGTGCGCGAGGTGGGCTTCCACACCGATCGTGGCCGCCACACCACCAGCACGGCGCGGCTGATCCCGTTGCAGGCGGGCGGGTATGCCATCGATTCGCCGGGTATTCGCGAGTTCGGCCTGCATGGCGTGGCCCCGGCGGAGTTGGCCGCGTTGTTCCCGGAATTCGCGCCGCAGATTGGCAAGTGCCGCTTTGCCGATTGCCTGCATTCAAGCGAGCCCGGCTGCGCGATGCGCGAGGCGGCGGAGGCGGGCCGCATCCATCCCGCGCGCTACGCCAGTTACCTCAAGCTGCTGGACGAGGTCACCCGCCGCGCCCAGGCTGCCGAGCCGACCTGAGTTGCCGGGAGGGGCCACCCCGGCGCCCAGGCCACACCCATGGCCGAGCGCCTGCGCGAGGCCGCCCGGAGCGCCGGATGCCACCGCCCGCACCGTCCGCCGATGGAAGAATAGGGGTGGGGAGGGGGTCTCCCAATGCCGTCCCGTTGCGGCCGGCAGCTACAGCCGCGCGGGGATGCCGCCGGAGACGGCCAGGGTTTCGCCGGTGATATAGCTGGATTCGTCCGAGGCGAAGAAAAGCACGGCGTAGGCGATGTCGGACGGCTCCCCCAGCCGGCCCAGCAGGGTGCGCTGGCGGAAGCTCTCCAACGCTGCGGGCGGCAGGCGCTCCACCGCCGAGGTGCGGATGACGCCCGGGGCGATGCAGTTCACCGTGATGGCGGGGGCGTATTCGGCGGCCAGGCTGCGCGTGAGGGAGGCCACGGCGGCCTTGGCCGCGCCGTAGTCCGCACGGCCGGGCGCGCCGGCCAGGTCCACCGAGGCGATGTTGACGATGCGGCCCCAGCCGGCGGCCTTCATGCCGGGCGCGAGGGCCCGCGTCAGCAGGTAGGTGCCCTTCAGGTTGAGGCGGAAGGTATCGTCCCAGCGCGCCTCGTCGATGTCCTGCAGCGGCTGGTTGATCGTGCCGCGGATGCCGCCCACCACGTTGATCAGCACGTGCAGCGGCCCCAGCGCGGCCTGCGCGGCGGCCACGAGGGCGGTCACGTCCGGGCCGTCCGTCACGTCGCAGCGCTGGGCGAAGAGCCCCGCCCCCGCGCCAAGCTGGGAGCGCACAAAGGCCTTGGCGGCGTCCAGGCGCCGCGCGGAGACGTCCACCAGCGCCAGCGCCGCGCCTTCGGCGGCGAAGCGCTCGGCGATGGCACGGCCCATGGGGCCGCCGGCGCCCGTGATCAGCGCAGTTCGTCCTTGCAGGCGCATCGACGGTCGCGGGGGAGGAAAAGTCCGGTGCGGGGGCTCAGTGCACCTGGGCGCGCTGGTCGGCCAGCTTGCCGCGCACCTTGCGCCAGAGCCAGGCCAGCGGGTCGTAGAAGTTGCCCGCCACGCGCTCCTTGAGGGGAATGATGGCGTTGTCGGTGATCTTGATGTGCTCCGGGCAGACTTCCGTGCAGCACTTGGTGATGTTGCAGTAGCCGATGCCGAACGCGTCCTTCAGTTCGCGCAACCGGTTCTCCGTGTCCAGCGGGTGCAGCGCCAGCGACGCCACGCGGATCAGGAAGCGCGGCCCGATGAAGTCGTCCTTCTGCTGGTCGCGCATGACGTGGCAGACGTCCTGGCACAGGAAGCACTCGATGCACTTGTGGAATTCCTGGATGCGGTCGATGTCGTACTGCATCATGCGGTAGGTGCCGTCCGCCTCGCGCGGCTTGGGCTTGAAGGGCCGCACGCGCTTGTTGATGCGGTAGTTCCAGGAGACGTCCGTCACCAGGTCCTTGATGAGCGGGAAGCGCCGGATCGGCTCCACGGTGATGGGCTTGTCCAGCTCCAGCATGTCCATGCGCGTCATGCACATCAGGCGCGGCTTGCCGTTCACTTCGGCACTGCAGGAGCCGCACTTGCCGGCCTTGCAGTTCCAGCGCACGGCCATGTCGTTGGCCTGCGTGGCCTGGATGTGGTGGATGGCGTCCAGCACCACCATGCCCTCGCTCAAGGGCACGGTGTATTCCCGCAGGCCGCCGCTGCCGGCATGGCCGCGGAATACGCGAAAGGTGACGTCGGTCAAGGATCGGTCTCCATCTGATAGGCGCTGGGATCCGGGTTGGCCTCAGGCCAGCATGCGCTCCAATTCCTCCGGCATGGCCGGGCGCGGCGTGTGCTCGTGCTGCATGTTCCCGTTGCGGGCCCGCACGACGGTGTTGACGCGCTCCAGCTCGGGCTTGGAGAGCGGGTGGTCCTCACGGGTGTGTCCGCCGCGGCTTTCCTCCCGGTGCAGGGCGGAGAGCGTGATCGCTTCGGAGACGACCAGCATATTGCGCAGGTCGATGGCATAGTGCCAGCCCGGGTTGTACTGGCGGTTGCCCTCCACCTTGACGCGCCCGGCGCGCTGCCCGAGCTTGCGCAGCTCATCCAGCCCGCGCGCCAGCTCATCCTTGCTGCGCACGATGCCGGAGTTGGCCTCCATGCACTTCTGCAGGTCCTGCAGGACGGTGTAGGGGTTTTCCGTGCCACTGTCGCTGAAGGGCGCCACGGCCTGCCGCTCGATATCGCGCACCTGGTCCGGATGGACGGCCGGCAGCCCGGCATGGTCCTTGGCATAGGCCGCGGCTGCGGCCCCGGCCCGGCGGCCGAAGACCAGCAGGTCGGTGAGCGAGTTGCCGCCCAGGCGGTTGGCGCCGTGCAGCCCGGCGGCCACTTCACCCGCCGCGTACAGCCCGCGCACGGTCGTGGCGGCGGTATCGGCCTCCACGCGCACGCCGCCCATCATGTAGTGGCAGGTCGGGCCGACCTCCATGGGTTCCTTCGTGATGTCCAGATTGCCCAGTTCCAGGAACTGGTGGTGCATGCTGGGCAGCTTGCGCCGGATGTCGTCGGCCGAGCGCTGGGTGGCAATGTCCAGGAAGGCCCCGCCGTGCGGGCTGCCGCGACCAGCGAGGCGCTCGGAGCGGATGGCCTTGGCCACCACGTCGCGCGTCAGCAGCTCCGGCGGGCGGCGCGCCTTGGGGTCGCCAGCGAGCCAGCGCTTGCCTTCCTCCTCGCTCTCGGCGAATTCGCCCTTGAACATCTCGGGCACGTAGTTGTACATGAAGCGCTTGCCCTCGCTGTTCTTCAGCACGCCGCCATCGCCCCGCACGCCCTCGGTGACCAGGAGGCCGCGCACGGAAGGGGGCCAGACCATGCCGGTGGGATGGAATTGCACGAATTCCATGTCCAGCAGGTCCGCCCCGGCCCGGTAGGCCAGGCCCTGCCCGTCGCCGGTGCACTCCCAGGAGTTGCTGGTGACGGTGTAGGACTTGCCGATGCCGCCCGTGGCCAGCACGACCGCCTTGGCGCGGAACGTGACGAAGCGCCCGGTTTCGCGCCAGTAGCCGTAGGCCCCCGCGATCCGGTCGCCATCCTTGAGCAGGTCCAGCACGGTGCACTCCATGTACACCTCGATGCCCTGGTGGATGCCGTGGTTCTGCAGGGTGCGGATCATCTCCAGCCCCGTGCGGTCGCCCACGTGGGCCAGGCGCGGGTAGCGGTGCCCGCCGAAGTTGCGCTGCAGGATGCGGCCGTCGGGGGTGCGATCGAACAGGGCGCCCCACTCCTCCAGCTCATTGACGCGGTCGGGCGCTTCCTTGCAGAACAGCTCCACCATGCGCCAGTTGTTCACCATCTTTCCGCCGCGCATGGTGTCGCGGAAGTGCACCTGCCAGTTGTCACGGCTGTCGATGTTGCCCAGCGCGGCGGCCATGCCGCCCTCGGCCATCACCGTGTGCGCCTTGCCCAGCAGGGACTTGCAGATCAGCCCCACGGACACGCCCTTGCTGGAGGCCTCGATGGCCGCGCGCAGGCCGGCGCCGCCCGCGCCGATCACGATGACGTCGTGCTCGTGAATCTCGTGCTCCACTAGAGGATCCTCAAGTCGGTGATGATGCCCATGGATAGCAGACGGACGTACAGGTCCGTGAACCCGACCCAGAACAGGCTGATCCAGGCCCACTCCATATGGTGCTCGTTGAAGCGGGTCACGATCTGCCACACCTTGTAGCGTTGGGGCCCGAAGCGCACGCAGGAGTAGCAGTCCACGTTGCCGCCCACCAGGTGGCGCAGGGAGTTGCAGCCGAAGGTGAACGCGGCCAGGAAGATCACGTTGAGGGTGAGCACGAGGGAGCCCACGCCGATGCCCCAGCCATCCGCGAAGTGGAACGAGACGACGGCGTCGTGCGCGAGGAACACGACCAGCGCCAGCGCGAAGGGCAGCATGTAGCGGTGCAGGTTCTGGAAGATCAGTAGCGCGCGCTCGCCGCGGTAGTTCTGCGGCCGGCCCCCCACGGCGCAGGCCGGGGGCGACAGGAAGTACGCCCGGTAGTAGGCCTTGCGGTAGTAGTAGCAGGTGAGGCGGAAGCCGCCGGGCGCCCACAGGATGAAGATGGCCGGAGAGAAGGGCCACCAGTCCGGATTGATGAGGGGCGAATAGAAGGGCGACAGGTACGGGCCCCACTGGTAATGCACGCCCACCAGGCCGGCCCAGGTGACGTAGACGACAAAGATCAGGAGGCCCACGCCAGTGGCCAGCGGGCCCACCCACCAGGAGTCTTTGCGTTCGCTCCCGAACAAGGGGCGGGGTGGCTGCAGCGTGGGAGTGCTCTCACTCATTGGGGCATCCTATTGCGGCGACGAACGATGCGGAGAGGGTCCGCGTTGAGGGATTCCGTTTGGATCGAAACGCCAGACTGCGCGCCAGCGGGGATTCGCGTCTGGAAATCTCCCTGAAAATCTGTCAAGTTCGATGCGCGGCGAAGCCACAATTTCTTAAGCTTTGCGCGAGGCATTGTCAAAAACATATCTGCGCTGCGGGTGCCATCGCCCGTCGGAAAATACACCGTGCCGGGCTGCATTTACAGCGCCCGGTTGCCGCGCTCACCTCAGCGAACCAAGGAGTCGAGGGGCCGATGCTCGTCCGTGACATGATGAACCGCAGCCCCGGCACCATCGCGCCGGAAGCCACGCTGGCCGATGCCCTGCGCGTGATGGCCGACAAGAAGAATCGCCATCTGGTGGTCGTCGATCGGGGCACCGTGGTGGGCATCCTCTCCGATCGCGATCTCGCCCTGTACTATGACCCGGCCGGCATGTCCGAGGAGCGCTGGAAAGGCGTGCGCGTCAAGCAGATCATGACCGCCAGTCCCATCACCATCGGCTCGGGCGCGCCGGTGCGCGAAGCGGCCCGGCTGCTGCTCAAGGAGGCGGTCAGCGCGCTGCCGGTGGTCGACAACGGCGAACTCGTCGGCGCGCTTTCCGACCGCGACTTCACCCGCTATTTCGCCCAGGCGGAGTAGCGACGCGCCCACGGCGCCGCAGCGGGCCTCCCAGCCTGACCAGCGCCGCCCGTGTGCACGGGGTTTCGCGCCCTGGGTCGCGGGCGCCTGTGCTTCAGCGCGCGAAGCGATCCAGCTCGCCGCGGGCGTAGGGCAGCTCCGGGTGCGCGTGGGCGATGGCCAGCAGCCGGTTGTACTTGGCCAGCCGCTCCGAGCGCGTGATGGCGCCGACCTTGATCTGGCCCGCCCCGCTGCCGGTGGCCAGGTCCGCCAGCCAGGCGTCCTCCGTCTCCCCGCTGCGCGCGGAGACCACCGTCGTCCAGCCCGCCCGGCGCGCCAGCGCGACGGCCTCCAGCGCCTCGGAGAGCGTGCCGATCTGGTTGACCTTGATCAGCGCGCTGTTGGCCGCGCTGCGCAGGATGGCCCGCTCGATCCGGCGCGGGTTGGTCACCAGCAGGTCGTCCCCCAGCACCTGGCAGCGGCTGCCCAGGGTCCGGGTCAGCAGCGGCCAATGCTCCCAGTCGTCCTCGGCCAGCCCATCCTCCAGGGACAGGATGGGGTAGCGCGCGCGCCAGTCCGCGAGGCGATCCACCAGGGCCTCCGCGGAGAGGGCCGCGCCTTCCACCGCCAGGTGGTAGCGCCCGTCGCGGTAGAAGTGGCTCGCGGCCACGTCGATGGCGATGGCGACCTGTTCCAGCGGCCGGTAGCCCGCGGCCTCGATGGCCTCCACGGCCAGCGCCAGCAGGGCCTCGTTGGAGGCCAGCCGCGGTGCCAGCCCGCCCTCGTCCGCCACCAGCGGCTGGTAGCCGTGCCGCTCCTGCAGGATGCGCAGGGCCGTGTAGTACACGGCGTGGGTCATGGCCAGCGCATCGGCGATCGTCTCGGCCCCGCGCGGCACGATGAGGAAGTCCTGGAAGTCCACCTGCGCCCCGGCGTGCTTGCCGCCGGAGAAGAGGTTGATCATGGGCAGGGGCAGGCGGGCGCCGGCAGGGTGGCCCGCCAGGGCGGCGAAGTGCTGGAAGGGCGGCAGGCCGGCCTGCCGAGCCGCGGCCAGGGCGCCCGCCAGCGACACCGCGAGCAGGGCGTTGGCGCCCAGGCGGGACTTCTCCGGGCTGCCGTCCGCCTCGATCAGCGCGCGGTCCAGCCCGGCCTGGTCGAAGGGATCGCGGCCCCGCACGGCCGCGGCGAGCGGCCCGCGCACGTTGGCCACGGCCCGCTGCACGCCCTTGCCGCCGTAGCGCGCGGGGTCGCCATCGCGCAGCTCGTGCGCCTCGAAGGCGCCCGTGCTGGCGCCGCTGGGCACCGCGGCCGCGGCGCACGTGCCGTCCGAGAGGCGCAGCATGGCGCGCACGGTGGGGTTGCCGCGGCTGTCCAGCACCTCCAGGGCGTCCACGGCGGCGATGGTGACGGGCATGGCGGGCGTCAGGTGGGGTGTAAGCGCAGTTCCGCCTCCACGGCGGAGATGACCGCGTCGAGCGTCGTGCCGTCCGCTTGCAGGGCGGCCCGGCTGAGACGGCGCACGCGGTCGCGCTGGGCCTCCTCCGTGAAGTACTCCAGCGGGCTCTTGCCGTCCATGCGCGCCAGCAGGATCGCGGCCAGGTGGTGCCCGGCGTGGGCGCGGGAGGCCGCCGGCAGGCGCACCAGCGCCTGGTAAGTCGCCCAGAAGCCGCGCGCCGCCGCCAGGAACGCCGCTCCGTGCCGCGGCAGGTGCAGGGCCTTGGCGCAATAGTGCGTCAGCGCGAAGCCCAGGTCGAAGGACGGATTGCCCCAGTGCGCCACCTCGTAGTCCAGCAGCACCAGGTTCTGGGCACCGCCCGGCGCACCGCCGTGGTCGCGGATCAGGACGTTCTTCGGGCTGTAGTCTCCATGGACGAGGCAGAAGCACGCGTGCAGGCACTCCGCGCGCAGTTCGGCCAGGCGCGGCGCCAGGTCCGCGTGCCGCTCGGCCACGGTGCCGTAGTAGGGGCTGAGGCGGAGCTGATCGAAGAACGTGGCGTCCGCAAAGCGCTCGCGCGTGGCGGCGTCGGCGGTGGCGTTGTGGATCTCCGCCAGCAGGCCGCCGAACTGCTTGGCCAGGGCCGGATCCACCTCGCCGCGCAGCAGGATCGTCTTGTAGTTCTCCGCGGGCGGCAGGATCGCCTCCATCACCAGCACCTTGGCGGCACGATCCAGGTGCAGCAGGCGCGGGATGCGCGGCGGGCCGATGCGCGCGTGCAGCCAGTCCAGCGCCTCCGCCTCGCGCACGATGCGGTTGACGTCCGCGCGCCACTCCATCTGCACGGCCAGGCGCGGGCGGGCCTGCTTGACCACGCAGGGGCTACCCGCTCCTGCCACGCCCGCTCCCTCCACCCAGAATGCCTGGTTGCTCACGCCGCCGGTGAGCCGCCGCGCGCGCACGCCGGCCGGGTCGTCCACCAGCCCCTGCGCGGCCAGGTAGGCGGGCAGGTTGGCCGGGTTCAGCTCCAGCGGCAGGCTCTGCTCCATGGCGGGCGGCGCGGTCATGGGGTTTCTGGCGGGGTCAGGTCGCCCCAGTGCGTGGCGGCGCTCAGCGTCACCACGATCAGCGGGCGCTGCTCCAGCGCCATGGCGCGGTACTGTGGGTATTTGGCCCGCAGCAGGGCCACGCCCTGGGTGTGCAGCGCGGCAGCGGCGATATCCTCAAGCAGCAGCAGCGCGGCAGCGCCGCGCAGGTGCACCCAGCCCAGCCGGCGCCAGTCCTCCGACCAGCGATCCACCACCACGGCCACCTGGGGCTGCGCCAGGAGGTTGCGCACGCGTTGCAGGCGCCGCCAGTCGGCGCGCTTGGGCTTGGCATCGATGGGCGTGAAGAGCCGCCCCTCGGCGACCTGATAGCAGATCGGCACGACGGAAGGCAGCCCCGCGGCGTCCACGGTGGCCAGCCGGCCCACGCGCGCCCGCTGCAGGAAGTGCAGCAGCGCGGGCGGCAGGGGCAGGGGGGCGGTCATGGGCGGAGCGGCGGGATGGCCGAGCCGCGCGGCGGGCGCGGCCCAGGCGGCAGGGGTCAGGTCTGCGCGCCGACGGAGCGGCGCAGGGCCTGGGGCATCGGACCGCCCAGCGCCCAGTCCAGCAGCTCGGCGGTGTGCAGCACCGGCACGTCGCTGTAGCGGGCGATCTGCTCCATGCAGCCGATGTTGCCCATCGCCACCACCTGCGGCGCCACCCGCGCGATGTGGCCGGCCTTGAGGCGGCCCAGCGCCGCGGCCATCTCCGGCTGCAGCAGGTTGTACGTGCCCGCGCTGCCGCAGCACAGGTGGCCCTCCGGCAGGTCCAGCACCGTGAAGCCGGCGCCGTCCAGCAGGCTGCGCGGCTGGGCGCGGATCTTCTGGCCGTGCTGCAGCGAGCACGCATCGTGATAGGCGACGCGCAGGGGCTCGGGCGCACGCGTCTCCTCGGGCAGCCCCAGCGCATCGGCCACCTCGCTGAAGTCGCGCGTGATGGCGCTGACGGCCGCGGCCTTCTCCGCGTAGGCCGGCTCGTCCCGGAAGATGTGGCCGTAGTCCTTCACCACGCTGCCGCAGCCGGAGGTGTTGATGACGATCGCGTCCAGGCCGCCGCGCCGCATTTCGGCGTGCCAGGCGTCGATGTTGGCGCGCATGTGGGGCAGGCTGCCGGGCCGGTCGCCCAGGTGGAACACCAGCGCGCCGCAGCAGCCCACGCCGCGCGGCAGCACGACCTGGGCCCCGAGGCGCGTCAGCACGCGCAGGGTCGCGTCGTTGATGGCCGGGCCCAGC